>CASETE010000012.1 GCA_949290785.1 uncultured Pseudomonadota bacterium
AATCGGAACGTAATATCCACCGTCACACCACATCTGACATTCATTTATGTTTTGTGCACCACGGTTTGGATTATCGTCATATCCTGTTGGACAGTTCATGCATTGATTAGACGCTTCATCAACATACATACCTGGCGGGCAGATTATTTTACCGCCTTCGCATACCATACCTTCGGGACAAACAAAGCAATTGTTGCCATTACGATAATAACCATCTTCACACACCCACGGGCAATCATTCCCACCAGGCGAACCGGAACCTGTGTAATAAGAGTTCGGCGCACCGTTTGTGCATGCTTTGCTGTATAAATAATAAACGACACCATTATGTGAATTTATAGTATCTAAATAATATCCAGTGTTTGCTGTATACCAATACTTATCAGAATAACTGATTGCATAATGTGTGCCATCATAATACCCTGTGCTAATAATCATATATTCACCTTCTGGTGACGCAAATTTTAGACGACTAAGCAAGCATTCTGTTATAAGTGAAGAAAACACAGTACGAGTTGTTACATTACTTGTTATGTAAGTATGACCTTCTGGCGGTGCAGGATCAAATATACCGTCAGAATAACCAGGACATTGATATCTAATATTATTATTACAATAATATCCGCCAACACCACATTGTGAACATTTATTACCATTTAACCAATATCCAGGCAAACAATTTATTTGTTCACTGCCCGCGGGGCATTCGGAATTTTGTGGACATATATCACACCCAGTGCCATTTTTGTAATATCCCGCATTGCATGTAAAATCATCCGCGCTGGTACAGGTGGAGTTTGCGACACACTGTGTACACGTGCCGCCCGCATTATAACAACCAGGGTTACAATTTGGTGCCGTGCCACAATCACCCGGCGCATAGTTCAAGCACCGACCGTCATCGTGTTTATACAATCCGTCAGGACATACCATTTCATCAATCTTGCCACCGGGACATATAACCCCATCATCACACTTACTGCAACTGCCACCGGTACGATAATAACCAGACGCACAGTGGTCACGAATATTATCTAAATCAACAGTAGATTCACCCCTTGGGCAATAATAACCAGTTGGACATTTTGAACAAAGTCCATCACCATTTTTATAATATCCATTATCACAGGTTATGCCAACAACGGCCTCGCCCGGTGGACAATAATATCCAATTCCACAAGGATAACATGTGCCCGAAAAATGTAAATAATATCCATCACCACAACGAATTAATGTTTCACCATCGCATACATGGTTTGCACAAGAAAGACATTGAACAACAGTACCGTTATCTCTTATCTGTTTATAATACCCATCGTTACAATAAAAAAACTCATGCCCGCCCGCACATGTTGCATTCTCTGGACAGGCGGGGCATGCACCGTCCTTGTCATAAAATCCAGGCAGGCAATTATAATCTGTGCCGTTTGTGCAGGTTGAATTTTCAACACTGCATTTAGAGCATATATTACCGTTTTTATACCAGCCACTATCACAGACAAAATCAATACCGTCTGGGCATTCGGCGTTCGCGGGGCATTCATAGCAAAAATCGCCGTCGGCATATTCACCAACGTTGCAAGTTACAGCATTTGCAGAAAAAATCGGTGTTATTAAAAAGCAGCACAACAGCAATATTTTTTTAATCATACCGCAGTAATCCCCCCATATGATATTTTTTACAACCTTGATTTGATTTTAGAAAAAAATTCCCCGTCCCCGCAACAAAAAAATTCCCCACATATTAATGTGGGGTTTATATATGTATTATTCATAAATTATTTTTTCCAAAATGCAAATCCAGAACGACGTTCAGTCTTTTCTTCACGTTGTTTTCTGTCTTCGCGTGCACGACGACGCTCTGCCCGACGTTCTTGAAAGCGACGTGCAGATTCTTCATCGCGTTGAATCAATTTTAATGTTGTAACAGACAGTTTACCGTCGGTTCTGACTTCTTCCTCAAATTCTACGATATCATTTTCATTTAAAAATCTGATACCTGCATCCTTTAAAGAACTGGAATGAACAAACACATCATCTGTATTCCCGTTTTCGTTCGGTGTGTCTGGCGTAATAAAACCAAAGCACTTTTTACCGTTATACCATTTTACTTTACCTTGACGCATAATTGATTCCTTTCCTATGCTTGTTATGGACCCCATAAAACACGAGTTCCTGTAATAATTGTTAACAATACTTACAATGAAAGCAAGCAAAAATGAAAATACAACAATAGTTTGATTTCCTATGCCGGTTTCCGCCTATTTAGCGGATTTTTTATAATAACGTTGTACCTCGGTCATGACAAAGTTAAACAACTTGCCCGCCATCGTGTCCGAAGGCGCCGACCAATCGCGTTGAACATACGGCATCGCAGATATTAATATAAAACGAACCATAAACCTAAATATCTGACTTTCTTGGGCCTGCGTAAGTTTGGCCGGGGCGTTTTCTACATAAAAAACTTCGTTTGAAATTGCCGTGTCCAGTTTACCTATTATTCCGTCTAAAACCTTTTGCGGATAGTACAACTTACAAGGCTTCGGAAAACCGTCAAATATCGTTACGTCATTACCCTGACTGTATAAAATGTTCCAACCAACACGATCAAACAAGTCTTCTAGGCACTGACATATTAATAAATTATATTCTGAAATGCCCATGTTATGCGCACGCGCACCAAGACTAATGTTTAATGAAGCACCGGCCTTTTCAGACGGGCTCTGCATAACAACATCGTTTTCATTCTGACGAACCTGCTCGTAATTAATGTGCGTCTGACGTTCAAACTCAAAAAAAGTACGAACCTGGCAAATTATTTCCATGGGAACAACCCTGCCGTCTTTGCCGATGTCTATAATTAACTTTGCATCGCGATAATTACGCGGGTTATCCACGTCAAAAAAATTATCGCGAACAGACAAAATCCTGTCCGGCATGGTATCACATACATGCTCTATGAAAGTACGAGCCTGAGGTATCAAATCAAACAAGCATTTAACACGCCATACGTCTTGTAAACGCATACGAGGCTTTTTGATTTTATCCAACGCACGAACTAATTCTACGGCTATCTTTTCATGACCGGAACCTATTATGGACAACACCGTCTCGGATGGAGTAGAAATGTACTTCTCGTTCAGTTTTTGACGAATCTTTATAGATATATCACGCGCTGTCTTTTCGTCGTCATAATTTGATACAATTCTATAAACAGCATCCGTAACCTCTTCCACATATGCGCTGTAATACTTACCAGTAATTTTATCAATGGCCCTGTTTACATTCTTCTGCGCACCAACGATGACCGTAACAATAGAAGATACTGCCAAGTCTATCTTGTGCCCCGCACCGCTGGTAAAAAACTGATTCCGCATAGGGTCTGCATCTAAACGATGATGTACTATATAAGGCGACAACGGATTTATGTCTGATATCTTTATCGGCTCATATATCGCATCGTCCGTTGCGTAATCATATCGCATAACAGGCGCCTTTGGCGCGCCAAAACATTTTCCAAGAAAATAAAACACTTCCCGAAACCAAACAATGCTATTCGAATACAATTCAGATAAATACTGGGCCGCTTCCTCATTTATACGATCGGACGCACGCGCCGATTCTATTATAGCTAAATTCCGCCGATCGTTATCGGCGGTTTTGTCTATTGCATACGTATCGGAAAACTTGCTTATCATGTCAGCACAGCACCTTATTTCATAATCGGAAATAATACAATGTCACGCAAAGTTGGCTGATCAAAGATAATACTCGCTAATCTGTCCACGCCCATGCCTACACCCGAAATCGGCGGAAATCCATGTTCCATCGCACGAACGAAATCGTTGTCCGGATTAAAGGCTTCTTCGTCACCATCCGCAATATTTTTTGCCTGCTCTTCAAATGCGGCCTTTTGCTGAATTGGGTTGACTAACTCTGAATAACCTTTACATAATTCCGCACCGCAAGCCAACAATTGATACATATCTATACGACGAACGTCTTCGTCGTTGCGACGCGCCAACGGAACCATGTACGCTGGATAATTGTACAATACAGTCGGATTTACAATCTTGTCACGAATCTTGCGCTTGTAAACATAATCAACCAATGCCGGTAACGACTTTAAATCTTCTAATTCTGACGCTGGGAACATACCCGCCGACACCAGTTTGTCGCGCAATTCTTCAACGTTTTCAAAGTCCAAAATATTACAACCAAAAAATTCGTTCATTTTTGCGGTATAATCTATCATCTCGTATTTTGAAAAGTCCAATTTCGTTCCCTGATATTCAATTTGTAACGTACCACGACATTTTTGCAATAGGTATTGTATCAAATCCCAAGTGAACTTTATGTTCTTGTTATAATCCCAATAAGACGCATACCATTCAACCATAGTAAATTCTTGCAAATGCATGGCATCCATACCCTCGTTACGAAAGTCCTTGGCAACTTCATATACGCGATCAAAGCCAGCACCGATTGCTTCCTTTAAGAACAGTTCCGGCGATATACGCAACTGAAAATCCGCATCCAATGCATTATGATGCGTGGTAAATGGACGCGCCGCCGCACCACTAGCAATATTCTGCATGATTGGCGTCTCTATCTCTAAAAATCCGTGACTGTTCATAAAATCACGCCAATGTTGCATCATCTTGAAACGACCCAACAAGGCCTGTCTTGATTCGGAATTTGATATTATATCTAAATAACGTTGACGATATCTAGTTTCCATATCGGTCAAACCATGGAACTTTTCCGGCAAAGGACGCAACGCCTTGGAAAGAATATCATACTTTGAAACGCGTACCGTTAATTCGCCCGCAGTCGTATGATACAACTCGCCGGTAATACCGATAAAATCGCCCAAATCAACGTTAGCCTTCATAAACTTATACTGTTCTTCGCCCAGTTCTTCGCGCGACATAGAAAACTGAATCTCGCCCTCTATATCATAAATACGACCAAACATAAGTTTGCCCAACCAACGCAACGCGGTAACACGACCAGCCAGTTTAACTTGCGCACCATCAGATAAATTTCGTGCGTCCGCAATCGTATGAGTACGTTCAAATTTATCTTTCCAAACAACACCGTCACGGGCGCGAATATTTTCTGCTTTTTGCAAGCGTGCTTGTAATTCATTCGTAGAGATTTTCGTTGTGTTGTTTGCGTTTTCTGACATGCTCGTTCCTTTTTGAACCGTTAAAGTTAAAAAAACGGACGCCCAAAAGTGCGTCCGTCGTTTATAGAGGGTCGCACTTTTCAATTATAAGATTTTTTAAAATTGAATTTCATCGTGCACTGACCTTTTATTCTTAAACCTGGTGCGAGCAAAGGGGCTCGAACCCTCGACCTCAACCTTGGCAAGGTTGCGCTCTAGCCAACTGAGCTACGCTCGCATTGCGTGACATATTCTTACATATCTTTTTTATAATTGCAAGCATTTTTTACACAACATAAAAAACCGCAGATAACTGCGGTTTTATTTGTCTAGAACCACTTCCATGGTTGCAAGACTTTTAACAAACCGTATACGGTACGTCTGTCCGTAAACGTATGACCACAACGCGGACATACTATGAACGGAGCAATTATAGCCTTGACCTTTTTGAAAGCCATAACCCATAACAAAACGCCCAAAGCCCAAAACGCTATAACCAGACCCCATGCGACATAACCAAAGTACTTATTAACCGTATCCGTGATTATAGTTACCGTACTTAAACTGGACTTTTCCAGGTCGTTATATATCTTGGTCGCAACGCCCCATGAAGACGGACGCCATGGATATACGTGCTTTATACCATAGTTGGTTAATAACGTCGTTCCCAAACCACCGCTATTTTTGTCCAGTTGCGATTTAATTGCAGTGTCAATCATGTCATCAATTTGTACCTGCAATACGCTGGTTAAGTCTGTTTCTATCTTGTCAAGTTTCTGATTCACTAATTTGGCAGTATCGTCGACCTTGGCAATAGTATCGTTTGCTTTGTTAACAGTATCGTCAACCGCACCAATCGCTTTGTCTACACCGCTGGTATCAACGCCAAACATACCTGCCAAGCCAGATATCTTTTTCGCCTTATCGCTGGTTTCTTTGACGTCTTGTGTAGCGTCTTTTGCCTTTGCTGTTGTATCCGTTACTTTATCAACAGCATCTTCGGCCATACGCACCTTATCTATGGCAAAAGCAACCGGTTCTTCAAGATTGATAGAGTCTTTTATACCGTCTAACAATTTTTCATATTGCTCTACAATATTTCTTTGCAAATCAAAAAACATTGATACAACAATTGACTTCTTGATAGGTTCAGAATACGTGTTCTTGACCCATAATGGCGCCCAAACCACAAACACAATCCATATCACAGAAATAACTGCGAATATCCGCTTGGTACGCGTTACAAAAGAAGTCTTTTTCTTGACGGTTTTAGCACCGCCCATATCTATGACTTCTACTTCTTTCTGTTTTTTTGGCATATTTTCTCCTTTCGTTATATAAGCAGTATAATAAAACACGTCCGTTTTTTTCAATAACTTTTATCGGGTATTTTCTTTAAATTTTTTTATTTCGTCTTTGTACGCTTCTAGCATAATCTGCACACCCGGATTTTTATGCTGAAGTTCCATAATTGCCGTTAACGTCTTGTAATATATTTCTGCCTTGCTGTTTTTATCAAACGTCGTTACAGAAATTGTCGTATTTAAATTCCATTGATTTGAAGAAGCCTTCATATTACCCAATGTGTATATATAAATTAAATTACCAACACTTTTCTTTGATACAGCTAAATATAATTTATCCGTAGAATTTAATGATATAGTTGATGCATCTTTATTCTGATTCAACCATTTAATTGCCAAGTTCGTTTTTAATTTTTCTAACATATTATTCTTCGCCTGTATATTTCGTTATAAACTCTTTCTTAAACTCTGCAAATCTGCCCTGCTCTATGGCCACACGAATGTCGCGCATTAAATCTTGATAAAACCACAAGTTATGTTGCGTCAACAAAGTCGCCCCCAATATTTCGTTACACTTTATCAAGTGATGAATATACGCGCGCGACAACCGACATGCCGGACAACCACACTTGTCATCTAAGGGCGTTGGGTCGTCACGAAACTTTGCGTTTTTCATATTCATGGTACCATGACGTGTAAATGCTTGCGCCGTTCTGCCCGCACGCGTTGGCATAACGCAATCAAACATATCTATGCCACGTTCTACCGCGCCGATTATATCAAGTGGCGTTCCCACCCCCATTAAATATCTTGGTTTATCTTCCGGTAACAACGGAGTTGTTGTTGCAATCATATCAAACATAACGTCTTGTGGCTCGCCAACTGCCAAGCCGCCAACGGCATAGCCGTCAAACCCAATTTCAGTCAGCGCCGTTGCAGACTTTATACGCAAATCTTTAAAATCAGCCCCTTGGACTATACCGAATATTCCATATCCTGGGCGGTCAACGAAAGCATCTTTACTACGGCGCGCCCAACGAGTCACCATATCCACGTTCTTTTCTACGCGTTCGCGCGGTGCCGGTAAATGCAAACATTCATCCAGAACCATCGTTATATTAGAATCTAACTGATGTTGAATACGCACTGAATCTTCCGGACGTAAAAAATGCTTTATTCCACCGTCTATATGCGAAGTAAACTCTACGCCCTCTTCTTTCATTTTTACCAAGTTAGACAGCGACATAACTTGGAAACCACCACTGTCAGTTAATATAGGACCTGTCCAACCACTAAACTTATGAAGTCCGCCCATTTTTTCAACTAAATCGCCACCAGGGCGCATCATCAGATGATAAGTGTTTCCCAAGATGACTTCGGTACCAGTTGCACGCACTTGGTCCATAGTAAGTGCCTTGACCGTTGCAGCCGTTCCAACCGCCATAAACGCAGGCGTTTGAAAGGTCCCATGCGCCGTTTCTACTTCACCGCGGCGCGCCATACCGTCTTTTGCAATTAAATTAAACTTTAACGACATTTATCATCCTTTGTGATTATCATAGAATTTTGTTGCGACAAATCACCTATATTTTCGTTCCATACTTTAATTAAATCCGTATCATAGTCTGCACCATTTGAAAGTATTGAAATCGGACCGTCAAAATACCCACGTGAATTACGTATAACGTCTGCTGCCGTCATAGAATTTGACATTTTTATAACAGAATTAAAATCATATAAAGTACCAAAATCTAAATAATATGAAATCAATTTAGCTGCACGCTTTTCATTTGACTCCAAGAAATCCGCATCGCCTAGTTTCATTTTGTTATTATAACGATTTATATAGTCGTTAGTGATATGATTTTTCATATAAACATCATTTACTGTCCTTGCCATTAACGAAACTACTTTTTCTAAATTTTCTGGTGTGGCGGTGGTACTAAAACCATTTAAACGTTGCTCATTCGGCCCCCAAGAACCAGACTTAACCCCATAAACCAAACCATTTTCTTGTCTTAATACATTATATAAATTATACCGCATCCAATCTTCAAACGTCCTTACGCACATACGTTTAAACAAATTTTCTTCTTTATATTTATATAACTCTGGAAAAACAATAGAAAAATTAGTGTTTTTATCCTCTTTAATACTGTAATGTGCAACATCTGGGACGTATGGAACTTCTTCTATATTTTTAGAAACATCAAACGCTTTAAGGAAAGAATATTTACTTTCTATGTCTTTTAACAAAGCATCTTTGTCTTCTATTTTACCAGATACACATATCACACAATTTTTAGCGGACAACCGACGTCCCATAAACAACTTCAGTTGTTTACGGTTAAACGATTTTATATTTGCTTCCGTTCCAAGCGTGCGATAAGTAGGATATTTCCCAGCAAAAATTTTATTATTTATAAACTCATACACTTTATTATTCAAATTATCTTGTTTTCTTCTTAATTCGTCCAAGATAACCGTTTTTTCGTTTTCTATAACACTCTCGTCAAAAGACGAATTTTGCAACATATCACTAAAAACATCTAATAAAACTGGGGCGTTATCTGAATATATACGTCCATATAATTTTAAAGAATTATCCGATGTAGACGCATTCCAAATTCCAGAATTATCACTAATAAAATCATTTATTTCATTATAGTCTTTGAAACGCTTTGTCCCCTTACATAACATATGTTCGCAAAAGTGTGTTATGCCGTATTCATTTGGCTTTTCATCGCGACTGCCTGTATCAAAAGTAACCACAACTTTTGTAGATGCCGCATCCATAGGGTCCAGAATAACAGTTAACCCATTTGATAACTTATGCAAACTTGGCTCAAACTTCATTTATTCCCCCTTCTTAAATAACAAGCAACAGTCCCCATACGAGAAAAATCTATATTTTTCATCCACCGCATGCGCGTATGCTTTCTTCATTTCATCAAGTCCTGCAAATGCAGACACCAACATAAACAACGTAGATTTCGGCAAATGAAAGTTCGTCAGTAATATATCAACTGCACCAAACTTATATCCCGGCGTAATGAATATATTTGTACTGCGACAAATAGGCGCAATCCTTGCTTTTCTGTCTTGTTTCGGCAATATGCCATTATCCATTGCCGCACTTTCAAGCGTCCGCATAGACGTAGTACCAACCGCAATTACACGTTTTGCATTATTTATTACATCCGCTTGTTGCGGCGTAATGCAACACCATTCACTGTGCATTTTATGTTGTGATAAATCTTCCGTCTTTACAGGCATCCAAGTTCCTGCACCAACATGCAAAGTTATCTTTACAATCTTTGCGCCGCGGGCTTCTATTTCTTGCATTAACTCTGGCGTAAAGTGCAAACCCGCGGTTGGCGCAGCCATTGAACCGACTGGATCCGCATATACCGTTTGATAACGGTCACGGTCTTCGGTTTCTGCCGCACGTTTCATATATGGCGGCAGCGGCATTTTGCCAACTTTGTCTAGGACCGCAAAAACATTATCACATAAAAATTCCAGTTTCAGACCACTTTCATCATCTTTGTCCAGAACTTTAACTTGCGTACCATCGTCCAAAGTTAAAACCGCATCAACGTTTATCTTGTTAAACTTTTTGCACAGTCCCCACCATACCTTATCACTTACGGCGGTGTGTAAAGTTATCTCGTGTCCAGAGGCATTAAACCGCGCAGGTATTACCTTGGAATTATTAAAAACGACAACGTCGCCAGGCTGTAAATAATCCAAAAAATCACGAATATGTTTATCTGCAACGGCGGTTCCGTTCACAACAAGCATACGTGACGCATCACGGCGATGTAGCGGGTGCGACGCTATCAATTCTGTTGGTAATTCAAAATCAAAATCTGATGTGTGTAACATTAATTTATCTTGTCTTTTGTCTTAGCGCATTTATTGCGCCTGATTTGGTACCACGTGCAAAATCATTAGCAATCTCGTCCAACGTCTTGCCATTTATTCCGCGAATTCTGGATATTTTGCCAAAAAAATGATGATTCTTGTAAACAGCATCATTACCAGAAATATTCAAAGCCAGCGTATCGTTTACTTTTATATTATTATAATATTCCATGCCTTTGGCGAACTTTTCAAACTCTATGACCGTTTTTGCATTGTCTTTTTTATCCAAAGATTTGACGATTATTTTGTTACCAGACTTTTTTTCTACGACACAATTATCAACCAAGATAAATTTATCGGATATATACATCAGTCCGCAACATAAACACAAAACAAAAATCGTATACAATGCCCTTGTTACTAATACGTCTTCTACACGATGATTCATTTTTTAAACTCCAACCCTTGTTCCGCATAATTTTCGGCCTTATTTTCCCAATCGGGCTCTACGCGAACAAACAAATGCAAGCGTGCGTTTACATCCCACTGCTCTTGTATATCACGCCGCGCGGCAGTACCTATTTTCTTTAACTGTGCACCACCACGACCTATTACTATCTTCTTATGAGCCTCGTTCTGAACGGCAATTTTTTGATATATATCCAAGACACCTTCGTCATCAACCTCTACCCTTTCCGTCAAAACGTTTATATGATAAGGTAATTCTTGATGAACATACTTATATATCTTTTCACGCGTTAGTTCTGATAAATACAGTGCATCAGGAACATCTGACGCATCCTTAGTATCAAACAAATAAGGCGACTCTGGCATAACGGCAGCCAAAGAATCTAACATCTGTTGCACACCGTCGTTTTTTAACGCGGAAATCATAAATATTTCTTTAAAGTCCACCATCTGTGATAATTCGGCCGCAATCGGTAATAAATCTTGCTTTCTTATGGCGTCTGCCTTGTTCAATGCAACAAATAAATTCTGATTGCCTTTTATTTTTTCTATCAGATTACGAACCGTATCGGTAACACCCTTTTGCGCATCCAACACCAATAAAATGGCGTCTGCATCTGATACCGCGTCCATTGCCGCCCCAACCATCGCCCTGTCTAAACGACGCGAAGGCTTAAACACCCCCGGCGTATCAACAAAAATTAATTGACGAGCACCCACCATCTTGACCGCACGCAGTCGCGTACGCGTTGTTTGTACCTTGTGTGAAACGATAGATACCTTGCGCCCCATAATCCGGTTCATCAAAGTACTTTTACCTGCGTTGGTCGGACCAACGATTGCAATAAATCCTGAATATGTCTTGTCTGTCATACCGAGTACCTTAGCACACCTAAACAAAAAGTGAATAAAAATCTTGCAAGTGCCGAATATTTTGATATTTATTACCAAGAAATATTTAATCAAATGCGGAGCAAATCATGCAATTAACAGGTCCAAAAATCTTAGAAATTATGAACAAACCAAATTATATGAACCCGGAATCAAAACCCGACATAATAATTAAACCATTTAACCGTAAATGCCTTGGCAGTAATAGTTATGACTTGCATCTGGCTGATACGCTTAAGGTCTATAAGCATACTTTACCCAAGGGTATGAAGCCTGCAATTCAATACAAAGGTAACCGCAGTAATCACAGCATGATGGACTGGTTTGAATCATACGTATATTATGTTGACTATATTTTATGTCATCAAAACTATGACGCAATAAACCCACAATTTTTAATAGACCCATGCGAAGATGAATCTCATGAAACAATTGATATAAAAATTCCTGAAACAGGACTTATTTTATCGCCAATGATTGGATACCTGGGGTCAACCGTTGAATACACAGAAACAAGAAATCTGTTCCCTTATATAGACGGCAAATCATCTATTGGACGCAACTTTATATTAAACCACCACACTGCTGGGCGCGGTGACGACGGCTTTTGCGGAACATGGACGCTGGAAATTAAAACCCTGTACCCAACAGTCGTTTATCCGAACATGCGCATCGGTCAAATATATTACGAAACATTTTTGGGCACAAGAAAACCCTATGACAAAAACAAGGCTAGTCATTATAACGGTCAAATTGGACCAACAGCGGCGGCCAAAATACAAATTGAAAAGATACGATAAAAAAACCGGTTTTACACCGGTTTTTTATTTCTTTACTTCCCCAAATTCCGAAGATTTTTTAGACAATTTTTTCGTCCACTCGTTATCTGGGAAATTTAACTTTAACATTTCGGCATATCCCGTGGCCTGTTCTGTCAGACCAATGGCTTTATAACACTCGGTCAACCTAAACAACGCTTCGGGCGTCATAACAGTTTCTTGGGCACCAGAGACAACAGACTGCAACTTGGATATCGCACTGGGCCAATTTTCTTTCTGCATATCAGAACGCGCCGAATACATTATCTTGCCCGCTATATAGTTTTTCAAAATGACTATTTTATTTTCTGCGTTCTTGGCATATTTAGACCGTGGAAACCTTTCAACCAATTGTTCAAACTGTTGCAAAGCGTACGCAGACATACCTGGTTCACGACGAACGTCACTTACCTGACGATAATAGCACATTCCGCGCAAGTATAATATATAAGGAACATCTTTGTGCCCCGGATGAAAACGCATAAACCTGTCTGCCGTTAACAGAGCCCCAGCAAAATCATCGTCCATATATTGCGAATACGCCGCCATAACCAACGCATCTGCCGCCCATGGACTGGAAGGATATTGACTTTCAGCCTTCAAAAACTCTGCGGCGGCGGTTTCATAATCTTCATCATTGAATTCCGCATACGCTGTTTCGTATATTTCTTTTAATGGCTTATCTGGTTCTATATCTTTACCACTGCCAGCGCAACCCGCTAAAACAGCAGTAACACCAAATGCGATAAATAATTTTTTCATAGTTTTTATTCCTGCCTTGATTTTATGTCTTGAACATGAGTATAATCTAAACTATGAAACTAGGCAAACATATTTTCGGGGTTGGTGCAATGACAGGCATAAGTCGCGTATTCGGTTTCATCCGCGACATGCTGATTGCACGTGTATTAGGCGCAGGACGCCTGTCTGACATATTCTTAGCCGCTTTTAAGTTACCTAACCTATTTCGTGACTTGCTGGGCGAAGGGGCACTGTCTGCCATATTCATTCCTATGTACACAGACTTAAAGAAAGACGACTATTTTGCCAAAAACGTTTTTTCCTGGTTAATGACGATACTTTTGGGAATAACCGTTGTGTTTGAAATCTTAATGCCAATAGTCGTATGGATTCTGGCACCCGGATTTTCAGAAGACCCTGGAAAACTAGAATTAACCATACTTATTTCCAGAATAATGTTCTTTTACGTAATATTCGTTTGCGGCGCGGCATTCCTATCCGCAATACTAAACGCCTTTTCACGTTTCTTGTTGGCGGCTTTTATGCCTGTGCTGTTAAACATAATGTTAATCGGCGCACTTTTGTTGTCTGCCTTCTTCGCATCTGACACCATTTTGTACATTATGGCTTTCACAGTGGTATTGTCCGGCATTATACAATTTGCAGTCTTGTGGAATAGAATTAGAAAAAAACATTTCGGACTATATTTAATTAAACCTAAATGGACGCCCGGAATTAAAAGTTTATTCAAAAGACTGGGAATAAGCATCGTCGGCAACGGTTTTTATCAAATAACCATAATCATAGGAACCTTGGTCGCCAGTTTCCAAAGCGGCGCTGTTTCTTGGCTTTATTATTCGGACCGCATTGTACAACTACCTTTTGCAATGATTGGCTTGGCCGTCGGAACGGTTTTAATGTCTTCTATCTCTAATGCGCTGGCGGGAAAAAATATGCGTAGCGTATATATCCAGCAAAATTCTTCCATGCGTAAGTCTATGATGTTAATTATGCCTTGTCTTGTCGGGCTGTTCGTACTTGCCGAACCGATTATAAAGTATTTGTTTGAATACGGTGCATGGACCCCTCAATCCACACATGCGGTGGCAGTGGCGATAATGATTCAAGTATTTGTATTGCCGGCAATGATGATAAGCCAGATTTATAGCAAGACTTTGTATGCCAGCCAAGATGTCAGAACGCCCGTAAAAACAAGCATGATTTCACTGGGTGCTGCGTCCGTCATATATTTGGCGCTATTCCCTTTTGTCGGCTATCTAGCAATTCCTATTGGAGTCGTAATCAGCGGTTATTTAAAAAATTACTTGCTGGGGCGTGCATGCAGGCAGCGTGAATTATTTCACCTGAACAAAGGTACCTTGAAGTCTATCTTTGCCTTTTTACTGCTTTCTGTACTAATGGGCGCACTGTTATGGCAAGTAAATATTTCTAGCATATGGGTCTTGTTCATTTCCATTGCGATGTTCGGCGTCATATATCTTCCGTTGGCTTACATTATTGATAAAAAAATATCATCAAAATAAAGTTGAAAACAGACTTTTTATATGATATTATTTAAAACAAGAATGTAAGGAGTCCCAAATGAAAAAAATCGTTTCATTAGCAGTATTGACCGGTATCATTGCCGGTTGTAGCGACCTAAGTTCTACGGATACCAGCGCGGTAAACGGCTATGGTTCCGACGGCTTTGGCGAAGAAGTTCTTGTCACAACAGACAGCACAGGCACAAACGCGTCGTTAAACGATGCATATCTGCTGGCACCGGCACCGAAATACTATGTCGGCACCGCTTATAAAGTAGAAGACGTTCAATACATCCCTGTTGAAGATTTAACATATAATCAAACCGGCGTTGCGGGAATAATACCATCTGAATTAAACGGCACAAAAACAAGCAACGGTGAAATATTTGATGTAAACCAAATGGTTGCAACAAGTAAAACCTTGCCACTGCCAACGATTGCACGCGTAACCAACCTTGATAACGGTCAGGCTGTTACAGTACGTGTAAACAACCGCGGTCCTTTTGTAAACACACGTATTATGGACTTGTCACCTGCAGCGGCACAAAAAATCGGCATGAACGGTCAGGCAAAGGTTCAAATCCAAGTATTAGCAAATGAATCTATGGCTGTTAAAAACGCAACGCTTGGCACAAGCGCACAACCACAACAAACTGTAACAGCACAACCCGTACAAACAGTTGAAACGACAACAGTTGTAACAACAACGCAGGCGCCTGTTGCAACAACTGGGGGCGATTACAGTGTACAAGTTGCCGCGTTCTATGCTCAAGATAGTGCAAATGCATTGGCAGCAAAAATGCGCGCTTATGGAAATGCGGTTGTCGTTGAAGAAGGCGACATGTACAAAGTTCGCATTATTGACTTGGATGCAGCACAAGCACGTAGCGTAATTGATTCTTTACGCGCAAACGAAGGTATGGCACCAGGCTTGTTGCAAAACGGTCGTTGGATAAACGCCGACAGTATTTAAAAAAACGCCCTGCGGGGCGTTTTTTTTACTCTTGTTGATTTTTTGTTTTTTGTTTTTATAATTCTTCTGTTATGAAAAAACTATCCGACGCAGACATTAACGATATGGCAAACACCGTCTTTAAACCTGATACAAATGTTGTCAAACAGGTAAGATCTGAATTACGCCTATCAACAAGAATTCCACAAACAAAAACCGCACAATATACAGAACGCGCCGTTTTAGATTTACATCAATATACCCAAGAACAAGCATGGGACGCCATTAATAACCTAATCCACAGCGGTATACGTAATGCAACGATAATCACTGGGGCCAGCGGAATTTTAAAAATAAAGTTTCAACAATGGGTCAAAGACAGCATTATATCTGCGTATTTCATATCTGTAACCCCCATTAACAATGGCAGTTTTTGTGTAAGACTAAAAAAGCCCGCTGATTAATTCCGTCCCAACCATTTCATAGGATCAATATATTTATCATTATACTTAATAGAATAATGTAAATGTGCCCCATCTGCCATACCCGTCTTGCCGGTTTTTGCAATTTCACAACCCGCAAATACCGTTTCACCCTGTTTAACCAATTGCTGACTTAAATGACAATAAATAGTTTTATATCCACTTGGGTGACGAATTCTTATACCATTGCCACAATATTTGTCACTCCACACAGCCTCTACCACCCCATCCGCAGGCGTAAACACAGATGTTCCGGCAGGCACCCCAAAATCTATACCATAATGTTTTTTATATTCCCCAGTTATTGGATGTTCTCTATAACCATAGGGAGATGTGATACGAGGTTTGCCTTTTAAAGGCTCACCCACGGGTTCCCTTTGACCGGCTGGTATATCCGTTTTTACAGGGAAACATCTTGGTGTATAATTAACAACTACGTTAGGTTGCGTTGTTGCGGATTGTTGCGCTTGGACGTCTTCGGTTTGTTTGACAAAGCCACCGTCTTCACCGGTCTGATAACCTAAATCATACATATGCTGGCTGGCATCTTCTGTATTTTGCTCTGACCGTTGTATATCCTCTGCCAGCGTAATCCCATAATATGCACATCCTGATATACAGCGTCCGCTGGCATCATACGTGGATTCTAGGACTTCAAAACCATCTGACAATAACTCAACACGTTGAACAAACGTTAAATCCGCCGCAGTCTTTGGAAAAGATTGCGCTTGCAACAAACTGGAGCCATCTGCATAGCGCGCATAACATACAGATATCAATGCTAATAATATACCGCTTGGATACTTCATAATAATTTAATTATAGCATATTTAATGCCAAATTAAAAAATTATCTTCAGATTTAATTTTCCCGTATGCGCAATATATTCAGAACGCAAGTCCAAATTATATGATATACCAGCAGAAAATGACGTTGCATATACGTTTATCCCCAGTCCTCCGTTAAATGCAGCCCGATGCGGAATTTCTATGGGAATGTCATAAACACTGTAATCAATTAACTGAACCGATATATTATCCGTACCGTTGCTGATAAAATCGTAACTGCCACCCATGTGCATGTCCGGACGAATAATAAAATCACTGCCCTTGAAATCAAAGCCGACTTTAACGCCTGCGAACCCAGTTAAAAAGTTATACCACCAATCGTCAAATTCTTGGGACGCATTATCAACATATTTATCTGAATATGTATATAAATATTTAACGCCAACTTGCGGAATTAAAGAAATGCGCCCACGATACATTAAAAAGCCGGTATTTACCTGCCCTGCAACAAAATCCGTGTCATAAGCACTGTTATCGGGCATCCCAGCAATTGTCTTGTCCATATTCCAACTGGTATGACCGCCGTTTAATCCGACGTTAACAAAGAAACCACTGTCCGCGACATATTCTGTAAACATTGTAATGCTGTTACTGGTGGCATCTGCATAGACCTTTGTATCTTGCGTATCTGTCATGCTGCGCGTATAAGACACCCCCAGCTGCCAACCGTTTGATATAAAACCTTTGGCGCTGATATAAAAACCGGTATTTCGCGTATCAAAAGAACCGTTATTATCCGAGTCAAATTCTGCAAAAGACCCAAAAACCTGACCGTCAATGCTTATCGTCTGATTTTGCACGTTGCAATTCATCAAATTCTTGACGCACTGATTTCTACGCGCCATTATTGGCGAGTCTATAACAGAAAACGCCTGTGACACATGGTGGTTGATTTCAAACAAACCTATTGCACTGGTATTAAAGGCCAAAATAGAAACCGCATCCGATAACGCCAACGTGTTCGTGGTCTGTACATCACGAATATACGCGGCGATTTCACCGCCAACGCCAAGGTTTGCCAGCAAATTCTGCCACGCAGACGCCGCCTCTACTAAATAATCCGCCGGATATAAATTCTGTGCTTTTACTGCGCTTGGACAAACGCATAAACCTGTACAAAATATATATAAAATATTTTTCATGACTTGCCTTGTTTTTTATTTATAATAGAAAGCAAAGCAACAATTTTTAACAGGAACCATTTACTATGAAACAAGTCAAAACCGTATACGACCACATTCGCAGCAACAATATTAAAACGACTATTTTAGTCATCTTATTTCCGCTGATATTCATCGCACTAATATTTTTATTTACTTGGATTGTTGTGCCCGCTGAACAAGCATTAGAGACAACGATTCAAGTAGCGATACCTACTTTCATCGCTTGTGCTGTATGGTTATTGATATCTTGGGCATTTGGGGATTCAATGATGTTAAATTCCGCACACGCACACGAAATACACGACGACGACCCAAAGAATCGCGAAATCTTTCGCGCCGTTGAAAACGTATCTATCGCAGCCGGTTTGCCCTGTCCGAAAGTTTATATCATAGACGACGATTCAATGAACGCCTTTGCAACGGGACGCAGTCCAAAAGACGCTTCTGTTGCGCTGACACGCGGTATAATAAAAAAATTGGACCGACTGGAACTGGAAGGCGTCATCGCACACGAAATGGCGCATATAGGTAACCGAGACATCAGATTAGATATGTTACTTATAACTGGCGTCGGTGTAACTGTATTTGCGGCCGATATGATTTTACGTATGGCGCTATACGGTAACAACGACCGCGACGACAATAAAAATAGCGCTGCCATTTTATTAATGGTATGGCTGGCGTTTATGGTATTTAATTGGATTGTCACCCCGATACTACGCATGGCAATATCCAGAAATCGCGAATACGCCGCCGACGCAACCGGCGCACATATCACAAGAAACCCAAAAGCTTTGGCGTCTGCCCTGCGCAAAATCACGACTGATTCACGCGTAGAATGCTTGGATAAAGTAAAATCTATGTCTGCGGTTTGTATTGCGTATCCCGGCGGTCCCCGCGAATTCATCAGTTCTCTGATGGCAACGCACCCACCAGTAGAAGAAAGAATTAAAAGATTGGAATCAATGGCTTAATAAGGGGTATATATCATGGCAAACCTTCATTTTCATTACGGCGCTATGGGTTCATCAAAATCCGCGCGCCTGATAATAACTGCGTATAACTTTGTACGAAACAATACGCCAACCGAAGTTATAAAGCCGCAATTTGACTCCAGATTTTCATCAGACAAAATCGTTTCACGAATTGGCATAGAAACCCCCGCGTTATCTTTACAAAACCTGCATGGCTTTGTTCCAAAACCAGACACAAAAGTCGTATTGGTTGACGAAGTTCAGTTCTTTTCACCGGCTGACATAGACATTTTGGTAAACATTGCGGACGCCAAGAACATTATTGTTATGTGTTATGGTTTAATGGTGGATAGTAACGAAACTTTATTTCCTGCGTCAAAGCGCTTGATAGAAGTTGGTGCAAAATTGCACTTTATGGAATCAAACTGTCAAATGCCTGGTTGTATGGAACTGGCGACGCATCACCTACGTTTTGACAAGAACGGCAATGTAGTTCGGGCGGGTGAACAATTTGAACTTGGCGACAGTAATTTCAAGTCAGTTTGTCGTCAGCATTTTAATATGCTTTATCACAAATCTGGCAAAGGCGAAAAAGGCGGCAGATAAAAAAAGCAATATTTTTACTTGCAATCCGTATAAAAACTTATAAAATATAAAACTGTTGCGCCCATGGCTCAATTGGATAGAGCATCTGACTACGGATCAGAAGGTTGAGGGTTCGAATCCTTCTGGGCGCGCCAGGAATCAAAATCCCCCAAATTTTCATTAAAAATCGCGAAAATTGGCGACACTTTGGGGGTTCTAAATTTTTCTTGTTTATCGTATGAAAGTTTGTCTGGAAAACACAAAGTTAGAACCCCGCGTTTTTGATTCAAATCGCCAACCCGCCATATTTCCACCGGATGGATTAAAAACTCGCACACTGTATCCAGCGCATAATCAAGTGGCATTTCGTTGGCATCCGTTGCTGTTATTTCGGATTCCAGACGCGTAATTTGCCCTGTAATGGTATTTATGCGTTCGCGACACATGTTTGCGATTTGTGGGTCATTTGAACTGTTCATCAGTAAATTAAACGCATTGTCCTTTTCTTTGTGCAGTTTGGCGATTTCTGTTTGGCGTTGTTTTTGCTGTGCGGCGGTATCCGCGGTTATTTTATTGTATGTATCGGTAATTATTCCACGCGCCAGATTTACCAACGCTTTATCGGGTGTAATAGAACGCAGCAAACTTTCCATATCTGCGTGCAAATCATCGCGGCGTATTGATTTGCTGTGCATCGGACAATTTTTATTATAGCAGTGATAATACATATAGCGTTTGCCACATTTACCGCGCGGTTTGTCTGCGGTCAATGGGCGACCACATGCGGCACATAATACCCAACGGCGCAATGGAAACGTCTCGTCATTCATATTGTGTTTGCGCCCACGCGTGGCCGATTTTTTACCATGCAGGCGGTCTTGTATCATTTGGAAAGTATCAATGCTGATTATTGGTTCTATGTGCCATTGCTGATATGGTATGCCCCATTGTGGGTATCCAAACCAACCGGTGTATTTTTCGTTTTTTAACATATTCTTTACAAAGTTGAGTGTCAACTGTATTGGACGCCCAAAAGAATCAATCAATATGGCACTGCGCATGCTTTCCATAACAGCCTTTTGTGTTGCCAGCCGTCCATATGCAAATCCCTCTAATGCCTCTTGTATAAATGTGGCGGTTGGGTCAAGCCGCACCCAATGAACCCGACCTTGGGTGCGGACTTTTTTATACCCCACGGGTGCATTTAATACCCAATACCCCTGTTTGGCATGTTCCATCATATTTGTTTTTGTGCGGTCTTTATTTTTTTGACGTTCATATTGGGCAACCGCAGCAGACACATATTCTATCAATTCGCTTTCTGCCGTTTCATCCATTTGCATGGTGACACTTTGAACAAGGTGGCCATGCTTCTTCATTTCTTGTCTAAATGTCGCATATAGGGCTGCATTTCGCGCAAAACGGTTTATATCGTATGCCAACACAATATAAGGTGTTTTGACATGCCTTAAAAAGTTTAACATTTCATTAAACACGGGGCGATTTGCATCACTGCCAGACATTCCGGGTTCTATATAAACAGTTTCAACAGGATATCCCTTGGTGCGCGCCCATGCCCGACATTGTTGTTCTTGGCTGTCCAGTCCGTTGCCTTCGGTGACTTGTTTTCGACTGGATACACGGCAATATATAATTACTTTTGGTGTAAATGCTTTTGTTTCCATTGTTTTTGAGCCTCCAATACCAATGTATGAATTATCGGATTCAGCGCTGAATAAATCTGCCTTATTTGGTCGTCATTGAACCGTTCGTGCCCAGCCCCCATTTGTTTCCTGCACCATTCAACACTTCTTTCATACATCGGCATCTTTACTCGTTTATCTATACTAATCCAGTCTTTTCTGCACTTATGCCTGTTATATATTCAGTATGTGTGCGGATTTTGAAATTCGCAACAAAAAATCCGCAAAAAATTTGCGTAATATCAATATATTTTTCTTGATTTTTGAAAATCCAGCATAACAGCGCTGTTCATAAAATTGCTTGCACGGGATTTTTGTCCGTGATAAAGTAATTTTGACATGGCGGTTGCCGTGTTGGGCGTCAGAACCCATTTATACTCGGTGTCCGTGGGGACAAAAAAAGCCTCCAATCATCATGGTTGGAGGGCGGCGAATATATTGAATAAGCCCGCTATTTTCCGAGTATTATAGTTCTGAACCTCCAACCACCCGCTTTGTCAGGTGGTTTTTTGTTTGAACAAACAAGGGAGTTAAAACAATGAAAAAAATATTTTTAATGCTGGCTATGTTAGCAGGATTGGGTGCATGTGCGTCTGGTATGCATGACGAAGTAATCGCACGCAGCGATGAATTATCATCACGCCCATCGTGGGTCAAGGATGATGACCCCATAGAAGTAAAAAATGGCGATATGTTTGTGACCAGTATGGCAACTGTGCGCAGCGACCGTGCCAATATTGCCCAAGGATACAGAATAGCCGAAAATCAGGCAAAAACAGACTTGTCCAATGCGATAAAAACAGAAATCAAAACAAATTTTGTTGATGCCCAAGAAGGTGTTGAAGGCGACCAATATCGCACAGAATTTTTATCCATTGAAAAAAGTGAAATCGCATTTTCTGGTTTAACGCCTGCAAATCGTTATTGGGAAAAAGTATTGGTGACAAATGCTGATGGGGATAAAGAAATGGAATATCGTTTTTATGTTCGCATGAAAATCAAAGAATCTGATTTCAAAAAACAGATGAACGATTTCTTGAACGGGAACAAAGGTCTGTCCGCGGAATTTAATAAACGCGTGACGGATACTGTTAATGAATTTACTATGTCCCACACCACCAGCACGGCAGAATAATCATGAAAAAGTTGTTGTATATCGTGTTGTGCATTGGCGGCATCAGTGCCGCCAGTGCGGGGGATTGTGATTGGGCCACGGTCACCCCACCAGACGACGCAAAGTATAAATATTTTGTGGCCAAATCGTATTCTGAAACCAGCGCAAGCGATGCCGCCAACAAGGCGGAACAAGATATAGACGCACAAATTGGGCGTCTGTTTGGTACAAAACTGGATGTTCAATCAGAGTTTTATTCGGATGAAATCGGTGCGTCTGGCACCACCCGTTCGTATGAACGCGCCATCGGTATGATAACATTAAAGGGGCTGGAACGGCAGCGCAGCGATGTTGAAGAAACAACAGATGGTTGGACAGGTTGCGTTCAATACAGATACTTAAAATCAGAAATAAATGCTGAAAAACAACGTCTGCAAAGTATGTCATCCGATGAATTGCAGGCATCTTTAAGATTTACAGAAGTTGTCGGCGATACACAATGCCGTGGAACGCCCGTAGAAATTGTGACTGTGCCTGCTGGGGCATATGTGACCATAGACAATGGCAGGTATCAGGGCTCGGCACCAATAAAATTTGGCAATGTATGCAACGGCAAATATACATTGGAAATCACAAAAGAAAACTATGAACCCATAACGGAACAATTAATCGTGCCAACATCTGGCCGAATAACCAAAACATTAAAACGCGGCACCAAGACAATCACGGTGCGTACCAGTTTGGGCGATTCAAATATCGCGGTTAATGGTGTTGATTATGGTAAAGAGCCAATTAAATTTAACGCGCCATTGGGCATAGAGCAAAGCATAACCGCCACCAATGCCGAGGCAGCACAAGTCACCCAAACGCGTACATTTTCATATGAATCAGATGATGAATACACGATATCTATGTCTAAATTGCCGGGGAGGATAGATTTTTCTGCTTTTAAGGTTCGTAATCCTGGTGTTGAAATCAAGGTGGACGGCAATACCTTGACAGGTAATGTTAGCAAGGAGTTGTCATCTACCGAGACGCATAAGGTTAGTTTCTCGAAAAGTGGTTTTTATAACATAACCGACAACATAGAAGTTACAGGTGGAGAAACAATATATTATCCCAGTCAAACATTACAATTTTCAAAACACCCTGATGCAACAAGCGGTTTGTTTGGTGGTCTGGGGGTAAGTGCAGGCAGCGGTACATTTGGGTACAATTTTGAGCTTGGTATAGACTATAAAACAAAGTATTTTTACACCGGTGTCGGTGCCCAAATAAATTATATGAAGTTGTCAAAAGCAACAATGACATATGATTATTTCTTTTCTCATACCGCGGATATAGATATGTCTTATTGGGAGATACTATATCTTAATTTGGGCTTTAATGTTGGACGAAAATTATCAATTTTTGGCATTGGTTCTCTTGGGCTATTAAGTATAAACGCGTTGAACAGTGCGACATCAGCCAGTTTGAATGTAAATGATAAATTAAAACCAATGTTCAGATATGGTCTGGGGTTGCAATATTCTATTCCATTGGGGCAAAGTGGTGAATGGGGGATACGATTGTCTTATTTGACGGGTAAAACACATTTGTCGCCATCAGATATTACTTTTAGCCATATGAATAACTATGACAACAGTACAATTGATGTAGACAATCAAGTATTTGATAGTTATCCCGAACAAATAAGCAGTTTCAACATCACATTTTTCTTGCGTGGTTTTACTGCATTATGAGACAAACATGCCAATCATTAACAATGGTACAAAAGACCCTATAAAACATAATAACACATGGAGAAAACAACAATGAAAACACCAGAATACACAGAACAGAAATCATTGGCAGATATGCTCGGTAAGACTAATATCTTACTGACTGCGATCGTTATATTGTTGGCGGTTGGTCTGATTGGTGATGTGTTGACATATTTCAACATCATAACACTGCCAGATCACATATACCATGGTTTTAATGCCATTTATGACCGAATGGGACGGATGCGCGTGTATTAAACACAATTGCCGACAGAATGCGACAAATAGCCGACAGCGCGTTTTTGCTGTTTTATGGTATGACGGTGGCATAAATTCGTTTTCGTTTGACGTCGGCCACGACAATGCGACTGTCGCTGTGTTATAAAATACACGCTGGGGTCATTTGTCACAGTGCCACATCATAACCCGTGGCACTGATATTTAAAAAAAAGGAGATTTGATGGCAAAAAAACAAGAATAGTACTGGAAAGAAAAAGAAATGCATATGTTGGCAGGCTAGTGTCCTCGTCCGTTGTTATTGATGATGCACTCAGTTTGAAACTTAAAAACGGCGAATCTAAAATAATTGAAGTGCCAAACGGTAAAACAGAGTTTGATATTCAAATATCAAATTCTTATAGTTTTCATATAAAAAACATACCGAGCGTGAAAAAAATTATATTACAGTATCGTCTTTTTGGCATTTCTTGTTCAGTAATATATCAAGATGGTCACGAATTTAATGCTCCAAATAAAAATTCTGTGACATCTGTTAACAACACAATCATTTTAATAACCTCCTTGGTTATGCTGCTATTATTTTTACGTGGGCTGGGAAAGGCGATAGCGGACATGATTTGGTTGTTTGGATGAGCCAAGAACAATAACCCAATTCCGTGGGGCGCATGTATTAAACATAAGTGCCGACAGAATGCGATTGTCGCTGTGTTATAAAATATGTGCTGGGGTCATTTGTCACAATCCCACACCATAACCACATACCACATCCCCCCCACCATCCCCCCTAACATGTGTATCGCATCTGAATAACATCTGTGTGGATAAGCATGCTTTTATTATGGCAATGGTGTGAGTTCTAATCTTTCGTGGCGATTAAAGCAAACAAAACTGCGTGTCAAATATCTGATTTAACGATTGCTTGGATGCACGCCAATATGTTTGATTTGCATATATATTGCGCACTGCGGCGTAATTCCGTGAACAAAGGGTTCGGACTTTGGATACCAATGGCGCGCCAGAAATTTAAACCGGCTGTATGCCGGTTTTAATTTTGTTGCAAGCCCAAGGATTTGAACCCGACACAGAGGGTGCGACAATGAGTAGTTAAGCCAAGCTTTTGCGCAGGCGAAACGTTACGAATGCCCCGCAGGACACAGGCCGAGGGAATCCTTCTGGGCGCGCCAAAATAAATTTTATATTTCTTTATAAAAAATAAAACCGCCGTAAAGGCGGTTGGTTTAACTTACGTTTGTACAAGGCGGCTCAAATTTATAAGTACCCGTTGAATCTGAACTGCCTGTCGAATAAAATATACAAAATGGATCATAATATGAAGATGGTACACATAAACCTTCTATACATTCTGGCACGTCTGCTATTGATTCAAACAAATTTATTTTTGTGGTGCCGGTTGGGCATGTACTACCACTTACAAGTCTGATTCCAACAACAGATTCCAATGTTGTTAATCCACAAGGACAACTTAAAGCAAATGCTTGCGAAAATGGAATTAATATGACGAATGCAAATATGACTATTATTTTTTTCATTTTATTTATCCATTATTATCGTTTTAATGTTTTTAATATGTTGTTTTTAAAAGTGGAATTGTTGTAAAACAACTGGGCACAACGTTGTGCACATGCGGCCTCGCACCAATCAAACTGCCCCCAAGATGTTGAGGTCATACGAACAAAATCGGATATTGCCGGATATATCATTTTACACCAACAATAATAAGATGAACTGGATACCGTTGGGTTGGATGCCACCCTTGTAGAAGAACTGGAACATACACCAACACCACGAATTGTTATTCCACTGCATGTAATCGTCCAATCTGGTTGATAGGTCGCAACATTCGGCGAAGTACACGATGTTGCGGATGTCATTTCCAGACACATTGACACCGCCCAACTGGGTACAGACCATATAAATAAAAACAACATAAATATTAATTTTATTCCTTTCATTTCTTTCACCTGTACGAATTGATTAAAATACATAATATTCTGTAGCACACCTTTGTGGACATTTCGCAGCACAAGTCTTATTATCGCCATAACTTTGTAGATATTCCCAATCTGTTATTTCTGGTCTGATTGTCTTGCACCAACAATGCAGCGTATTTGGTGAATTGCCTAATTTTACCTGACTTGCCGACGTAAAGCACATGCCAAAGCCAAAAACCTGCATTCGTGGTCCCAGATACGTAGCATTATTGCTGTCATAATATTGAATTTCTTTTGTCCATATGTAATTACTTCCGCTGTACGACATAACCTTGAAAGAAGCACCAACTATAGACACCCTTTGTGAAAAATTATTTAAACACATTTTTATGGTTGTTGCGGAAAATGCGGGTGTTAATGCCGCCATACATATCGCGCTGAACAAAAACAATCTTGTTAATTTCATTGAAGTACTGACCCCCACATATATTAGAAACCTTTATATCGTAACCTTATGATAAAAAAAACATACATTTAAAGTCAAGACATAAAAACATTTTCCAAAACATAAATTTTTTTATATCATACTTCAATATGAAGACTTTAACCGCCAAAGATATTTTAGAATTACCCGGAACGCCATTCCAACGCGATGTATGGTGCGCCTTGGTTAAAATACCGTACGGCGAAACCCGAACGTATCGGCAAGTTGCCGCTATGTCTGGGCACCCCAACGCCGTACGCGCAGTCGCAAACGCAATCGCAAAAAATCCCCTGCCCCCGATTATACCTTGCCACAGGGTTATACGCAGCGACGGTGGCATCGGTGGATATTCTGCACCAGGTGGAATAAAGCAAAAAGCACGCTTGTTACACCAAGAAAAAATAACAAGTATAAAAAATTAAAACGTCATGATTAATTTTTACCGTTGACAACGTTGTTGAAATTAAACTACAATAATCATAACAAAATACCAAAAAGCGATTTGTTTGAATTATATTCCTTGCAAATCTGCATTTTTGTCTGAAAGGGGAGGAAACATATCACATGAAATCATTGACAACATTTGCATTTACGATATTTGCGTGCTTGATTCTGCAACCTGCCTTTTCAACCACAACTGGAACAATAACAATGTGCGTTCCTGATTATAGTAGATGGTCAGGATGGCAAAATTATACCGGTATGGGCGGTGATACAAGTGGTTATAAATACCAATATAGTTGGAGCGCAACAGCACAAAGAAAATACATTACAACAGGGCTCATTGAAAATATTAGCGCCAAGGGCGTTGGATACTGTTCAACAAAAAGTGGCAGTCCAGGTGGCACTGCAGAATCTTTGGATGAACGAAATCGCCCATGTAACGACGCTTATTACTGTTGGTGCAAGATGACATCACCATTGGATTCCCAGTGGGTGTTCTTGAAAGATTACAACGATGAATTTACCAGTTTATATACAGAGTCTAGCCAATCTGGCAACCCACAAGTGTGGGTAAATGCTGGTAAAGAAGTATCAGATCAATATCTAACCAGTTATACATTTTGTCAGAAATATTGCGCAAAGGAATGTGCGGATGATTTTAAGAAAGGGGGCTCTGTAATACGCGCACCGTTGTTTAATTCTGTTCAGTAAAACAAAAATAGTACAGGAATATAAAATGAAAATATTACATTTATCGATTACAGTGTTTGCATCTATGCTTTTGATATATGAATCATACGCAACAACATTTGCTTCATCATCAGAGGCGAAAATTTGTTTGACAGATTTTAGTAATGCAACAGCATGTGACAATGCAATTTATGGCGAAGCACAAATAGATAGACAAAACCAATGGTCGTTCACTTGCCAATTAGGTGGTAGTTCATTGGATTTTAAGGGCTTGGCATTTTGCGCTTCGGAAGAAGCAAGTCCGGGAACCGTAGCAGATACAATTTCCAGCGGACCTTATGATAATTTGCCTGAAAACTGCTGGTGCAAAATGACATATCCATTTGCATCGAAATGGGTTTACGCAGGACAAGCAGGAGGCGGTAGATATTACTGTTTCAACATTTGTGCTTCTTATTGCAAATCCGCACTTTCACAAAATGATAGTTATAACCCAATGCGTACATTAATGTTAACAAATCCGGAAAATCAATAAATAATATAGGATATAAAAATGAAAAAATATATCTGTTATACAATATTTATGTTCGTCGGTATCTTGTCGGCAAATGCAGACCCGTTTATTCCGCCTGCATCCTGCCCCGCCGGAATGCGTCAAATTACAAGACCCTATATCCTTGCAGATACAAGTTGCGGCACCGGTCAAATAGAGGCAAATATTGCTGCTACGTCTTGCTATAATTTTTATACTAATGCAAGCAATACAACTGTTAATCCAGCCAGAACGCCATCTGTATGCTTTATGTATATTCCCACGAATTTAAAATTCAAGGACGACAAGGGCTACTATATATTTAACAACGGTATTTGCACCGTTGATGGACCAGTACAACAACAACCATAAAAAAGTGCGAATGTCGCACTTTTTTATCATGACAGTTAATATTTTTCGTCTTGACTTGAATTACTGTTTTTATTTATCATTCAACATGAAATATAACCATTATATCGGGGGGCATTATATAAAATGAAATTAAAAACATTTTCTTGTTTCATGTTTTGCCTGATAATTAGCGCCCCCGCATTTGCAGAAATCACACGATGCATAAATCCGTTTTCCAATCGTGAAATGTATACTAAAAATACAGATTCGTTGACAACGCCGAGACGATATATGTGGAGTCAAATTGTACAGCACGGCTCATGGACAACCAATATACAAGGTATCAGCATTTGTTCTACATCAAGTACAACTGTAGAGGTTCCAATAAACGCAACACCAGCAAAATATTGTTGGTGCAGAAAAATAACACCACGGGTAGGCAACTGGACATATTCAACAACTAGTTTTGACGACACAGCAAGTTGTTTCAGCGGTTGTGCCGAGGCATGCCGTGAGTCTATGTAAAAATACAGGAATACAGTTATGAAAATGTCAAAATTTATGTTCATACTATTTATGGTCGGCGCATATACTGACCCGGCGTCCGCGGTTTCTGTATGCGCAAGGGTGACAACCGACACAAACACCACATGCACCAGTCATACACCAACCGGTACAACTTCTACAACACCTGATTGGACTGTAACATGTACAAACACAACCAATAGCACAACAGATACAATAACAGTAAAAGGTATCGGCATATGTTCTAATCAAACAACCTTGTTTAATGAAACTATTACTTATCCTACTGTACAAACACCCGATGAAACGCCTATAACGTCTTATTGTTGGTGTAAAATGTTATCACCGGCCATATCAAAATTTGTACGTATCACGAATAATGCATGGGACCAATATGACTACTGCTATCCACGTTGCGCCAAAGTATGCGCAGAAACGTTTCAGAACGATACCAGCTTTCGCGCAAGTATATTGAATAATTTATCACTATAATAAAAGGCACAATATGAAGAAAATTTTTTTCTTGTTACTGATTTTACCAACCAGCGCCCTTGGGATTGGACCGCAAAGTTGTACCGAGGCAACTGGCACACTCAATTTTGACCAAGTAACAGAGCCGGGGTTAATCGTAACAAATGGCAGTTGTCCAACCGGAACAACAACAGTACTTGAAACAACGGATAATATCAACTGCCCGTCTGCTGTAAGTTCTCTATTATTTACACAAACATTTTGCATCTTGTACGAACCGGCAAATACGAATATCACAGATTCTACTGGGACCTATGAATACGTAAATGAAGTGTGCCCGTTTGCTGAATAAATCCACGTGCATTACAAAAAATTAAGAGGCGATGTAAACGCCTCTTTTGTTATTCCCACAAAACAGTGTTATATCTGTATGAACCAATCTGGATGTTGCGCTAACTTTTCCATACCTTCGTCCAGTACTTTCCTGTACTCTATGAATTTCTTTTTATCCGCAGAGCCCAAGTTACTGATTGCTGGCAACTTTACAGTCATTGGATTTACATGTTTACCGTCTTTGATTATTTCATAGTGCAAATGCGGACCCGTTGATAAACCCGTTGAACCAACATATCCAATGGTCTGACCCTGCTTTACAGTACTGCCAACCACAACCCCCTTGGCAAATCTGGACATGTGCGCATACAACGTTTCATAAGAACCGTTGTGTCGGATTTTAACGTAATTACCATGTCCGCGATTATAACTGCGCGCGACAACGCGACCCGCACCAGCCGCCGGAATCGGCGTACCCGTAGAAGCCCTAAAATCTACGCCCTTGTGCGCACGCGTATAACCCAAAACTGGATGCTTGCGACTGTTAGAAAAACTGCTGGTGACGCGGGCGTTATTAATCGGCGTACGTTTCAAAGACTTAATGGCACCGTTGCCGTTTTCATCATAATATCCGGACTTGCCATCTGCCTTTTTAAAACGATACATTTTGACGTTACCACGCAAAGCCTCAAACTCTACGGCTAAAACGCGGCCGTTGTCTATCTTTTCACCGCCAGAAAAGTTTTCTTCGTATAATACAGAAAATTTCTGACCAGCGCGCACGTCACGTTCAAAGTCCATTTCAAACGCTAACAAATCATACACTTCGGCAAGAATGCCCGCCGGAATACCTGCACGCATACCCGCTAAATAAAAACTGTCACCGTCTAAAATCTCGCCCGAACGGTATACCGCCCTTGTGTCACGTTCTATCTCTATGGTCTTGCACTGCCATTCCCCCGAATCGTTACACGTCAATTCTACTTGACGCCAAGGCGAAGGAATAACAACTATCTTTGACACCGGCTCTTCGGCACCAGAACGAATGAACTCTATCTTATCGTTGTCGGCACGTAAACTGGTTATCTCTGCGTCCTTCTTTAACACGCTTGCAATCTGCGATACGTCATTATGCGTAAACCCTTGGGCCAGCAATAAACCAGACAAAGTATCACCGGATTCAACCAATACCAATGACTTCTCTTCCCCGTCAATGAACGAGGTACCCTTTGTAAAAAAACGAGAAACAACCAATGCAACCGCAATCAAGGTTAACAATATCGCCAACGCCATGACCGCGCGCACAACACTATTTGAAGTAATTATATCTTTTGCTTTTTTCATAAGTCCGATTATAATGATTTTATGAAAATAAATCAAGCATTTGAAATCTTAAAGAAAGCCGGCGGTTTACGCGCCGCACGCATCATAACCGATAACGTACAAAACTTGCACTCGTTACGGGTATGGTATATGGCTTGGCAATTAAAAAGAAACGTGCCCGTCGCAAAAATCATCCACCAAAAGTGGTTCTATGGATTAAAATTTTATACAAATAGATATACATTGGACCCGCGCCCTGATACTGAAACGCTGGTGGCAGCCGTCATCAACGATTGCTCGGACAATTTGCCTCGCACGATATTAGACCTAGGAACCGGTACAGGATGCATAATCGCAGCCCTGGTCAAAAACATTCATGGAACAACTGGTATAGGGCTTGACTTTTCTTGGCGCGCCTTGTCGGTCGCAAGAAAAAACATGCGCAATTTGGGGTTGGAACATAAAATACAAATTATCAAAGATGATTTCTCGGTCGGCACAAAAATCAATAACCGTTTTGATATCATCGTTTCTAACCCGCCATATATCGCACGCGGCGATTCACGCGTTAATGCCGGGGCAATGCACGACCCAGCCAAGGCCTTATTCGCCACCAATAACGGTTTGGGCGCATATCAGGCAATTGCAAAAAACGCTGTAAAATGGATAAAACCAAACGGTAAAATTTACCTTGAAATCGGCGACGGTCAAAAAAACGACGTTAAAAATATTTTTGAAACGGAAAATTGGAAATTCCTGCGAACTGAAAAAGACTTGACCGGTACAGAACGCGTACTGATATTCACATATCCAACCGTATAAACCTTATTAAACCTAGTCACAATCACATTTATTGTGACAATGACAAACATGACCAGACGTATTACATTTACACCCACCGCCGTTGGAACAACATTTGTGCGATACGAAATAAGGATTTTGCTTCTTTAATATCTCTATGGTAGAGTCAACGCCATGACCATGCACAACATAGGTTTCGTCTGGTAACTTCATATCATATAACTTTGATATAGACTCACGTAAAACATTTGCGTCACCACCAGGTAAATCATAACGACCGAAACTGTCCCGGAACAATGTATCGCCAGTCAACAGTACACCAAATGCCGGAAAATAAAACGATAAACCGCCCACAGAATGCCCCGGCGTTTCTATGACATCCATCTGAACATTCGGCAATATGTTACTGGAACCCGAACGCAAATCCTCGGGTTTCTTATAGTCCGCGTTAATATGCGGAATTTCAAAAAAATCCAGCAGTGCGTTTCCCCACATAATTAAATTCCAATCGCCAGAATTTAAATACCACGGAACATTATATTTCTTTGCTAAATCCGGTGCAGCAGAAATATGGTCGCTGTGCCCGTGCGTTGAGTAAATAGCAATCAGTTTTACATTACGTTCAGACAAAACCTTGTCCCAATCTGACGCGCGTCCCCATGCGTCAAATATAACCGCATCGCCGCCTTGACACACCAAAACAGAATTGGTGTTTTCTGGCGGCATATGCAGTACTTCAAAACTAAGGTCTTTACTTGCCATGTGCGTTACCAGGCTTTTTGGTTGTTTTACCGGATGGATTTTTTGCCTTTTCCGACCCTTTGGACGACTTTTTGCCCGAGACGATTTCTTTAATTTCTTCGCCGGTCAATGTTTCGCGCGCCAACAACTCTTCCGCCAGTTTTTTAACTGTTTCTTTATTTTTTGACAATAACTTAGTTGCATCGTTATGGGCAATGGTTAACCATTCTCGGACCTCGTTATCAACCAATTCTGCTGTTTTTTCCGATGCATTTTCTAATGCAGTACGACTGCCAAAGTTGTTAACTTGGTTTATTGCCGCCAAACCTATTTTCTTTGAAAGACCAGCGGTCGTGATAGAATAACGAGTCAAACGCGTTGCCATCGCAATATCGCTTTCTGCCCCCGTGGTTATCTTGTCGGCACCAAAGAAAACCTCTTCTGCGGCACGCCCCGCCAAAGCAATGGACAGGTTTGCCCGAACTTCGGCAATGGTCATAGACACCTTGTCGTCAATCGGCAAGTGTTGAACCATACCCAGCGCACGACCGCGCGGTATTATGGTCGCCTTGTGAATAGGGTCTGTTATATCAGCATACATTATGCTGACAAAAGCATGCCCCGCTTCGTGATACGCAGTCAATTTAATGTCTTCGGGGCGCATTTTACGAACCTTGCGCGGTCCCATAAGTATTTTATCGCGCGCTTCTTCTACGTCTACTTGCGCGATTTCCTTGCGACCACCGCGAACTGCGTGTAAAGCCGCCTCGTTTAACAAATTCTCTAAATCTGCACCAGAAAAGCCGGTTGTACCACGCGCAACATCTTGCAAGTCTACATCAGGTGCAATTTTGACCTTCTTTGCATACAAGTCCAAAATTTCACGACGACCAGACAAATCAGGTAAATCAATATATACTTGACGGTCAAAACGACCCGGACGCAATAACGCAGGATCCAACATGTCCGGTCTGTTAGTCGCGCCAATTACAATTATACCTGTATCGTTTGCGAAACCGTCCATTTCTATCAGCAATTGATTCAAAGTCTGCTCGCGATCTTGGTCGTTATATGAATGAGTACTGCGCCTTTGACCGATTGCATCAATTTCATCAATAAACAAAATACACGGGGCGTTACGTTTCGCCATATCAAATATTTCTTTTATCTTGGCAACCCCTAATCCTACGATTATACCAGAAAAATCACTGCCCGACGCCGCAAAGAACGGTACGTTCGCTTCGCCGGCAATTGCACGCGCCAGCAACGTCTTACCCGTTCCAGGTTCACCAGATAGTAATATCCCCCTTGGAATACGAGCCCCTACTTCTTTGAACTTTTCTTTATCTTTCAAGAAATCTACTATTTCCATTAATTCTTGCTTTTCAGAATCAATACCCGCAACGTCTTTAAACGTAGTCTTTGGTTTACCAGTTGATATTTTCGTCGGATTCTGCTGCGCTAAACTGCGACTAAGACCGCCGGCACCAGCCTTGAACCCGCGGAATATCCACCATATAAAAAACAACCCCATCAAAATAGGAACCCATGTACCTAAATAATCAACCCAGGTCTTTGAATTGTCTATTTTAATACTTGCACCGTTTTCAGCAATTTTTGCCAATAAGTCAGGATCATATTTTATAGTAGCATTATATTTTGTCCCGTCACGCAAAGTACCCGTCGCATCTTCACCACGAATTTCCATCGTCTGAATATCCGGTGCACGACGCAAAACATCGGAAAACGACAATTCTATTGGTTTTGCCGGCGCAACGTTTTGACCGTTTTGCAAAGCCTGTGGATTTACACCGCCTATAACAAAAGCCCTGATTATCATGGCAATAAACAATATACCGAATATAGCCAAGAATGTGGACGAACCGTCCCATTTGTTACGTTTTAATTTATTTTTTATGTTCATCTTTTTGCTTTTTTTGTCTTCCATGTCTTGTCCTAAAACTTGTTTTTGCACCTTCGGGCACAATCAAAATCCGCTGTCCCAGACGACGAATCGTACAATGACCCAAGGTAAATTTACAGTCAGTCTTTAATTTATCTAGTGCGTTTGACAGCGAATTCAAGCGTGGCTGATACTCGTCCCCCCCAATGCGTTGAATTAATGTACCAAGAAACTTTAACCTAATATCGGGGGCTTGGTCAAATAGAAAAGAATCAGAAAACATCGCACGCTTTTCTGTAAGCGCCTGTGTGATATATTCTTCTATCTCTGCATCCAACGCGTCGCGAATTCGCCCCAAGTTCTCAATAGCCAATAAAATTCTGTCATCAGAAATGCCTAATTTTTCAGACAATAAATGACGATTCTGCCTGATACGAACGCGCGTATAATGCGGGTCTTCGTTCATTTCGTCCATAAAGTATTTTATTCCATTATCGTCGCAATATCGCCGCAATTCTGAACGATGTACCCTTAATAAAGGCCTTACAATTTTAACGCCACCGCGCCAAGACACAGGACGCATAGCAGACAAACCGTATAAACCGCTGCCACGTCCAAGATTCATTAAAAAAGTCTCTATCTGGTCATCGGCATGATGCGCCACCAATAATGCATCTATCCCCTTTTCAGCGCAAAAATCCGTCATTAATTGATAACGAGCCGTTCTGGCAGCGGCTTCTAACCCAGTAACCGGCTTTTCACCTGTCCAATAAAATATCTGACACGCAACGCCTAATTGCTTACATAAATCTTGCACATATTGCGTTTCAATCTCGGCGTTGGCTCGCAATCCATGATTAACATGCAAACAAACGATATCTTTACGAAGTTGCGCCAACCAACATAATAAACATACCGAATCAATGCCGCCACTGACGGCAACCGCCAGTTTCTGATCTTGGTATTGCGCCATAAAATCAACAAAGTTTTTATTCATAATGACAATATTTTATGCTATAATTCGCAAAAATAAAGGAAAAATAAAAAATGTCACAAAAACCAAACACAATCGCTGTATATTGCGGTCATCAATACGGTACTAATCCAGAGTTTGCGCGCGACGCTAAAAAAGTCGGCGAATTGTTAGGAAAAAATAAACTAGATATGGTTTTCGGCGGCGGAGATGTCGGTCTGATGGGCACCGTCGCAACGGCCGCGCTGGAAAACGGCGCACACGTAGTCGGCGTTTCTACGCATAACGTTATAGAAAAGCAAGAACCCGTACACACCGGCGTAGAAATTCAGGTGGTAACTGGCGTGAACGAACGAAAACAAAAAATGTACGAACTTTCTGACGCTTTTATAATTTTACCCGGCGGAATCGGAACGTTAAACGAATTAACCGACATAATGACAATGCAACAAATCGGTGAATCCAGAAAACCTTTGTTCTTTTTAAATACCGCAAAATTCTGGGAACCGTTTGGAACCTTGTTCGTACATATGCAACAATGCGGTTTCATAGAAGACCTGAAAGACTATAACCTGCATGTTGCAGCCACTCCGGAAGAACTGATGGAATTAATAAAACAATATTAAATTTCTATCACTTTATCGCGACAGGTTTGACCGCGAATTATTTTAATGCTGGTCTTGGGTACATCATAGTACTTGGCCAGCATTTTTACTACCGCCTCGTTCGCTTGCCCGTCCGCAGGGGCCGACACTGTATGCACGCGTACAGTACCGTCAGCGTCAACGGTAATCTTATTCTGTCGCGCACGCGGAATAACACGAACTTTTATAATCATTTATCTGCTAAAATATTACGAAGATCTGTTTTTTTATCGCCCGCAACTAAATGCATATGAAAGTGAAATACAGACTGCTTTACAAACGGAGCATTTGCCCCGGCATTGGCCAAAACGTTAAAGTTTTCACAAATCCCTAATTTATTTGCGGTTTCTTTAAAGCAAATCCAAAAGTCCCTTTGCTCTTCCGGTTTTGCATGCATCACAAAGTCCAACACGTTTTCATATTCGCCCTTTGGTATTACAAGAACATGCTTTTCAAACAGTGGGTTTATATCGTTAAAACTTAGCGCATGTTCGTTTTCTACGATTTTACTGCATGGTATTTCGTTTCTTATAATTTTTGCAAAAACATTGTTTTTATCATACATACTTTTCCCCTTGGTAACAAAGGGCAGAATATTACAACGCGCAAATAAAATCAAGCCTTGAAATCATGTTTTAACGCACTATATCTATGCCCAGAAGCAGACAGAATAGAATCAAGGAGAATAAATATGTTCAAACCTTTACATAATTATGTACTGTTGGAAAGAATAGAAGAAGAAAGTAAAACAGCAGGCGGAATAATCATCCCAGATAACGCAAAAGAAAAACCATCACGCGGGCGCGCAATCGCCGTTGGCGAAGGTGCGTTTGACGGCGACGATCGCATTCCTATGACGGTAAAAGTCGGCGACGTTGTCTTATTCGCAAAATGGGCTTCCAGCGCAAACGAAGTAAAAATAGACGGCAAAGATTATGTGCTTATCAAAGAAACAGACATATTGGGAATCTTGGAATAAACAAAAAGGGTTAAAATATGGCAAAAGAAATCGTTTTTGACACAGATAAAATGGCTGCCGGCGTTGATAAACTGGCAAACGCAGTAAAAATAACAATGGGCCCAAAAGGACGCACTGTTGTTATTGAAAAATCTTATGGCGCACCCGTCGCTACGAAAGATGGCGTAACCGTTGCAAAAGCAGTATCGCTTAAAGACCCACAAGAAAACATCGGCGCTCGCATGGTGCAAGAAGTTGCAAAAAAAGCGGGGGACGATGCCGGTGACGGAACGACAACTGCAACCGTACTGGCACAAAAACTTATTCGCGAAGGTCGCCGTGTAATTGCAGCCGGAATGAATCCTATGGATATCAAACGCGGAATTGATTTGGCAACAACGGCGGTCGTCGCAGATATTGAAAAACACGCACGCCCTGTAAAAGATAGCGCAGAAATTGCACAAGTCGCAACCATCTCTGCAAACAGCGATAATGACATAGGCGAAAAAATTGCAAACGCTATGGAAAAAGTGGGCAAAGAAGGCGTCATAACCGTTGAAGAAGCAAAAGGTTTAGAAACAGAAATTGACGTCGTAGAAGGCATGCAATTTGACCAAGGATTTATGTCACCATACTTTGTCACGAACAGTGAAAAAATGCTGGCCGAACTTGACGGCGCACAGATTTTGGTTTCAGAAAAGAAAATAACGGGCTTGCAAGCATTGTTACCTATTTTGGAACCAATCGCACAATCAGGTCGCCCACTGTTGATTATCGCGGAAGACGTTGAATCCGAAGCCTTGGCAACATTGGTATTAAATAAATTACGTGGCGGCTTAAAAGTTTGCGCGGTAAAAGCACCCGGCTTTGGCGACAGACGCAAAGAAATGCTGAAAGACATCGCCGCCGTCACAGGCGCAACCGTTGTATCAGATGATATGGGTATGACATTTGAAAATATTACCGCCGACGTTTTAGGAACAGCCAAAAAAGTAGTCGTAAGCAAAGATTCTACTCTGTTGGCCCAAGGTGGCGGCGATAAAAACGCAATTGACGCACGCGCAGACGAAATCCGTAAATTACTGTCCACAAGCACAAGCGATTATGATAAAGAGAAATTATCTGAACGCTTGGCAAAACTTGTCGGCGGCGTTGCCGTCATCAAAGTCGGCGGTATGACAGAAGTAGAAGTCAAAGAAAAGAAAGACCGCGTAGATGACGCATTAGCAGCAACACGCGCAGCAGTCGCAGAAGGCATCGTTGCCGGCGGCGGTATTGCACTTGTTCGCGCCGTAAATGCGCTTGAAAAACTGTCTGGTGCAAACCAAGACCAAAACGTCGGTATAGATATCGTTCGTAGAACTTTGATCGCACCTTGTGCACAAATTGCTGAAAACGCTGGTGTATCAGGCGAAATCGTTGTCGGCAAGGTAATGGAATCAAAAGACTATAACTTTGGCTATAACGCACAAACTGGTGAATATGTAGACATGATGAAAGCCGGTATCATTGACCCTGCAAAAGTTGTAAAGACGGCAATCCAAGCCGCAGCAAGCACAGCAGGCGTCTTACTTACAACTGGTGCCGTTATGTCTGAAATTCCAGAAGAAAAACCCGCACAACAAATGCCGGGCGGTATGCCAGGAATGATGTAATCAACATAAAAACACACCCCCTTGTATCGGGGGTGTTTTTATAATTTTAATATGTAAAATCTAATTTCAAATTCCCAAAATCATCGTGCGTCGCTTCGTTTACAAGAATCATATTTTCCCCTGCCGTCCACTTATTTGTAAGTTCTGGCGGAACAACATTATCCTTTGTTCCTGCATAATGAACCTGCGCAACATTGGGCAGTACTTCTAGATTCATAGAATTAGATAATGAACTGTCACCGAAATACTCTGTCCAATCCGCATGGTTTAAAACGCCTGCAACAGTTATCCATTTTTTCACATCTAATTCTGGATAATGCTCTATCACCAAACCAGACACCATTGCGCCACCAGAATAACCAATTAAAGTTATCGGCGTCTTACCAGCAAGTTGTTTTATGGCCGCCGCCATTGAATCTATTACGGCCCTATTAAAACGCCCATCCGTCCAATATGTCTGTTCGCACTGTGGCGACATTATAAACTGACAAGGGCGCGCAATATAAACCACGTTCGGAGAAGTATCCGAAAACGCCAAATCACGCAAAAAAGTGCTTTTCGGACTGGGGTCAGACGTCGGCATTCCCCGCCCATTAAAAGCATGTCCGTCACCTTCTATATAAATATGCACAGGGCTGATTGTATCAGTCTTCTTCTGCCAAACCGCGATATCAAAACCATTCGTTGAAACCACAGATTTTTCATAGTTCGCCGGGATATAAGGCGAGCCAGCACAACCACATAGACATAATAATATTATAAATAGTTTATACATTTTCACCTTTAATTATATTATTCATACTCGCCACAACAGTCAAACCTAATTTATTTGACAAAAGACCTTGACAAAATACTTGACAAATACTATTTTTAGGGTATAGTTAACACGTCAATATAAAAAAGGTAAGCACATGTTAAAAGCATTAAAAATGAAAATGGCAACAAACCGCTTAAAAACCAAAAGCAAGACCACACGCAATAAAAATGCACGCTCTGCCGGCGAACAGACTCAGGGATTCTGGACAAGCGTATTAAATGTGATATATGCGCCTTTCCGTTTTATCGGCCGTATATTTACAAAATTATGGTCTTGGATTCGCAGTTTGGATGTAATAGGACTTGTTAATATGACTTTATTAACTGCCATTATCGTACTATTTTCAATGCTTATTTTGGACATGACAATGTGCAATAAAAAGCCCGTTATAATAATAGCCAAAAATGATATTGAACAATTTAATAACGCAAACTCTGCAAACGAACAAAATGCAAAAATTGCTGAAGCAAAGCAAACAACGTTACCAATTAAACGCGATGCCAATCGTAAATACACACAAAAAACCATTACAGCGGTACACGTTGAAAAATGCGAGGTTACAGAACGTCAAACTGCACGTGTAAAAAACACACTATATGGCGATATCATTATTGATAGCCGTGGCGCCGCAGCGATTTTAAAAGACGGCGATAGCATCAAAGGAAATTTATTTATACAAAATATGCGTAAATATACGTTGCCTTGCGGCATGTATATTGACGGCGATTTATTCTTGCGCGACGTAAACATGTTACAATTCTGCGGCGACTTCACAGTTACAGGGAACATTTATGTCAGCCCACGTTCTTCCTTCGGGCCGATTCCGCGCACTGCAAGATTAGGCGGCCAAGTTATTTTATAAAATATAACTTATGCGCTTACTGTAAAAGACCGCGAACCGCGGTCTTTTTTTATGGATTTTTTGCTTAAAATATGATATAATATTGTTACAGTTCAAATTAAGGAAGGAAATATGAACATGTTTGAAAAAATTTTAAACGTTTTTGGTAAAAACCTTGGTTATACGATTATATTAATCGTTGCCGTTGTATTTTTTGCTTATTTTTCTGATGGACTAATTCCCGGAATATTAACAGCATTAAGCGCTTTGGTTGCTTACGTTTGCATTGTTATGCTTTACAAAGAATTTAAAAAAGCATTTGCATCAAAACCAGTTGCACAACCAACAGCAACCGTTGCAAAAAAAGCACAAAAAAAAGTTACCAAAAAGAAAACAAATAAAAAATAAACTTATTTAATCATTAAAAAAAATCCCGCGTTTGCGGGATTTTTTTATTTCGTTTCTGTACTTTCATTTTGAACAGGTATCTCTGAAACAACGTTATCAGATGCCATTTCTTGCTGTACCAGTTCTGTACGCAATTCACTTTGATACTTTGATGTATCGGACCTTGAAGCAACCAAAGCCAACGCAGCACACAACACGAAGAATATAGTTGCCAACCAAGCAGTTGCCTTGGTTAAAAAGTTCCCCGCCGCAGCACCGGTCAAAGCACCGCCAAACATAGACGCAGCCGACGACCCGGACATACCGCTACCTTCTGATTTCTGTAACAAAATTAACCCTATCATAAAGATAGCAACGATTATTAATAAAACTAATAAAATAGAAAACATTTTTTATCCTTTGAATTGATACGGTGATTTTAATCGTCAAATACCTAAATTGCAAGAATTTTCAATAACTCTTCTGCCGCGGCAATGCTCGCAGTTTTTTTAGAAGTCCCCTGACCTGTCGCAGAATGCCCCATGGCAGTCACACGAACATGAAATACAGGACTGTGAGACGCACCCGTCGTCTCCAAAAACTCATATTCCGGCAAAGCACCATTATCATGTTTCTGCACCAGTTCTTGTAACATAGTCTTTGGGTCTTTGGGCGCCGTCAAATCCGCAGCCGCCAAATCACGCCAAATTTCTGTTATAACCCTTTGCGCCTCGCCAAAACCACCATCTAAAAATATCGCGCCAAACACGGCCTCCATCGCGTCGGCCAACACATGCTGAACACGACCGGCCGTCATATGACCATGCCGAACACGACCAGACAAACCCAATTTACCTGCAACCAGAGCCAATGTATCCGTAGATACTAACATTGCATGACGACGCGCCAATTCACCTTCGGTTTCATTCGGAAACATTTCGTATAACAACGCGGCAACACTCAGTCCCAATACTCTATCGCCGACAAATTCCAATCTTTCATTATTATTATCGGCATCAACGCCGCTTTGGGTCAAAGCCAATTCTAACAACTGTGGATTATTAAACTTATAATTTAACGTAGACAATTTATTTTATCCCCATACCAAATCTATCCCAACGCATCTTGTTTCCCCAACTCCATACAGCCAACATAGGCGCATAATAGTTGTGAGAATACCAGATAAACCAAACCTTGCCTAATACATTGTCGCGCGGCACAAAACCAATGTCTGCCCGGCTGTCACCACTGTTATCACGGTTATCGCCCATAAAGAAGTAATGATTTTCAGGTACGGTAAACGCCGCAGTGTTATCAAAACGCGCGTCGTCTGCCATCTCTATTATACTATGTTGCACACCATTGGGCAGTGTTTCTGTATATTCCGTTGCATTAAATACCCCACACGCCCAATCATACATTTCACATAACTTATCATCCTTGTACTCAATAGTATAATTAAACTCTGCCGGTTTGTTATCTACCCATATCTTATTTCCCTTTATGACCATATTGTCCTTGTAAAACCCAACGCTTCGTTGCGACTTTGGTAACACAGCCACGATATAAGGTCTGGGGTTATCACGAGGCACCTGCACGCCATTTATATGCAAACGCCCGTTTATCATCTGTACAGTATCACCGGGCTTTCCGATAAGACGCTTTACATAATCCTGCGATTCATTTATCGGATTTCTGAATACTATGACATCACCAATTTCAGGCTCGGTCGCCCAAAAACGCCCGTTCCACAACTTCCAAGAACCAAAAGGAAAAGAATAACGCGAATAACCATAAGACCACTTTTCTACAAAAATATGGTCGCCAACGTGCAACGTAGGTATCATAGATTCAGACGGAATATTAAACGGTTCTAGTAAAAAACTTCTGAACACAATTGCAATCAGCGCACCGTAAAATATCGTATTAAACCAATCACGTGCAACATTCGTCTTTTTTGCTGGCATATTTTTCCCTTTTTATTCGCCTTATTTTATAACTTGAATTGATTAAGCGCAAGTTATAATATACAAACATGATTTCATTAAAGTCAATCATTTTTAATGGCATGGACGCAACACAAGTTGACGTCCAAGTACAACTGTCCGCGGGACTTGCAAAACCAGAATTTAATATCATCGGATTGGCCGACCGCGCAGTCAAAGAATCAGCAGAAAGAATTCGCAACGCATTGTCTGCCTTGAACTTATCTTTACCGCCAAAGCGACTGACGGTAAACCTGTCGCCAGCCGACCTAGAAAAAAGCGGTTCTCATTTTGATTTACCCATACTATGTGGAATTTTATGTGCAATCGGCGTCTTGCCAGAATCAGAATTATCCAAATACGTCATACTGGGCGAAATAGGCCTAAATGGTGCAATTTTAAAAACTAACGGCGTATTACCCGCAAGCGTATGGTCCAGCCAAAATGGCGTCGGCATAATATGTCCCGGCTCCCAGGGAAGTGAGGCACGTTGGGCCGGACACACTAATATACTTGCACCGTTTCACGTACTGGAACTGATAAATCACTTCAAGGGTACACAGATTCTGCCTCTGCCCCAGTTAATTAACCAATCAACAGAACAAACAAATAACAACATTGACATGTCCGATATACACGGGCAACAATCTGCTAAACGCGCGCTAGAAATTGCCGCTGCTGGCGGTCACGCGATGTTAATGGTTGGTCCGCCGGGTTCTGGAAAAACTATGCTGGCTTCACGTTTGCCAACCATATTACCAGAAATGACCCCAACCGAGATACTAGAAACGTCTATCATTTATTCAATCGCCGGTATGCTAAACGGACAAGGACTGATATCTGTCCGCCCGTTTCGTAGCGTACACCACACGTCCAGTGCCGTATCGTTAGCCGGCGGTGGCGCAGACGCAAAACCGGGTGAAATATCTTTGGCGCACAACGGCGTTTTATTCCTTGACGAGTTACCGGAATTTAACCGTTCTACGTTGGAAATTTTACGGCAACCTATGGAGGCGGGAAAAATAATGGTTTCACGCGCAAAACGTACCGCTACTTATCCTGCCCGATTTCAATTAATTGCCGCGATGAACCCATGCCCGTGCGGACATTTAGGTAACGCTGCTCTATCCTGTACAAAGGCGCCTCGTTGTGCAGAAGCTTATCAAAACAAAATTTCTGGTCCACTGCTTGATAGAATTGATTTGCACGTTGACGTTGACCCTGTTAACCCTTGGGAAATGAAAACACAGCATACAGAACCCGCAGAAACAAGTGCTATCATTCGTGAACGCGTTGTAAGTGCATATTCGCGCCAAATTCAACGTCAAGGCAAACAAAACGCCCTCTTAGACGGCCCTGAACTGGAACGCTTTGCCACGTTATCTGACGAACTGACTGACTTTCTAAACAACGCTGCAGAAAAAATGGGCATGTCAGCGCGCGGATACAACAGGATAAAACGTATTGCAAGAACGATTGCGGATTTACGTGGTGCCGATAACATAGAAATGCAAGATTTAACCGAGGCACTATCCTATCGCCCGATTAATCGTGGTAAGTATGGCACAAAAATATAATTAACCTTGGATAAAAAATCAAAATTCAAAGCGCAGGCCTAACATCAAATTCGTATAAATCATGTTTTCTGCGCTGAACCAATCGCGTTGACGCGTATCATCTTCATTAGACAGCGCCCACTTTATTTTCGGTATATAAGCGACCCTGGCACCCATATCCAAAAACAAACCGTCAGAAATACCATAAGAAAAACCAACAGCGATTATACCTGCAACATTAAACGAATTTATTTCAGACCTATAAAACTGTAAAATTCCGTAATTATCTAACTTGCCAAAATTCTGCAAGTCAACAGAGGTTGATAAATCGCCATACAAATCAGACAAGTTCAAAACCGTCTTGGAATCTGCATACCCCACACCAAAACCAATATATGGCAGTGCCTTGCGTAACGGCTTTTCCAAACCGTCAAAGAAATCATAAAATCCCATAACGCTGATTATATCTGTTGATATGGTAGATTGAACACCGCCACTTTGTATGTGTAACACAACGCCCGATATGTCGCCACCGTTTAACGGCAAGTCACCCTCGTACAGTGGGGAAGCGTTATATTCGTTTTCTGTTATATGATCCCACCCTAATTCAACGCGCCACTGCGGATAATAAGGAATAACCCAGCCCAAACTTGCACCGGCAGCAAAGGAAAAAGAAGAAAAATCTTTACTGGCAGGCAAATCTGCCAATTCACCAATTCCTATATACTGATATCCACTGCAACCACCGCTGTCTGCACAAGCATTATAATGTTCGGCAGATACAACTATACCACTGGCTGGATCCATATAATACTCGCTGGTTAAAGAGCCGATATTATTTTTGATGGACGCATTCGCAATTGACGCCCCACCGCGAAAAGACATGGTAAAACGACTGCCGTCATCTTGATACCAACCGTCGCCAACGTATGTGCCAGGATATTGCCAATTCGCATACGCCCCACCGCAAGCAAAACAAGACAGCATAGATATAAAAATATAATTCCTAATTCTCATACCTATCATTATATCACAAAAATGTTCGTTATAAAAACAGATTTTAACGGATTTTTTACATATAAATCATTCTATAATGTCATGAAATATTTCTGCGGGTATGGTTCCGCCCGTTATTTTAGATGACATCGGCGAAAAATCGTCATTTCCCATCCAAACGCCGATAACCAAATCATTAAAGGCCCCTATGAACCATGCATCTCTGTTATTATTACTGGTACCAGTCTTGCCGCCCAACACACCGGGAACCATCGCCCGATGACCTGTTCCACCCGCTTGCACAACATCTTTTAACAAAACCGTCATATACTCAACCGTCTGAGGCAACAGCACCTGTATCGGTTCCGACGGATTTCTTTCGTATAAAACATTTCCTTTTAAGTCTGTGATTTTAGTAATAGAATATGGACGCACTGAATTGCCATCGTTCCATATAACCGCATATATCGTCGTCAAATCCAGCAAAGACATTTCTGACGCCCCAAGCACAGTAGAATATTCGCGACGCAACTTATTTCCTACGCCCAAGCGTCCCGCCATATTTAACACGGTATCGATACCATAGGTCTCGGTTAGTTTTAAAGGAACCGAATTAACGCTTTTTGCAAAAGCGGTGGCCAGAGTTATATCGCCATAATACCGACCGTTATAATTTTTAGGATTATAATCGCCAATCGCAAAAGGAGAATCATTTACATACGACTCGGGCGTCAAACCGTTTTCCAACGCAACTAAATACACAACTGGTTTAAAAGAACTGCCGGGTTGCCGCATCGCCAAAACCCTGTTAAATTGACTTTCTTGATAATCCGTTCCACCAACCATCGCACGTACAGCACCGTCGGTATTCATCGCAACAACCGCACCTTGATATTCACCGACCTTACCCGGCAAAATATCGGCAATATGTTCTTGGAAAGACGTGTCCAAGGTAGTATATACAAGCATATCTGAATCAAACACGCCAATTCTAGACCGAACCTCGTCCATGACGAAATCCGTCCAATAGCGATACACGTTTGTATTCTGCGCAGGTATCGCAGGCGACAATTCTTTTGCCGCGATACGCGCCTGATTTAAAGATATAAAACCTTGGCGCACCATTTCTTGTAATATTATTCGCGCACGCGCAATGTTTTTATCGGGATTACGTAAAGGACTGTACGTCGTTGGCGCCTTTAACATCGCAGCAATTTGAGCCGCCTGTGCAATACTAAGATCATTCGCAGACGTCTGGAACATGGTACGCGCGGCCGCATCAATGCCACGCATGCCACCGACTAAAGAAACCCTGTTCATGTACAAGTCTAAAATCTGATTCTTATTAAATCTGTTTTCTAGCCAATAAGATAATATTAATTCCTGAACCTTTCTTGATAGTTTTTTTTCGCGCGATAAAAATATGTTCTTGGCCGTCTGTTGCGTAATAGAAGAACCGCCCGCCGCAATGCGCCCATGAATCAAATTAGAAAATACAGCACGCGTTATTCCCCTGATATCTATCGGTCCATGTTCAAAAAACCTTTTATCTTCAATCGCAACTATGGCTTGCCAAACATAAGGCGGCAAAGTTTCCACCGAAACAGGCGTACCCATAATCCTATTAGAAGCACGCAATTCGTTACCATCTTTATCCAAAAACACAACCGTCGCAGGACGCGTTTCGTGCAGTATCGCATCCAAAGAAGGCATTTGCAAAAATATCACCACAACATAAATAGAAACCGCAACGCATAATAACAAAAATAAGTCTATGCACCAAACAAACACACGCAACTTTAATGAAGGCGCTTTTTTTTCTTCTTGTTTTTGTTTGTCTGACTTAAACAACACCTAATCACCCCACTTCTCGTATAACGAATTATATCACAAACGACTTGCGTCATTCTAGTATTTATCGTTATAATCTTAGCATATAAAACAGGGGGAAAGATATGAAAAAAATAATCTGTATACTTGGATGTCTTGTTGCTTTACCGGCAATGGCTGACGAATGGTATGAAGAATACAGATATGACTCGCGTCCTCAATACGATACTTATATTGGTTTACGTATACATCAGAACAAGCACTTGGCGATGAAATATGATGTAACTGGTGGCTTAAACACAACTATAAAAGACGATTCTATGGGCATAGGACTAAATATAGGCAACCGTTTAACAAACCATGTAAAATTGGAATTTGAAACGTCTTATACCGGCGGTCAAGATAATAAATACGACACCGATTTTGAATTTGATATTTGGTCTAATATGTTGAACATGTATTTATATCAAGAGTTTGGCGGCGCAGTTGAGACGTATGCAGGTCTGGGCGTTGGCATCGCAAGCAAATGGGGCGACGTAACGAACGCACATGCAAAAATGTCTGACACATCTACGGACCTGTCATGGGCGGCAATGCTTGGCGTAAACTTCGCTTTAAACAGCAGGCTAGATTTAAACGTCGGCGTAAAATATCAAAACTATGGCGACATAAAGCATATTAGCAACGACAAAACATACGCAACGACAAAAATTGACGCGACAGAAATATATATCGGTGCCGCGTACAAGTTCGGACTAGGTTTGTAATTTATATTTAATTGGTTAATTTTGTAACAAGTTATCCAAATCTTGTTCAGACCAAATCGTAATTCCTAATTCTTGCGCTTTCGTCAATTTTGAACCAGCCTCTGCCCCGGCAAGAACTATATCTGTTTTTGCGGATACACTGCCCTGCACTTTCGCACCCATACGTTCTAAAATTTCTTTGGCCTGGTCACGCGTGTATTTTTCCAACGTTCCCGTCAAGACAATTTTTTTATCTGATACAGGACTATCCGTAATCGTCGTCACCGGTTCCGCAGATTTTATATTTATATACAACAATAATTTATCCAACACCTTATTATTATGCTCATCGGCAAAAAACGACACTATTTCATCTGCCATTACATCACCGATACCATCAATTTGTTTTAACTTCCACAAAGGCGCATTACGCACAGCGTCTAAATCACCAAACGCACGCGCAAGTATTTTACCCGTTACTTCGCCCACCTCTGGAATACCGATAGCAAATAAAAACCTATGCAAATCTATATCGCGCGATTTTTCAATAGACGCATTAAGATTTGAAACTGACTTGTCACCGAAACCCTCCAATCGTTTTATCTCTGCCCCGTGCAAATCAATTAAAGTAAATATATCCGCAGCGTCTTGTATCCAGCCTTTTGAAATAAACAACTCTAATTGTTTGGTTCCCAAACCCTCTATATCAAATCCTTTCCTTGAAACAAAATGTTCTAACTCACCAATTCTTTGTGCGGGGCACCCCAACGCATTTACACACCTGCGCGCAACCTGTCCCGACTCTTGAACTACATTGCCACCGCAAACAGGACACTTGTCTGGAAAAACAAAAGGCTCAGATGCTGCGGCACGCTCTGCTACACCAACAATTTGCGGTATAACATCACCAGCTCGCTGAACGACGACTTTATCGCCGACCTGAATATCCAAGCGCTTAATCTCATCTGCATTATGCAACGTTGCGCGCGATACCAATACCCCCCCGATATTTATCGGCTCTAATTCTGCCACGGGCGTCAAAACACCAGTACGACCAACCTGAACTGTTATATCTCGCAACGCCGTTATCGCACGGGCAGCAGGAAATTTATAGGCCACCTCCCAACGCGGACTATTTGCACGACTACCCATTTTTTCTTGCAAATCTATGTTATTTACTTTTATTACCAAACCATCTATATCAAACGGAATATCCGGTCTTTGCAACATGATTTCATTATATACAGATTGTATTTCATCCATGCTTGTCGCACGATGCGCCCAACGTCGCGTCGTCTTAAAACCCCAAGATTCTAACCTGTCAAAAAACTCCGCCTGCGTTTGCCAATCGCGCGAAGACAACTCCCCATAAGTATATCCAAAAGCAGATAAGCGACGCGATGCCGTTATCTCAGGATTTAATTGCCGCAAAGAACCCGCAGCGGCGTTTCTGGGATTCGCAAAAACCTTTTCTTTCTTTTCTGTCGCAATCTCGTTTAATTTTAAAAAATCGTCGCGCAGCATATACACTTCACCGCGAACCTCTATAACTTTTGGGAATTGTCCGTGTAATTTTTGCGGTATATCAGGAATTCTTTTTAGATTTTCTGTAATCTCTTCACCCTCTACGCCACTGCCGCGCGTAAGCCCACGAACCAAAACACCATCTTCATACAAAGCCGAATAAGAAACTCCGTCAACTTTTAATTCAATAAAAACGTCTTTGTCAGCAAGTTTGATAAACCAGTCTTCCACATCTTTTTCATTAAATACATCCGATATAGAAAGCATAGGAACACTATGCTTAACAGATTTGAACTTCGTTGATACAGCAGCCCCAACATGACCAGACGCACCATTTTTTGCTAAATCCGGGAATTGACGTTCTATATCTAACGCCCTGTGCTTAACCGCATCATACGTAGCATCATCTACAACAGGCGCATCGTTTTGATGATATGCGATGTCCCATTCTTCCAGTTTTTTTAATAAATCGGCATGTTCTGCCAGAATAAACAAATCAGGTATCTTACTCATACCACCAATTATAAAAAATCTTGCGATTTAATACAACGGAAATATCAACTTAGGGCTTTTGCCTTTCTTGCGGAAAATATTTCGCAAATTCTGCCCAAGTAGTATTTGTCGCTTTCATAATTTTAACAAGACTGCCGACCGACATCCAATGCGGCTTACCATATGCATTTTGACGCTTACTTTTATTCAAGGCTGTTATGTCCATACCACTAATCTGCGCCATCCGAGAACAAGATATATTGTTAGCAGCCGCTAAATTATCTATCGCTTTCCAGAACATTTTATTCGTAAGCATGTTTTCCTCCACGATTCTTATACAGCCCTTATATTCCCAAGAATATATTCTAATTATGATTGTATTCACATATAAAATCAATCATTTTTTTATAAGAAAAGAATCATATAAAAAACCCACATTTCTGCGGGTTTTATTTTAAAAGTACACATTAACCGGTTCTTATTCGTCCAAAGCCTTTAATAATATGTCCTTCATTTCGTTTGGCATCATGCCGGTTGTTGAATATCCACAATCAACATGATGTATTTCGCCTGTAACGGCGCTGGACAAATTACTAAACAAATAAACGGCTGCGCCAGACACATCTTCCAACGTCATATTACGACGCAATGGTGTCGTTTCAGAATTCAAGCGCAACATAGCCTTAAATCCGCCCACACCGGACGATGCCAATGTCATAATAGGGCCTGCACTGATGGCGTTAACGCGAATTTTGTCTTTACCTAAATCGGACGCCAGATAACGTACACTGCTGTCTAACGCGGACTTTGCGACACCCATAACGTTATAGTTAGGTACAGACTTTTCACCGCCATAATATGTCAAAGCAACGATACTGCCACCGTCTGTCATTAATTTAGATGCACGACGCGTTAAATCAACCAAAGAATACACGGAAATATCCATAGTATTTTTGAAGTTATCGCGCGTTGTGTCTGCATAACGCCCAGTCAATTCGTTTTTGTCCGAGAAAGCGATAGCATGCAACATATCGTCCAGATGTCCCCACTCTTTTTCAATTGCGGCGAACAAAGCATCCATCTGTTCATCGTTTTGAACGTTGCATTCTTGAACAAATTTAGCATCGATTGATTCGGCCAATGGGCGAACGCGTTTTTCAAGGTTTGGCATAGCATAAGGCATAGCGATTTCAGCGCCTTCTTCGTGAGCACGTTTAGCGATGGCCCAAGCCATAGACCAATCGTTAGCGACGCCTGTAATCAGAATCTTTTTTCCTTTTAGTAACATTTTAAACTTCCTTATATTTAATTATTGGACGACAAGAATATAGCACTAAAAAAGCAAAGTATCAATAATTAAAAAAAATACTTGAAAAGGAATAAAAAGTATTATAAGATACAGCACGTTATTCGGGCATAGTTCAGTCGGTAGAACAACGGACTGTTAATCCGTATGTCACTGGTTCGAGTCCAGTTGCCCGAGCCAAGGATTTCCGCAGGTTTCTGCGGATTTTTTATTATCTGTCTTCTACCCCGTTTTTATGCAAAATTGGATGAAGGTTGCTCTAAATTGCCCTAGTTATAAAACAAAAACACATATTTGACACACTTAAATCAAAACATATTTTTATTTTCTTTTATTTCTCTTTTTTATATCTCGACTTCAAATGAGCTTTCTGTCCTTTGGTTGGAACAAGATGTATTTTCTTATTATTCGTTACTTCCCTTATGAGCATGCCGCATACATGTCTTCGATTATATACAATATTAAAAACTAAATCATAAGCAGAAATAAGTTTAGCTTCTTGGTCAATTCAGCCTTTTGACTATATATTCGATTTCTATGCTCTTTGTTTTTTCATATGCTGTTTAGTTATAAACTGCAAAACATAAAATACAAATCATCAAATAATTATTTTTTATCTTATTGAATATATAGATATAAACAGATATAATTAACGTGATGAAAAGAGAAATTTTTAAAACTGCTGGCTTTATACGAACACCAGAAAATATAATAAATATAAAATCTAACAACAATGTTTCAAAATGGCTTGAAGAACAACAGGTTCCTGATGCTTTGGATTTTTATAATCTTAGCTCCGATGCTAACTTCATACGCTATTTTAATGAAGTCTGGAATCAAGTTTTAGAAAAAACAGAATTACAAAATGTTGTCTATGTAATTTCTAATTACTTGTTTGATGACTCTTTTCCACCTGCATGGGATATGTTTGAAAGGAATAGAGTTGATATGTTACCTGCTGTCATAATACTAACAGGTTGGCAACAACATATGAAAAATATGGCGAAAAAAAATTTTTCACCAGAACAAATAGAATTTCATAAAAACGAAATTAAAAATTCTATAACCAATGGCTTATACGTTTATAATCAACCAGGTATGCTTATGTCTGGAATGATTTGGTCCAGCATTGTTGTTCGCGCCAACCTAATTAAGTTGGGTCGTTTACAATATGAAACAAAAACAGCAGAAGATTTTTACGCATGCAAAGATATTGCAGCCGGAGAAAATATAATTGGAATGCATATACCACGTGGACAACCGCTTTTCCCGGAAGATGTGAACAAATCTATAACAGAGGCGAAAAAATATTTCAGAAACGCTAAATTCGTTTGTGAAACTTGGTTATTAGGCAAGGAGTTAGGTGATTACTTAAAACCAGAAAGTAATATAGCGAACTTTCGCAACCATTTTAATGTAGTAAAAACTCTTGATGCAGAATCAATCTATCGTTTCTTATTTAATGAAACAAGTAAAAAACCAGATATTTCTAAACTACCTCAAGATACTTCGTTGCGGAAATCAGTAAAGCAAGCAATGTTATCTGGCAGACATTTTCATGATGCAATCGGTGTTCTGTCAAATAATTTAAGTACTAAATTAAATACAAAAACAAAATAAAACCGTCATCATGACGGTTTTATTTTTATCTTTGTCTTTAGATAATGACGAATGCTTTGTATACCTGTCTTCTTGCATAGGCAAATCAGAATTACCAAGCGCACTGATAAAAACTGTCAAAAACGGAATTGTGTCTTATAAAGATGTTGCTATTTTTCAAAAACCGAGCAATCTAATCAAAATGCTTAAACTAGACAGACCAATTTATTCAGATTTATGCCGTGTCGGAATATCAGGCATTTTATTTGCGGATAACACCGCAAAGCAAAAACCGAGCTATATAGCTTAATATTAGACAAACTCTAAGCAACAAACGAAAAACCGCAGATTTCTGCGGATTTTTTATCGTCTGGCGGCTGCCTTATTTTTATGCAAAATTGGATGAAAGTCGCTCTCGACACCCAGCACAAAATACAAAAAACTTCCTGCCATATTGACAGGAAGTTGACAGCTTTTGATTTTCAATCGCAGGTTTAGCTTTAGAACAATTTGAATTTATAATTTGTTCCAGCTCTGAAACTTACATTAGAATCAGACAAACCTGCCGCAGCATTAACAGACCATCTGTCCGTCAAGCCCAACGCAGCCCCAAAAGCAACCGCCGATTGAGAGTTATAATAACCATACCCCCCACCAACAGATAATTCGCCCTTGTCAACGTCAGAGACCGCAACCGCCGACATAGCAGCCGTACTGGCAATACCAGCTGATAGTTCTTTTTCCAACGTATTTACGCGGTTATCCGTATAAGCATTTGCTGCCCTTAACGTCAATTCACTTTGGGCATCTGTATACGCTTTCGCCGCCCCCAAGGTCAGTTCGTCACCAGCAATACGGTCTGCTGTTTCTTGAGCAATTGCCGCCGTATTTGTTGCGATTTTACCGTCCAACACTGCTTCTGCTGCTATCGCGCGCTCTGTTTCTGCGGTTATCGCATCGGTATTTGCGGTTATCGCATCGGTATTTGCGGTAATTCTGTCACCCAAGGCTTCTTCCGCAGCTGTCGCCCGGTCTGTTTCAGTTGCAATCGCATCAGATATCGCCCCTCCTTCTGCCAAAGAGTCATTTATTGCAGAATTAGCACCGTTTTCAATTGTTTCTAAAATTGGCGCATCATATGTGCCCTTGGCAGCATTATACAAGGCTTCTTCCGCTGCTTGTTGATTTGCCGCATTCTGCTGATTTGCCTGCGCCTGTGCCAACAAGTCCTCTGCTTCGCCGACGGTTGCAAAATTATCGTTCAGATCTTGAATTATATCGCTGTCAGCATTAAATATATCTTGCGCAGCACCAAAGTTTGTCTGTTCCGTTACCCAGTTTGCAGCGGTCGTTGATACGTTTGATTCAAAAATCGCTTTGTCAGAATCATATTCGGCTTTCAAGTTTGTGAATAAAGTTTCCAATTCGGACCCGGCATCTGGCGTTTGAACTGCCCCGTCCATATTTAACAACTGTGAACCATCAGGTGACAATTTATATTGTGTACCCGTACTTAAAGCGGCCGTATACATACCACCGTCCAAACTGGTAACATCTTCGCCATTAATTTGTGCGCTGCCGTTCGTTGTTGTAACAACTATACCGCCGGCAGATGCAGACAAAGTCTGTTCTGTTACCATATTTTGTGCTGTTTCACCTAATGTAACAGTGTCGCCGTTACCATTCTTGTAAGAATAGTTGTTTCTGTCAATTGTTGCCCCAGCAACGATTTCTTGGGTTGTGGTTACATCGCCTGTTGCCGTGGACGTACCGGTAAAATCACTTTGTTCTGGTATACCAGTAGAAAAATCTGCCGTACCGCCGTCTTTATCGGTATAGGTAAATTTTGTCATATCAGGATTCGTTCCATATGCAACGTCAGAAACGGTGGAACCGTCAGACGCCTCATACGAATATGTTGTATCAGCCAAAGGATCAGATACGTTAGCAATGGTTTCACCATCTTCTTTTGTATAATTACCTGCAAAAGTAACATCCGTTGCAGCGTTTGCCGCGCAAGAAATACTTATTGCAAATAACGATGTTAAAAAAACATGTTTTTTCATAAGTTTTCCTTTTTGTTAGTACTTCACATACGTTTAAACACTAAACGTTCACAGGAAATATGTCACAAACCAACGATTGTGTTCCTACTAGCAAAATCAGAAAAAACAAACATGCAACAAGACCCCTACAAACGTCTGTATCAATTGAAAAACAGGCGTTTTTTTATTCTTGGGTGCAAATAAATAAATTTAGAAAAAAAGTAGTTGATTTAATGGTTCTATTAAATTGACCAATTGTACAACAACTTAACGAGGGAGTTTTTTATGGCTATCATAGGTTATATCCGCGTCAGTTCTTGCAAGCAGACGCACGAACATCAAAAATATGAAATAGAGCAATTCGCTAAACTTCATAACATAAAAATAGATACTTGGGTGCAAGAAACCATTTCTTCCAGAAAGCCTCTTAACAAAAGACAACTGGGGAATCTGTTGGACGAATTATACCCCGGCGATATCTTGATTGCTTGCGAAATATCCCGGCTGGGTCGTTCTCTGCTGGAAGTAATGAAAATTCTGGAACAGTGCCTTAATAAAAATTGCCAAGTGTGGACGATAAAAGAAAACTATCGGTTGGGAAACGATATCCAATCCAAAGTCATGGCGTTCGCTTTCGGCCTGTCTGCCGAAATAGAACGCAACCTTATCAGTCAACGAACCAAGGCTTCGTTGGACAGCATCAAGGCTTCTGGTAAAAAACTGGGGCGACCGTTTGCGGCGCAATCAAAAAAATTAAAGTTGTCCAAAAACACAAAAAAAATCAAACTCTTGTTGAATAACGGTGTATCTAAAAACCAGATTGCCAAACTTATGGGGGTGCAAAATATAACTTTGCGCAGATTCTTGCAACGTTTGGATTTATAAAAAAACGCCCCAGTGGGGCGGATGACATGAATTATTGTTTTTCTGTTTTATTTAATTATTAGACATTTTTTCAACCAGCATGATTATCAACCATACTAATGCTGCAATACCAACCAAACTGTATACTATACTGCTGGCAAGCGTCGCAGGGCCAAATATAAACGCAACTAGGTCAAAACCAAATATACCTATCAGTCCCCAGTTCAAAGCACCGATAAAGGTTAACGGTTTTAAAACATAGTCTGTCAGTCCTCTCATCTTTTTCTCCTTTTCAAGGTTTGTTAAAAGTGTCACTAAGACAATATAATTATAAACTTTTTTCAACGACCGTTCAATCACAATACTGGACTTAGGAAAAGGTACCTATCCCGCAGAAAACAAAGCGTTTCAATATTACATACAAGAACATATTGCCACAAAAACAACCCACAAAAACGCGCTTGTACAACCGCCGTTTATATCAATCTTTATCTAAAATGCGCTGAATAGCAAAATTGGCCAACATCAAACCAAAAGCGCCTGTTACCGTTATAACAGAACCGAACGTTTTTCCTGTTACGTTTTTATCAGCGGGCTCCACAGAATATACAGTATCAAAATCTTTCAGTTTTTCTTCTTTTACAATCTTTCTTATTTTTGACGCCAACGGACATACTTTAGTTTCTGTAATTTTACCGTATTTAATTTTTGATACGTCCGTTTTTCGTGCGGCGCCCATACTGGATATAAATGGAACGTCTTTATCTTGGCACCACTTATACAACGCAATTTTGGGTTCAACTGTATCAATCGCATCTATGACAAAATCGGGCGTTTCTGCAAGCCGCGCATTTGCGTCAAAAAACATATTATACGCGCTGACCTTGATATCAGGCGAAATATCATGGATTCTGTCTGACGCAACAAATACCTTTGGCTTACCGATGGTACTGTGCAGTGCAAACAACTGACGATTTATGTTGGTCTCTTCTATTTTATCAAAATCAACCAAAATCAAATGCCCGATACCGCTGCGCGCCAACGCCTCTATCGCAAAAGAACCAACCGCGCCACAACCAACTATCATTACACTGGAACTTTGTAACTTGTTCATCGCACTGTCGCCAAACAACAAGCGCGTTCTATGCAGTCTGTCCATAACTTATAATCCTTTGGCTGTTTTCATATATTTGTTCAATAATCAAGTTCGCATCTTGACCGCGAACGTCCGCCAATTGCTTTGCAACGGTGGGTACCGTCGTTATATCCGCGCCGTCGCTTTCCACCAACATTTTATCCAACGGGGCGGTTGATATGGTTTCTTTTGTTTTATTATAACCGCCCTTTAAAATCACAGGCGAATAAGAAAAATATGCATCATAATCATGCAACAAGGTTTGCATAATCGCACTTCCACCATTAAAAGAATGAAATATCAATGGCGGATATTTACAAGACACATTACGCAACGTTTGTAACAACCTTGTCCATTCACCAACGCAATGAATATGCACACACCTATCTAACCGAACCGCCAAATCCAACTGCGCTGACAAACAACGCACCTGCAAATCAATATCGGGTTTATGTTTATCCAACCCTATTTCGCCCAGCATCAAATTCGGATTTTGCACTAACATGTCATACAATCGCGAAAGCCAATCGCCCGACGCATCACATACATACCACGGATGTATGCCCAAAGCACAATATACGCCCTTGACCTGTCTTGCGATTTCTATCAACCCTGTCCAATCTTGCTGGCGCGTCGCGTTACAGACGCACCCAACCACACCGCGTTGCAATGCGTCAGACATCAATTCTTGAACGTTTATGACGTCTTGTAAATGACAATGAATGTCTATATATTTCCGCATACATACAGGGTAAAATTTATAAAACTTTTTGCAAGCATAACTTTCATCATCTTGATTTATTCATTATGTATAACAACTTTTGCTTTTGTGAAAGACTTGCTTTATACACATCCTTTATATGCTTGTTATGTTGCATCTTTATATAGCCCGGACAAACGCTTGGCAATTGCAAGTATGATATTTTTTCGTTTTCACATAAAAAACCCGGATTCAATTCCTTCGCGCTTGGCAACTGTAACCGACGTAACTGTTTGTTACTGCGCAAGAAACAATTGCCCGTAACCTGTAAACTGTTCGCACTTAACTTTTCCAAAATCTCGTTTTCAGCCATAAACGCAATGTCAGTATACACTAATTTATCAAGTATCAAATTCTGAATAGCCTTGTTTTCAAATAAAAAGTACGAACCTACCCTGTTTAAATTACGCGCCATAAAAAAACTTAGATTTTTATTTTTAGCCATAAAATAATCGCCTATACGTTGTACCGACGGCAAAGATAAATACACAATATCTGTGTTACTTAATAAAAATTTATTGCCAATTTTGGTTACGTTCTTCGCTTGTAACTTCGCAAGCTTTTTGTTCTTAGACAAAAAGTCGTCAGATATTTCTTTCACACCATTAATACATAACTCTTGCAAATTTTTATTGTTATGCAGACACCCACCGCCAATAGAAGTAATTTTCGGTACATGCATTTGTTCCATTATTTCATTATCATGCATAAAATTATCGTCTAGGTAACCTAACATCGCCAACTGCAAATTCTTTACACGCAAATTTGAATATAAGCAATTTTTACCCGCGCTTCGTAACTTTGGCGCATCAAATACAGCCAATTTTTTGTTTTTTTCTAAAAAGTTGTCTCCGCAAACCTGTAACTTCGGGAAAGATAATTTCTTTAACTGCGTGTTTGAACTTAAAAAATTGTCGCCGGTAAAACGCAAGTTTTGCGCATTGAATTTACGAATTTTTATGTTTTTAGATAAAAAATCATCCGCAACATTTACTAAATTTGGCAGAACTAACTGTTCCAAATCCTCATTAGCCGCAAGAAACGCACCGCTGATGCACCGCAATTTGTCCGCTTCAAAAACCGACAACGCTTTGTTATGTGCCATAAACGAATGACCAATGTTTAATAAATTTGGCGCACGAAAGTATTTTATACCGACAGAATCACGCAAAAAATTAAGACCGATATATTGCGTATTCGGTAAAGAAACCCCGACAATTTGATTATCATAAACTTCTAAGACAACCTTGTTATCTAACATAATAAACAAACTTTTCCTTGTTTTGTCTGTTCTTATGTCTACATGCCCCCTGCTTAACTCTTGATTCATGGTCTCTACAAATGAGTCTTGATAATTTGCATTGTTTGGATTTTGGCTGATTTTATTCTTTGCTGTATCAAACATAAAATTATCTAACTGTATTTGTAAATCCATCTTCGTTCCCTTTTATTAAAACTTATGTCAATATTTCGGTGTTCGTAAAAAAATAAATGTCGTTTTTCTTACCACATTTACAAGCAAGTACCCGTAACCCAAACTTTGCGCGACACAAAATAAGTCCAAGATATCAGAAATTCTGTTATTTCTAAGTTGTACATGACTTGATTTTTTTACCATGCTTTAACATAGACAATAATGGCACATTTTGTCAAGCAAGAATTTTTTATGACCAATACCGAAATCAAAATAAAAAACCGCGATTTCCTGCGGTTTATCTTGGTGGGGACACAGGGACTCGAACCCTGGACCCAATGATTAAAAGTCATTTGCTCTACCAACTGAGCTATGTCCCCAAAACGGAACCAGAAATAAGAACATTTCTGTTCTTTTTCTGTGGTTCGGGGGCAATTTTGACATAATTTTTTATGAAATGCAAGCAAAAATAACTCTTTTTGCTTTTTTGTACTTTTATAGACCATCCGACACGTCGTCCGGCATATCTTTTTCTAAGCCCGCAGACATCGTTGCACTGGCGTCTTGCCATTCTATAACATGCAATATTATATTTCTAACATGCTTAGCAACAATCACTCTATCGCGATGAAAGTTATGTTCAGTCATCAGATGCAATATCTCGCGACTTAATGCAGACAATATCTGCGTCTGTTCGCTGGTTAATACATTCCCACGGCTGGCGCGATATAAAATCTCGTCTATTTCATATCTATACGCCCGCAGATTATTCATTTCTGCACGCGTTATCTTTAAACGTTGCGCTATTTTCTTAATTGACCAATCCTGCAACTTATTAAAAGTTTCCAGATGTACATTGACTTTTAACCCCAAAGAATGCCGCAAAAAAACGACAATATTCAAAACCACAGAATTCACCTTGTCTGAAATATTAGTCGCCAAAGTCCTGTTAACTTGTTTTGAAATTCTGTAATTCGTATAGTCATACAGCAAAAAAACAAGCGGTATAGAAAGTAAAGAAGCCGCAATATTGTCTATTAGCCCGCTGACGTTCGGGTCTTTTACCCTGTCTAGCGATATCAGGAATATAGTTATGCCGCCTATTACAGACAGTAAGTAGGGTATGGTTTTCAATAAAAGGTTCTTTAACGTTATGCCCATAATGACATTGTATCTGATTTTACACCCTTCAGCATACAAGAACCGTTTCCTGTTTATAGGTGCAACAGCTTGAATTTTTGTCAAAAAATACTATAATTAAATGTGTAAGAATAAGGAACTGTCATGGCAGAGTTTGAGAAATTTATACATGATTTGGCTTTTCAATTAAATCTATCACGTATGGATGACGCACAACGTGCAAGATTAGAAGATTATAAAAAAAAGAACACTGCTACAAAAGACCAAAACACTTGGGATCCAAAAGCCGCCTTGCCAGACCCCACCGCTTCTGAATATGATATAAATACCCCCGACGATTGGCAAAAGCTGTATGAAAATTTTCAAAATGTTTTATATTCTCTTAACTCCGAAAGAAAAGGCGCAACAAGGTATCATGAAGATGTTGAAAAATTCATTGATAAGTTTTACGGTCCCGGTAAATGCTTGGCACCGTTTGAAGTTTCTGCTGAGGTAACAGATATTTTAACAACAGATGTCGCCCGCGATTTCGCAATATATTTAACAAAAATCCGTGCCACTCTGGAGGCAAATGACATACCATCAAGTTCTACAGATAAATTAATAAAAAAATTAAATGATGGTTCATTTAAAACAGATAAAAAATCATTAGATATATTAAGGGCAGTTTGTGCACGAATAATATACGATTATAGCTCACTTCCAGAACCACCACCGATTGCGACTGAAGACATTAACACATTATATGAAAAAAGCGGGCAAGGAAGACCAGCGACAACAGCTGAATTGTCTGAGTTTCAAAAAAATTATACAGACCTTGTAAAGGGTATAATAACTAAACCAGAAGTTTTTAATGAATTTTCCGCAAAAGACGACACAAGATTAATAAGTTATTCTATTGATCAGGCTTTACGTCAATCTAATTATACAAATCCGGATAGTAAGAATTTTCTGCCACCATTATATAAAGACAGAAAACGTTTGTTGGATAGGGCTAAAAAGAAAATAAACGATTGGGAAAAAGACTATTTCGGCAGATGGCGGTCTCGCCACGAAAGACATATTTATTCTACGAACGCATCATATATTGTATCTGAAATCATAAATAATAACATACGTCCAATTGATGGTTTAGGGAAAATATTGGATTCCGCAGATAAAATAAAATCTAAATTGGCCCCAAAAGCAAAGACGGATTTTGATTATTTTGTAAAAACATTAAAAAAACTATCTGAAACAAAAGCTTTTGCAGAAGCAACAAAAGACGGCGATCAAATGCGATATATCGTTCAAGAAGTTATAAAAGACGCCGTGCACAACGATAAAGTAAACGAAGCAAAAACTGTACTTGAAACATTGGCAATGGTTAGATATGGTGCCACAACCTCTTCTGTGCGAGATAAATTACAAGACGCAACCAAGGATTTTGCTATATTTAGCGATAAAAGTTTATCTTTTAACCAAAAAAGCGAGGGTGTACAATTTGTTACAAACGCCTTTGACAAAACTATAAAAGCCGCCGGTATATTGGCTTTTGAAACCGCTAATTTTGTAAAGAATAAATTAGTAAGACAAAAAGGCGTAAAATTCAAGAACGGTACAAAAAGAATAAAAGAATCTATGGGTTCTATTGAATACGCAGACCCAGAAAAACGCAAACAGATGGAAGAACTTTTTGCTTTCTGGGATTTTGTAAATAGTTCTATATCCAAAGACTATAAAATATTCAGACGGCATTCCAAAGTCCAAAAATCTATGACAAAAACACTTGAAGACGGAACGACAAGACCGATAGATGAAAAGTTCCGGCAGTTTTATACCGCAAACTCTATCGGGCGATAATCAATTTATGAACGCTTGATTTTTTTGCGGATTTGTGTTATAATGCTTGTACATTTCAACCGCCGATATCGGCGGCTTTTTTAATTTCCAATTTAATCATAAGAAAAGGATTTTTTTATGGCACGAGTACTTCAAATTCGGCGCGGCACGACCGCACAAAACGATAACTTTACAGGCTTGGCGGGGGAAATAACGTTTGATACAGACGCAAAAACTATTCGCGTTCATGACGGCGAAACGTTGGGTGGGTTCGCGTTGGCCAAGGCAGATCAACAAACAGGTACATCCGGCGAAACGGGGGGTGCGGATTTTGACATAGACCTGGTCCCCGACGAATTTTGGCAAAACCTTTTTAACAGATTCGGCCTGCAAGCGTGTAACACATTAACCAGCAGTTTAATAAATATATCCAACGCCGCATCAATTGAATATATCTTTAACACAGAGAAAACGGCAAAAATTACGCAGGTTTTTTTGGTATGCCAAACGCCAGAAGCAGGATACAGCATAGGCGATGAAGTCGCCGCGTTCGGCATAGAAAATCGGACCAACCCTGCACCGAACGCCTTTGTGGACACGCTTGGGCTGCACGTAAAACTGATGGTCAACGAGCAATCTTTCTGGGTCAGTCATAAAAGCACGGGCGCAACGACAAACATAACGCCGGAAAATTGGCGCATTTTATTCAGAGTTTACTGTTGAAACGCATAAAATCATCTGCTATGCTTACCGCATAGAAAAAGGGGATATTATGTATATACTTGCTTTGAACTGCGGTTCTTCTTCATTAAAGTATCAAGTTTTTGATGCTGATTCAAAAAAAGCGTTGGTCGGCGGTAACGTTGAAAAAATCGGTCTGCCAGATTCTTTCATTACCCAGAAGTATCCAGACGGCACGAAACAACGCAAAGAAACAGAAATGAAAAATCATAACGAAGCGCTAAACGTTGTGCTGTTTATGTTACGCGAAGCGTCAATTGACATGAATGAAATCAAGGGCGTTGGTCATCGCGTTGTTATGGGCGGCGAAAAATTTGCGTCCTCGGTTGAAATCACAGACGACGTAATAAAGACAGTTGAAGAATTGTCTTCCATTGCACCGTTGCACAATCCTGCGGCGTTGCTAGGAATCGTAACAGCAAAGCAATTATTACCAAACGCAACACAAGTTGCCGTATTTGATACTGCATTTCATCAAACAATGCCGGATTACGCGTATCGCTATGCCGTTCCAAACGCTTGGTATACGGAATTAGGCGTTCGTAAATACGGCTTTCATGGGACGTCACACCTGTACGTATCCAAGCGCGCTGCAAAAATGCTGAACAAGCCCGCATCTGAATGCAATTTAATAACGTTGCACATTGGATCTGGCGCGTCTGCGTGTGCGATAAGGAACGGTGTATCTGTTGATACATCTTTGGGTATGACGCCACTGGCTGGATTAACGATGGGCACGCGTCCAGGTGACTTGGACCCGGGCATTGTATTATACGTCATGCAAAAACTGGGGCTAAGTGCCGACCAAATGCAAAAGCATCTGAACAAAGATTCTGGATTGCTGGGATTGACAGAATGCTTTGCAGATAGACGTGATGTAGAACAAAACAAAGAAACGAATGACAAATGTCGTCTTGCCATTCAAATGGAGGCGCACAATGTAAAACGTTATATTGGCGCATTTATGGCAGAACTGGGTCATGTTGACGCGTTGGTCTTTACTGCAGGCGTCGGTGAAAACGACGATTTCTTGCGCGAAAAATTCTGCGAAGGTCTGGAAGGACTGGGCGTTAAACTGGATAAAGAAAAGAACGCAGTTGCATTGGCACGCAAAGGCGTTGATGAAATGGAAATCAGCGCCCCAGACAGCCGTGTAAAAATCTTTATGGTTGCCACAAACGAAGAACTGGTTATCGTAGAAGATACACTGGCAATTATGAACGGTACTTATAACCCGAATCATTTGCAGATGAATTATTCTTTTGCAAAATAAAATATTCCCCGGATATTATATCCGGGGTATTTTTTATTGACTGATGATATAAATAAATCCCCGTGTTGTTCGGGGATTGTGTTTTATTCTGATTGGGTGACGGGTTCAGGGACCGGTTTGCCTTCCTTCGCGGCCGTTATGTCGTCATACAACGACAATATCTGACCGTTTAATAACGTACGGACGTGGCCTATCTCTTCGGGACTTGCATGACTGTAAAATA
>CASETE010000013.1 GCA_949290785.1 uncultured Pseudomonadota bacterium
ACATTTCAATCAATCTGTATCCGATTTTATACAGAACTGATTTTTTGCGCACATCCGCACAAATCCAGCATTTATGCATTTAAATCCAAATCTATCCATAAAAATTACGGACGATTAGAAATCCGATGCTCTATCCAGCTGGGCTAAGGGCGCGTTGCTTTGCAAGTCTACAACATTTTTATACAAATTTCAAGTGCGCCTTGCATCTTTTTCTGTGAAATCGTTCCTGTGGGGATTCAATGACGGATATGTTATAATTCTTGGCAAATAAAGGGAGGCTTTGTTATGAAAAAATTTTTCCAATTCATTATCGCTGTTATAATTTCGTTTATACCCGGGGCCATAGGTATGATATATTCGCCAACTGGTCCGTCGGACGTGTGGTATAACGCCTTGAATAAGTCTTTGTTGACACCAGATGGTTGGGTTTTCGCGGTTGTTTGGCCAATTTTATATCTGTTGTTGGGTATTGCTTTGTATTTGATAATCTCAGATAAAACCCGGCAAACTAAATCAAAGGCATATTGGTTGTTCGCAGTGCAAATGGGGTTAAATGCTTTGTGGTCCTATTTGTTCTTTGGTTTACAGTTGCCAAGCGCCGGATTAATTTGCTTGGTAATATTGTTGGCGTTTTCTATATGGATGATGCGCGCTTTCTATCAATTAAGAAAATCTGCAGGATATTTAATCGTTCCTTATATCGTTTGGTTGGTGTTTGCTATGTACCTAAATTCAGTTATTGTGTATTTAAATTAAAGTTAAACCGCCGATAAGGCGGTTTTTTTACATCTTTAATATTCTTATCTTTGGATCGCCAACGTTTAAATACTTTAAACCGAGCTCTTCTACATAATCCGCGCTGTAGCCTTGAAGTAGTTCTATGTGTTTATTAATGGTGTTTAGTTTTTCTTGTTCGGCCATTAATTGTTCTTGTTCTGCGTTCAGTCGCCATATGTTTATGACGAAGTTTTGTAAATTAACTTCGCCCCAAAATATTCTGACGAACATAAAGGCAGCAAATACCCCCAGTAAAATGCCGATTTTACCGCGAAAACTGCCGGACCAAGCGCGACCGATAAAGCCAAAGAAATTTTTGATTTTTTCCTTCATAAGTGTAATTATATCATAAATGTTTACTAATAAGCAAATTTTTGGTGCGCCTCTTGCTGGCGTTACGGACAAGCCGTTTCGTAGAGTTGTTCGTATGTTTTCGCCAGATGCTCCGCTTTATACAGAGATGATTTCTTGTCATTCTTTGGTAGAGCAGCATAAAAACTGCTTACGTAATTTTGATCGTTATGATGATGAAGGTAATATAGGCGCGCAAATTTTTGGCGCCGACGTCAGGTTGATGGGGGATGCAGCAAAAATCTTGCAGGATGCCGGCGCGTCGTGGATAGATATAAATATGGGTTGTCCTGTACCAAAGGTTGCGACACGTAGCGGAGCAGGGGCGTTTTTGATGCGAGATCACAAACTGGCAGAACAAATAATGCGTACAGTTGTCAAGTCCGTTAATATTCCCGTTTCAATAAAAACGCGTTTGGGTTGGGATGACGCGCATAAAAATTGGCAAGATTTAGTAAATGTTGCCGTTGATTGTGGCGTCAGCTTTGTGGCTTTGCATGGACGTACAAGAGCGCAATTATATCTTGGACAGTCTGATTTACCGCCAAAGCCAAGTTTTAATATACCTGTTATAGCAAATGGGGACATAAAAACACAAGACGACGTTCAACGTATGCAAAATTTGGGTTACGACGGCGTTATGATTGGGCGGGCTATGTTGGGCAAACCTTGGCAGTTGGGCGTTTTGTCTGGGGGGTGCGCTGTGCCCGATAATATTGGAAATATAGTATTGCAACATTTAAATTATGTATTGGATTATTATGGCGCTAAAAACGCAATTCCAATGTTTCGTAAACATGTGGCGTGGTATTCTGCTGGTATGCCAAATTCTGCGGAATTTCGTATCAAAATAAATCAAATAAACGACGAACAAGAATTGAAAAATACAATTTGTGAATTTTGGAGTTGCCATTTATAAGTATAGATTCTATGATATCAAATAATCAAACAGGGGAAATCAATGAGTGAAAATAATATTGATACAACTAATATGTCCGTAGGTGAAATCTTGCGTCATGCCAGAACAACCGGTCGGCGTAAACGCGAAATTGCGACGGTGTCAAAGCAGTTGTGCATACGGGAAGAATTTTTAGAAGCCTTAGAGCAAGGTAATTATAATGTTATCCCGGAAACCGTTTATATTTTGGGGTTTGCACGTAATTACGCTATGGAATTGGGTTTAAATCCTGACGAAATTGTTAATAAACTTAAAAAAGAAATGGGCTTGATTTCTGATTGCCAAGATGAAGAAAGTTCGGACGACGGTCACAGTTGTTCTGTAAATGTTGATGATAACGGCGAAAAACGTAAAAAGTTTTCTTTTTGTTTGAACAATAAATTTTGCAATTTTGTTCGTAAAAAATGGTTATGGTTTGTTGGTGGTTTAGCCTTGTTGATAGCGATTATTATTGCATTAGTTGCCTTCATCCCAGGAAATAATGATTCGGTTGACGCTGGTACAGAATCGGTGTTAACAACCGCAGTGGTAGAACCAGAATATAAACAGGCCGTGCGTGAGCGTTTTGGTACGGAAAACAGCGAAAATGCGGAGATTATTTTGCAAGCAAGCCAAGAATCTTGGGTAAAAATAGAAGATAATCGCGGTAATACCGTATTTAGTCGCGTTTTAGTACCTGGTGACGTGTATTATGTTCCTGCGGGTGACGATTACAAGGCAACGTTTGGCAATGCCGGCGGCGTAGATATATGGGTAAACGGACAATTGGCACCAAAACAGGGTGATAATTATGTCAGAAAGTCCGGTATTTTAATGTCGGCGGATACCTTGATGCCTGCTGGTGACGCGCAGCAGTCGGCAGAGTAAAATTAGTGATGGGCGAAAGAAATTTCGCCCATTCTATTGAAAAATATAATATTTTCGCTATATTCATTTGTATGAGTAAATTAATTAAAATCCGTGGCGCACGGGAAAATAATCTTAAGAATATTGATTTAGACATACCAAAGAATAAATTGGTGGTCTTTACTGGCGTATCTGGTTCTGGAAAGTCATCGCTGGCGTTTAACACTATTTATGCCGAAGGACAACGCAGGTATGTAGAATCTTTGTCTTCGTACGCGCGTCAGTTCTTGGATATGCAGAAAAAGCCAGACGTTGATTTAATAGAGGGGCTGGCGCCGGCTATTTCAATAGAACAAAAAACCACGTCTAAGAACCCCAGGTCAACGGTTGGTACTGTTACAGAAATTTATGACTATTTACGTTTATTGTGGGCTCGAATCGGGGTGCCTCATTCGCCTGTTACGGGTTTACCTATAAAGTCGCAGACTATCGGAGAGATGGTTGATTGGACCATGACGATACCTGCCGGTACAAAGGTTTTTATAATGGCCCCACTGGTGCGGGAGCGAAAGGGCGAATATAGAAAAGAAATTGCCTTTTTGATAAAACAAGGATATCAACGCGCAATAGTTGATGATGAGTTATACGATTTGTCTGCCGTTCCGCCTTTGGATAAAAATAAAAAGCATACGATGTTCGTAATCGTAGATAGGTTGCAGATGCCGGCTGCAGATGCGTCGGATTCCGATAAAGAAGAATTTCGTTCCAGAATATATTCTTCGTTTGAGGCTTCGTTGCGATTGGTGCCGGGGTCTGTGTTGGTACGTCGCTTGGATACAAATGAGGACAGTTTGTATTCGCAAAATTATGCTTGCCCAGTCAGCGGTTTTACCGTGCCGAAAATAGAACCTAGGTTGTTTTCATTTAATGCGCCTATGGGGGCGTGCAGTGCTTGTGACGGTTTGGGCGTACAGTTAAACATGTCGCCAGATTTGGTTATACCAGATCCGTCAAAGTCTATATTGGATGGGGCAATTGCGCCTTGGTCGCGTGGTGGAATGCTTAGTCAGTTTGAACATTTGTTAGATGCTTTACATAAAAAATATAAAATACCTCTTTCTAAGCCATGGCATACTTTGACGCCTGAACAAAAAAATCTGATTTTATATGGAAGCGGCGATGAAGCCATAAAAATTAATTGGAACGGTTTTGTTTATGAAAAGCCTTATGAAGGGGTCATTCCTAATATAGAACGGCGCTGGCGAGAATCGGAATCAGAGGCAATGCGCGCTGAATTGGCAAAATATCAGTCGGAAAAGCCGTGCCCGGTTTGTCATGGTAAGCGCTTGAATATTCAGGCTTTGTGCGTAAGGGTTAATAATAAAGATATCATGGATGTTTGTGATATGTCTGTTGATGATTCTTTGCGCTGGTTTACGAATTTACCAAACTGTTTATCACAAAAAGATAATGATATTGCAAAAATGATTTTGCGTGAAATTACAAGCCGATTGCACTTCTTGCAAAACGTTGGGTTAGGGTATTTGACTTTATCAAGAATGGCTGGAACTTTATCTGGCGGGGAAGCGCAAAGAATTAGACTGGCTTCTCAGATAGGCAGCGGGTTATCGGGCGTTCTGTACGTCTTGGACGAGCCTTCTATTGGTTTGCATCAAAGCGATAACGATAAATTACTGGATACGTTAAAAATGTTGCGTGATAAAGATAATACTGTAATTGTCGTTGAACACGACGAAGACGCGATGCGCGCAGCCGATTTCTTGGTAGATATAGGGCGGGGCGCAGGCGTTAACGGCGGAAATGTCGTTGTCGCAGGTAAGCCGGCAGATGTAATTAAATGCAAGGATTCTTTGACGGGTCAATATTTATCTGGGGCGCGCAAAATAGATGTTCCAAAAAAACGGCGCGCGGGTAACGGGCATATGATTTCTGTATGCGGTGCGTGTGAAAATAACTTAAAGAATATAAATGTAGATTTTCCATTAGGTACGTTTATTGCTTTGACCGGCGTTTCCGGTTCTGGTAAGTCAACTTTGTTACTAGATACATTGTACCCCGCGTTGATGCGTGCTTTATATAACTCTAAGCTAGAAGTCGGAAAGCATGATATCATTCGCGGTATGGAAAACGTGGACAAGGTCGTTGATATTGATCAGTCGCCCATTGGACGTACGCCACGCAGTAATCCTGCAACTTATACGGGCGTATTTACTAATATTCGCGATTTCTTTGCGGGGCTGCCAGAAGCAAAAGCACGCGGTTACACGTCTGGCAGATTCTCGTTTAATGTAAAGGGTGGTCGTTGCGAGGCGTGTCAGGGTGACGGACAGATAAAAATAGAAATGAATTTCTTGGCCGATGTGTATGTAGAATGTGATAAGTGTCACGGTGCCCGATATAACGACGAAACCTTGGCTGTTAAATATAAAGGAAAGTCCATTGCAGATGTGTTGGATATGACTGTTGACGAAGCGTATAGGTTCTTTATTAATGTTCCACAAATTGCCAGAAAGTTAGAGTTATTAAAGCGGGTAGGCCTAGATTATATTAAACTGGGGCAAAGTTCTTTGGATTTATCCGGCGGCGAAGCGCAAAGAATTAAACTTTCAAAAGAACTGGCAGCACGCAGTACGGGGCAAACTATTTATATTTTAGACGAACCGACAACAGGTTTACATTTTGAAGATATAAAAATGTTGTTATCTGTTCTTCACGAATTGGTAGACCAGGGAAATACCGTAATTGTGATTGAACATAACTTGGAAGTGATAAAAACTGCTGACTGGATTATTGATTTGGGGCCTGCCGGTGGGGCAGGTGGCGGGCGCGTTATTGCAACTGGGACGCCCGAACAAATTGCCGATGTTCCGGAATCGCTTACAGGTAAATATTTAAAGAAGTATCTGGACAAACCGCAAAAGAAAAAATAATATCATAATAAAGGAGTATGAAAATGTTTGGATTTGGCAAAAAGAAAAAAGAAAAAATTAGTCCTATTGAAAACGAACAAATAACGGATAAAGAATTACAACAGTTGGAAGAAAAAATACCCAGCGGCATGAAAGAAACCGCGCAACGTATGATGTCAGGTCAATTTGACATGAATGATATGTTGGCGCAGTTAAAACAAATTAAAAAAATGAGTAATTTTAGCGGATTGTTAAAAATGGTGCCCGGTATGTCTGGTGCGGTATCCGCTATGAAAGAAAAAATTAAAGACGGCAGTGTGGACGCGCAGATAAAAATATTAGAGGCTATGACCGCCGCTGAACGGGCCGAGCCGGAAAAAATATTTGCCAACGCAAAAGCAAGAATTGCAGAAACCGCAGGTTGTACGGTTCGCGACGTTGAACATATGATAAAGCAATATACTAAAATGCGCCAGCAGATGGCAATGATTCAAAAAATGGGCGGTATGGAAGCAGTTATGGAAAAAATGAGGAAGCAAGGAGTATAATAAAATATGGGCCGACGAAGGTTGATAAACCTAAAAAATAGCGTAAAAAAATTATTAGATAAAAATCCTATCGGCATAGAAGCACCGTTTTCTTGTTACAGAAAGACAGACGATAACAAACGTCGCTTATTAGGGTTCGTTGTGGTTGTAAAATATAGGTATAGAGCGAATAAAGAACAGGTGTTTGTCGTCAAAAATCAATGCCCAGAAGATAGGAAGATTGCTTTAAGAAATGCTATTAATTTTTATAACTTGATTAAGGAGCAGATTTATAAGGATAATCAACATGAACATTAATTTTAAAAAATTATTTGATTGGGAAATTAAATGCGTTACAGAACCGTATCGCTTTGTTGATTTTGAAACGGGGGCAAAAGGCTTTAAGGTCAGGGTGCTTTACGTTCATCACGGTTGTAAAGACAAGTGTTTTGATACGAAAAATCAGCAATCGTGGGCTTGTTATTCGTCAGCGGAAGCGGCGGCTAAAGCATATTATCGTTGTATGATGGAAAAGTATTTGCATCAGCAAGAGAAAAAAGGGCAGAAAATATATGGTCGTTAACTTTAAAAAGATTTTTGATTGGTCTATTAAAAGCGTATCCGAGCCGGTGTACGTTTGGAATGGGGCTAATTATACTGGGTATCAGGTCGTTGTAGAATATAAACATCACGGTACGAAAAAGAAGTTTTTTTATTTAATGGATAAAAAATATAATTTTGGTAGATGGGGTAATGCCGGGTTCGTGGCAAGTGAATACGCGCAGAAAATGAAACAAAAGCAGAAAAATAGAGATAAAATAAGATAAATATGAAAATTCTAAATAAAAAAATTGCTGCAAAAAAATCTTCTGTTGCTTGGATTCAACGTCAGGCAAACGATCCTTATGTTGCGCGTGCGCACAAAGAAGGATATCGGGCGCGTGCCGTTTATAAACTGATTGAAATAAACGATAAATTCAAATTTTTAAAAAACGGGCAGGTTGTGGTAGATTTAGGCGCTGCACCAGGTTCGTGGACGCAATATGTAAAACGCGAATTTCCAAAGTCTAGGGTGTTTGCAATGGATTTGTTAGAAATAACACCCATACCCGACGTTGAATTTTATAAGGGGGATTTTACAACAGACGAGGCGCTTGATTGGTTAGTTGGCAAACTTAATTTGCCCGAAGATGTAACAGAACATGGTACGGTTGATGTGGTGTTGTCAGATATGGCACCAAATACAGTTGGTCATAAAAAAACAGATCATTTACGACAGATGGTGTTGCTGGAATATGCGTTTGATTTTGCGAAACGTGCGCTAAAACCGGGCGGTACATTCGTTGCAAAGTCTTTTACCGGCGGAACAACGGGCGATTTATTAAAGCAAATTAAGGACTGTTTTGAATCTGTGCATCATATAAAGCCTCCTGCTTCTCGCAAAGATTCTGTAGAGATGTTTATTGTCGCAATGGGATACAAAAGATAATTGTATTAATTTTTCAAATATGATAAAATACGTGTAAGTTGATATTATTGGCAGAGAGAAATATGAAAAAAGTATTTTACTGTCTATGGTTTTGTGTTGTGTGCATTTTGGGTTTGTTCCAGCCTGCTTATTGTGATTTGACTTCCAAGGCTTATGTCGGATATGTTGTCGCCGCCAAAGAAGACATATCAAATAAAGTAACTAATTTTGAGGGTGCAAACGCAACAGATACAAAGTATCCCAGTGCGCTGGCAGTAAAAACGGAACTTGGCACCAAGGTTGATACCGGTGCAGACGCCATCCAAACAATGCAAGGTAAATATACTGTGTCTGGTACTTTATACGTTCCAACACCGCCCTTGCCATAAGTATAGGTATTTTTGTAATATTATAACGAAGATGTTAAAACGAATCGTTCGTAGTTTTTTTATTATGTTATTTTTACCGTGTGCTTGTTGGGGGGCGGTGGCGGTTAATGTGGACTATATTCATTCTTTGATCAGGCGCGATTGGGGTGTTGATATTCCTTATTATCCAAGCGCGGTAAATCAAATTGCGAATGTAGAGTATTTGTTAAAGGTGGTTGATAAAACAAACGCCTTGTTAAACGGTACCGCTACGACAAGTTACGGTACAGACGAACATTACGCTACTAAGCAGGCGGTTGACACGGTTGCGACAATTGATGCGGTGGACAGGTTAATCGTCATAGAACCAGAATTTTTCGTAAAAACCACATCGGATACAACGAATTTTTCTTTCATAATAAGCGCGGCAGGTATTTATTCTATTGATTGGGGAAATTATAAAGAAAGAATAGTTAAAACAGATACAACGCCAATCATATATAGCCACGATTATAATACCGCAGGTACATATACAATCGGCATTGGTGGTCAGGCAAATAATTATTCAACAGACAGCACGACGGCTGCGGTATCTTTTAAAGCCAATACGAACATTGCGGGTATTTCGGGCAGTTTGGGCGCTATATTCGGTACATTAGAAAACGGTGCACAGCCTGTTTTCTATCAAACGTTTGGTGGTTGTACAAATTTATCAAGTACCATACCAGAAACTTTATTTTCTGGCGTCAGCGGTACACCGATTAAGTATATGTTTTATGGTTTATTTGAGGGTTGTACCAAGTTAACGGGCGAAATTCCGGCAAATTTATTCTCTGGTTTAAGGGGCGAACCTGGGAAAGCAATGTTTCAAAATACGTTTAGCGAATGCGCTTCGCTATCGGGGGCGATACCGGAAAGATTGTTTGGTGGAATATCGGGTGCGCCGGCTTCGCATATGTTTTCACAAACTTTTTATAATTGTTCTGGTTTGACTGGTCCCATACCCGAAAATTTGTTTGGTTTAATAAGCGGTAATCCTGCGCCTTATATGTTTTATGCGACTTTTAATGGGTGCTCTAAGTTGAACGGTGAAATTCCTGGGGCTTTGTTTGCAGGGGTAAACGGCGCTCCTGCGGAGTTTATGTTTCAAGGACTTTTTGCTAATTGTAATAGGTTAACTGGCAGTATACCGGAAACGTTATTTGCTGGCGTTCAGGGGGCGCCCGCAGAGTCAATGTTTCGTAGCACTTTTTATAATTGTTCTTCGCTGTCTGGCGGTTTGTCGGCGCGGCTGTTTGCTGGTATTTCTGGCACGCCCGCCAAGGATATGTATTATCAGACGTTTTACGGTTGTTCCGGATTGACAGAGAATTTGCCGAGTAATGTATTCGGCTCTATCGTCGGAAGACCGGCAGAGGGTATGTATTACAGCACGTTTTATAATTGTATAAGGCTAACAGGTAAAATACCCCAAGGGTTGTTCGGGGACTTGACAGACACGCCTGCAACAAATATGTTCAGCCAGACTTTTTATAATTGTAACAAACTAGATGGATTGTCTGCGCGTATGCCAGATGGCAGATTCTTGTACGATGTTTACGGGCGCGATTTGGATTACGGGTTGAACATGTATCGTAACGCGACAGGATTGCAAGAGTATCCTTTTATACCAGTAAAGTGGGGCGGCTTGGGCGTAGAACCAAAATTCACGGTAACAACGACGTCAGATACGAAAACTTTTTCTTTCAAAATCAGTGCCCAAGGGGTGTTCTATATAGATTGGGGTGACGGTAACTATGAGACAATCAATAAAAGCGATACTAACGATACGACATATACCCATGTATATGATGCTGCAGGCAGTTATGAAATCGGAATCGCGGGAACAGCCAGAAATTATTCGGAAAACGAACAGTTCGCCGCAATAAGTTTTTATGCAAATCAAAATGTTGCAGGTATTTCGGGCAGTTTAGGTGCTATATTTGGCACGTTATCAGACGGCTTGCAGCCACGTTTTAGGTCTACGTTTGGTGGGTGTACGAATTTAACCGGAACAATACCAGAAGAATTATTCAGTGGTATTACGGGACAACCAACCAGTTTCATGTTCACCGGATTATTTGATTCGTGTTCAAGGTTAACCGGCACAATACCGGAAAGGCTGTTTTCAGGTTTGTCGGGTGTTCCTACGGAATCTTTGTTCGCGATAACGTTTCGTGCGTGTTCTTCTTTGGAGGGCTCTATACCGGAAAGGTTGTTCAGCGGCATATCCGGAAAGCCTACGTTAGATTTATTCAGGTCTACATTTGAAAGTTGTACTGGGTTGTCGGGCTCAATACCAGCACGGTTGTTTTCGGGCATTTCTGGTGCGCCCGCAGAGAATATGTTTATGGGGACGTTTTTTGATTGCTCTGGCTTGACGGGTTCTATACCCGAAGGGCTATTTGGTGGGATTTATGGTCAACCGGCACCGGGAATGTTTATGGTTACTTTTGAAAGATGCGCAAGGTTACAAAATCAAATTCCAGAACGATTGTTCGCCGGTATATCCGGTGCGCCGGCGCCAAGAATGTTTCGCGGAACGTTTTCACAATGTGGAAAACTAACAGGGCCTTTGCCTGACAACTTGTTTTCTGGTATATCGGGCGCGCCCGCAGAAGATATGTTTATGGGGACGTTTTATAGTGATATTGGCATTGACGGTGATATTCCCGTTGGATTTTTCGGAAATCTAACTTCTGCACCCGCGTCAGGCATGTTTGTTGAAACGTTTATGAATTGTAATCGTTTAAGCGGTCCTTCTGCGCGTACATCAAACGGCGATTTCTTGTATGACATTTACGGACGCGATTCGGATTACGGGCTGGATATGTATAAGGACGCAGTTAATCTGGACGATTATGAATTTATTCCGAAAAAGTGGGGCGGGTTGGGGCGCGTGCCGGCAGAGTTCGTCGTTACAACAACGCCAGACACAACGGAGTTTTCGGTTAATATTGCTGCCAAGGGCGATTTCACTATTGATTGGGGTGACGGCACCGTAGACGAAATAACGCAAACCGTCGTTACAAAAAAGACTTATTCGCATACGTACAGCGCGGCGGGCAGTTATTCTGTTGGTTTGTCGGGACAGGCAACAGCATATACGACATCTAATACAAGCGTGGTAAGTTTTTCAGAATCCACAAGTGTGGCGGGTATATCGGGCAGTTTGGGCGCGATATTCGGCACTTTATCAGACGGTTCGCAACCAAGGTTTTATAGGACGTTTTATAACCACACAAATTTACATGGTGAAATACCCGCAACGTTATTTGACGGGATAACGGGGCAACCTGTAACGGCAATGTTTTATAGTACTTTTGAAGGTTGTACGGGGTTAAGCGGGGAAATCCCATCGGGATTGTTTGCTGGTTTGGACGGGACGCCGACCATACAATTGTTTTTTCATACTTTTGAGGGTTGCACAGGTTTAAGTGGGAATATACCATCGGGGTTATTTGCGGGAATACAAGGATTGCCGGCTGCGAATATGTTTGCGGGGACCTTTCTAAATTGCACTGGGTTGAACGGAACAATACCGTCGGGTTTGTTTTCCGGTATTTCTGGTGCGCCAGCAGCGAACATGTTTAATTCTACGTTTGCCGGTTGCACGGGTTTATCTGGTGCGATACCGTCAACATTGTTTTCCGGCATATCTGGTGCGCCAGCCACGAACATGTTTACAGGGACTTTTTCGGGGTGCAGTGGTTTAACGTCAATACCGTCAAACCTGTTTGCAGGAATTCAAGGTGCCCCGGCATCATATATGTTCAAGGAAACATTCGCGAATTGTACGGGGCTGACGACAATTCCGGGGGCGTTGTTTGCAGGGATTCAGGGTGCGCCAAATACTTATATGTTTCAAGGGACTTTTTCTGGGTGCAGTAATTTGATTGCACTGCCGGATGACTTATTTGCCGGCATTTCTGGGGCGGGCAAGGGGTATATGTATGACGCAACATTTAAAAATTGTACAGGGTTGACGGGAACCATACCTGTGGGATATTTTGGTGATTTAACAGAAACCAAGGCAACGTATATGTTCAGGGAAACTTTTTTGAATTGCGCCGGTTTGACGGGTGATTCTGCGCGTTTACTGGACGGTCGGTATTTATATGATGTGTATGGACGTACTGGGACGTACGGGCGAAATATGTATCAGGGCGCGACGGGTTTGTACGATTATCCATTTATACCGACAGCCTGGGGTGGTTTAGGGCTGGAACCAGAGTTTTATATAACAACAACCCCGGACACAAGCGTATTTTCAATTTATTTAGGTGCGGCCGGTAATTTCACGATTAACTGGGGTGACGGTAATACAGAAAACATAACCAAGACAGATACCGCCAGCACAAGTTATTCGCACAACTATGATACAGCGGGCGAATATTTGATAACGTTATCTGGGAAAGCCACAGAATATTCTGCGCCAAGTTCAACGACACCCGGTGTAATTACTTTTGGATATAGTTCTAAAATTGCGGATATTGAAGGCAGTTTGGGACAGATATTTAGTACGTTGGCAGATGGTTCGCAACCAAAATTTGCGAATACGTTTGCTTATGCTAGTAATTTAACAGGGACGATACCACAATATTTATTTCATAACATTCGTGGCGAACCTGTACCATATATGTTTTATAATACTTTTTCGGGGTGCAGTGGTTTAACTGGCAGTATACCATCAGATTTATTTGCAGGAATCCAGGGTGCGCCCGCAGAAAGTATGTTTGCCAGCACATTTCGTGGCTGCAGTGGTTTAACGGGCAGTATACCATCAGATTTATTTGCAGGAATCCAGGGCGCACCCGCAGAAGGTATGTTTTTTTCTACATTTGGGGCCTGTACGGGTTTAACTTCGTTACCAGCGGGGTTGTTTGATGGTATTTCCGGTGATTGTGCAACAGGCATGTATGCAGGATGTTTTAGTGGATGTACGGGGTTAAGCGGACAAATCCCGTTGGGCTTTTTCGGTGATTTAACAGAGGTTGGTGCAAATGGTGCATTTGAAGGCACTTTTATGCGTTGTGGTCCCGGTTTAACAGGACCTTCGGCGAGATTACCAGACGGTCGGTATTTGTATAATGTCTATGATGGCGGAACTGGCGCCGGAATGTATAGAGATGATACCGGGTTAACTGATTATAGCAGCATACCAGCTAATTGGAAGTAATAAAAAACCGTCATAACGACGGTTTTTATTTCAGTTTTTCTGCAGCAGTGCGCGCCAGTTCGTCCACACGTTCGTTCATCGCGTTGCCCGCATGTCCCTTGACCCATACCCAATGGATTTTTTTGTCTTGGGATATTGTGTCCAGTTGTTGCCACAGTTCCTTGTTCTTTACAGGCTTGTTTGATGCGCCTTTCCAGTTGTTGTTTTTCCAACGTGCCAACCATACCTGCATACCGTTCTTGACGTATTGGCTGTCCGTGTGAATTTCAACCTCGGTATGATGACGGGCGGCGTTCAACGCACGTATAACAGCGGTTAATTCCATGCGGTTGTTCGTCGTGTCAGGTTCACCACCGCTTCTTTCGGCCGTTTCTTGACCGTTCGTCGCAATAAATGCCCAACCGCCTGGGCCAGGATTCCCAAGACAACTGCCGTCTGTCCATATTTTTAACATTTTTTATTTCCTCGTTTTGTGTTATAATATCATAAAATGAGATTTGATGCCAAACAATTAACAGAAATGTCTTCAGCTGCCAAGGCGTATGCGTTGGACGCTATTCGTTGTGCAGGTTCTGGACATGTCGGTATAGTATTGGGAACCGGCGATATCATAACAACAATATATGCGAACTTTTTGCGTCGCGGTCAGGATAAGTTCGTCTTGTCCGCCGGTCATGGCAGTGCTTTGTTATATGCCGTTCTGAAATTGGCCGGGTATGATATCGGTGACTTAAAGTCGTTCAGAAAACTTGGCGGACTGCCGGGACATCCAGAATTACATGTGGACGGCGTCTTTGCAACGACAGGACCTTTGGGGCAGGGGGTGGCAAACGCCGTTGGACTGGCGTTGGCCGCAAAAATAAAAAAGTCTGATGAACGTATTTATTGTTTATGCAGCGACGGCGATTTGATGGAAGGCGTCGCAACAGAAGCCATCGCCTTTGCCGGAAGATACAAGTTAGATAACTTGATTTTGTTGTGGGATGATAACGGCGTCAGCATTGACGGAACGGCCTTGACCGATATAAGTGTCCCCGAACGTATGCAGGCAAGCGGTTGGCGGACTTTCAAGACGCCTGGTAATAACTTTGATAAACTGGACAGGGTTTTGCGCGATGCCGTTGCGATTCGGGCGCCGGTATTTGTTCAGTGTAAAACAGTTATAGGTAACGGTTCGTCGTTGGCGGGCAGCCCCAGCGCACACGGGTTGGCTTTGTCGGATGAAGAGTTAGTAAATCTTATTAAAAATTTTTCTTCTGAAGTCGGCGAACGGTTGTGGAAAAACGTCGCCGAAAATGCCAGCGCTAAATATGTCGTGCGTCAGGTGGACGTTTGCCCCAAAAATATATCTGCACCACATGCAGCAAGTGACGTTTCTACGCGGGAATTGTCCGAACAATTTTTGCAAAGTTTAATTGCAAGCGGTGTCGCGTTAATCGGGGGTAGTGCGGATTTGTCCGCCAGTACAGGCGCAAAAACCAAGGCGCATATTGATATCTCGCCACGCGGCTTTAACGGTAATTTCATTCACTATGGTGTGCGAGAGCATGCAATGGCGGCAATAATGAACGGTATGACCGTCGCAGGACTGCGGGTATATGGTTCTACGTTTTTGGTGTTTAGCGATTATATGCGACCGGCGATTCGTTTGTCGGCTTTATCTGGATTGCCTGTTGTCTATGTGTTTTCTCACGATAGTATCGCTGTCGGTGCCGATGGACCAACGCATCAGCCCGTAGAACAGTTGGCGTCCTTGCGATTGATACCGAACTTAAATGTTTTTAGGCCTTGTAACGGGGCAGAGGTTAAGCATGCTTGGTGTCGCGCAATATCAGAAACAAATAAACCAACGGCAATTGTTCTTTCCAGACAGAAAATAAAACAAATTGATACGCCGGATGAAGCAGATATATCACGCGGGGCGTATGTAATACATAAATCAACCGCTAAACGTATAAAGGCCACCATTATCGCTACGGGCAGCGAAGTACCTTTGGCGGTGGCTGTCGCACAAAAACTGGGCGAAAGCGTTCAAGTAGTAAGTATGCCGTCTGTAGAAGTGTTTCGTGCACAAGACGAAAAATATAAAAAAGATATATTGCGCGGATTCATAATAGCAATAGAAGCAGGCGTGACCGCTCCGTGGTTTGAGTTCGCAGATGCAGTCGTGGGCGTTGTTTCTTTCGGCGTTTCGGGTCCGGGGGACGCTGTGTATTCTCATTTTGGATTTGACATAGATACAATTGTGCGCGATATTTCTAAAAGATTAAAGTAGTGTTGCGTACGTATGTCAAATTATGAATTTGTTTTATCTTCCGGTGAAAAGGTGCCTGTTATCATAAACTCGCGTCGCGGGTTGCGTAATATTACGTTACGACCTAAAACGAATCCTGCAGTTCAAATTCATATTTCAAAACCTTGGTTGACGCCGACGTCTGTGGCGCTACGTTTTTTGGAACAAAAACGTTCTTGGTGCGAGCGCGTATTTGCTAAAAATCCGGCTAAAATCCGCATCAATGACGGCGATGAAATAGAATTCTTGGGATATAAAGTAACAGTTAAGCATAATCCAGCAATGCGTTCGGATGAATTCGTACAGTGCGAAGACGGCAGGTGCGTTTTGTTTGTTGGGGGCGGTGCAGATATGCTGGAACGACGCGTTCGCGATTTTATAAAAGCGCGCTTTTTGTTGACGGTAAAGCAAATTATTAAAACAACACCAAAAGATTTTTGGCCTAAAAAAATTTCTGTTCGAGATACTTCTTCTAGGTGGGGCAGTTGTTCCACGACTGGTACCATGTCTTTCTCGTGGCGTTTGGCGTTTGCCCCGCCCGAGGTTATGCGATATGTCGTTATGCACGAATTAGCGCATCAAAAGTATATGGACCATTCACCAGACTTTTGGAAACAGGTGTCGGAACTTTACGGGTTCGGCGTAGAACGGGCAAAGCGGTGGCTGAACGTGCACGGTGCAGAACTGCACAAATATTTTTAACTTGTTTATTTATATCAATAGTTTATACTGAATATTGAATCAACAGGGATGTTGGTTCGGGGACTTAGCAAGCCCGTATCTGTATGACGCGAAAGCGTTAAAATCCGCCAACGGCGTGCCGTTGGATTGCCTGGCCCGTGGGTCGGGTTGTGTCGGCCATACAACAGATTATTTAATATAATCGAAAACCGACAGATCATTTACAGATATGATTTGCTAACTTCCCGACCACCAAGAAATCTGGTGGTTTTTGTTTAACTGTTAGACAAAAAAAGGAAGAGGCAATGAAAAAAGTACTATGTGGTTCAATGTTTGCATTGGTTGCGACCGGTGCAATGGCAAATGGGTTCTATATCAATCCACAGGTTGCGTACAGCATCACGTCGGTTGAAGAATCACGTGTTGAAAAATCCGCACAAAATGGTTCTTGGGCTGAATTTGTGAATAACAAGCACGAATCTTGGGCTGATAAGGGACATCAATTTTCACCAAAAATTGCGGTCGGTTACGAATTTGATATGGATAAGGCCGGTATTTTATCTGTTGAAGCCGAATATGGCGAAGTAGATAATTTCTTTAATGCGGTTGGGTTCGATATGGCAGAAAATGGTGATATGCCAAACGACACAGATGTCAGAAACTTTACATATGACGAACGTACGTTGGGCTTGAATCTGAAATATGGATATAAAGTTTATAAATTTATTCCATATGTAACGGCAGGTATCGGGTACACGACAATAGAATCCGAAAATAATTTCCGCAGTGGCCGCTATTTCTGGGAAACACCGGCAACAACGGAAAATATGTCGTGGAATATCGGCGTTGGTGTCGAAGTGCCGTTGACCGATAATGTCGCGTTCAATGTAGCGTATAAATACACCGACCTGGGCAGTGTTGAATATACAAACGGTATGTTCTATGACAATCATACCGCGGGCCAGGGCGGAATGACGCGTGTGTTTGATTCAGATGTTGATTTGGATAAGCACGAAATCATCGCTGGTGTTAAACTGTCGTTCTAATACCCGCAATATGGTTTGGTTGATATGCCACGAATTTTTCGGGGCATATTTTTATAAAAAACTTGAAAATCGCGGATTTTTGGGTAATATTTTAGTGTGAATATTCAAAATTTCATTTCTTTCACGTTGCATCACGCCCGTTGGGCGGGGTGTTTATAGCGTTTTGCGATTTCATATGATATAATGCGTTTATGTATAATTATCCGCGTTGGTGCGGACACAAATGGGAAATAAAAAAATGGAATTAAAATCAACAAAAACTTTATCGGGATTTATAGAATTATTGCCGGCACAACAGCGTTGCTTTGACGAATGCGCGGCGCGTATGCAGCGTGTGCTGAAAACAGCTGGGTTTGCACATCTGGATTTGCCGGCTATTGAACGTGCAGAAGTTTTGACTGATAAAGATAATTGGGATGAAATAGAAACGCAGATGTTTTTATTTCAAAAAGGTGATACTAAAATGGGATTGCGCTATGACGGGACTGTCGGGCTGTCTCGTTATGTTGCAGGACATATAAATGATTTAGTTTTCCCTTTTAGAGCATATCAGTTTGCGCGCAATTATCGCGGGGAAAGACCGCAACGCGGGCGCTATCGCGAATTTTATCAGATGGATTTGGATATCATGGGAATTGATACCTTGTCCGAAAATTATGATGCGGAAATAGTGGCTACTTTGGCAAACGCGTATGGCGCAGTACAAGAATTCATCGGACCTGTAAATATTCGTATAGGTAATCGCAGATTTTGGAATGCTTTGTTTGAAAAATTGAATTTGACAGAACAACAACAAAGGGCAGCTTTTATACTGATTGATAAAAAAGACAAAATCAAAGATTTTTACGATGGTTTAGTTGATGAAATCGGTGTAGATGCCGCCGACGAAATAAATAAAGTCTTTTCAAATGGTTGTCGGTCTTTTGCTGGCGCGTCGTCTGATATAGATGCCGCCATCACAGAGATGGATAATTTTATGTCTTTATTGGATTCTATGGGAATTAAAAACGCTAAAATTGATTTAGGCATAATGCGTGGGCATTCTTATTATACGGGAATAGTGTTTGAATTTTTCTTGGATAGATTTCCCGAATTGGGCGCGATTGGCGGCGGGGGCAGGTATGAAAATCTTACCTCTAAATTTTCAAAAACGAAAATCATAGGTGTTGGGGCTGCGGTTGGTTTTTCGCGCTTGATGGTGGCTTTGATGGACGATAATAAGATAGATTTGTCGTCGTTTGAACAGCCTGTGAAAGCGGCTGTATTGGTAATGGGGGCGGAACAAGTGCAATATGCAATGGGGGTATTGGCAGACCTGCGAAATGCAGAAATTGTGTCTGTTCCTTATCTGGATGCCGGCAAGAAATTTAAAAATCAGGTTGAATTTGCCGATAAAATCAAAGCACGTTTCAGTTTGATTGTCGGCGAAAACGAACGTAAAAACAATGTGTTGTCTGTGAAAGATATGTTGTCGGGAACGCAACAAACGCTGGACATTAAATCAACAATTGAATTATTAAAGACCGTTTAAAATGATAATAGAGCAAAAATTAAAAGATATTCAAAATCGCGCAAATGAAATAGAAGCTCAGATGAATTCTGGGCAGGTTTCCGGTACAGAATTGACTAAATTGTCAAAAGAATATTCGAGATTGTCGGGGATTTTACCCTTGATTTCAGAATATTTCCAGGTGACTCAGGGTATTGCAGATGCAACTGAAATGTTACATGACGAGGAATTAAAATCTATCGCGGCGCAACAGTTGGCGGAACTAAATCACAAGTTACCAGAAGTAGAAAGAAATTTACAAATTGCATTGTTGCCTCGTGATGAAGCGGATGATAATAGCGTTATTATGGAAATTCGTGCCGGCGTTGGCGGCGAGGAATCCGCGCTTTTTGCCGGTGATTTATATAATATGTATAAGTCTTATGCATTGCGCAACGGTTGGAAGACAGAGGTCATTGAAGAAAACGCAACGTCTTTGAATGGTTATAAGGAAGTCGTTTTTAAAATTGATGGCGTCGGCGCGTATGCGCGTATGAAGTTTGAATCTGGTATTCATCGCGTTCAGCGCGTTCCAGAAACCGAAGCAGGTGGCAGAATACACACCAGTGCCGCGTCCGTCGCCGTTATGCCAGAGGCAAAAGATATTGACGTAGTAATAGAAGACAAAGATATACGAATCGATGTCTTTCGTGCGTCTGGTGCAGGCGGACAACACGTTAATAAAACAGACAGCGCGGTAAGAATTACGCACTTTCCAACGGGTATAGTTGTATCTTGTCAAAACGAAAGAAGTCAGTTCCAAAATAAAGCAACTGCTATGGCGGTTTTGCGCGCAAAAATTTATGAAAAGCAACGGCAAGAGCAAATTAATGCCAGTAACGCGTCTCGTAAAAGTATGGTTGGGTCCGGTGACAGAAGCGAGAAAATAAGAACATATAATTTTCCGGAACAACGTGTTACAGACCACAGAATAAAACTGACTTTGTATAAATTGGACGATGTTCTTGCTGGCGGGCAGGGGTTGGACGAGATGATAGATGCTTTAACCACTGCTGATCAGTTAGAAAGATTGGCAAACTTAGAATAAAAAACACCCGTTTGGGTGTTTTTAAAATATATATTTCATTGAAAAACCGCCGTTCCAACCGCTTCGCCCACCATCATGACGGTTTAGGTGCAGAGATATGTAAAAACTATCAATAGACTTTTCTATACCTATGCCATATTCTGAATAATTATCAGTGTCTAAAAAGTTCGTGGTGGTGGAGTTTATGTTGATGTCGCCGCCATAGTTGCTAACGAAAGCATATTTTACACCGATGTAACCGAACCAACCATTATAAATATTTTTTATTGCCCGAATAAACGGAGTAAATTCAAACGTGGATAAGTTATCGTTTTGTACGATTTCGCTTGTTGAATATGTGTAATCTGCCGACTTTATCCATGTATAACCGCCGTACAAGCCGGGCTGTAACATAAAAGTACTATCCAGCGGTATGTCATAGGTCATGTTAAATGATGCGCCTAGCCAAGTGTTTGAAAAATCTTTGTCCGCATATAACGCCGTGACCTCATTATATAAGGTACCAGTATCAAACGCGACAGCGAAATTCAAATTATTTATATTATATCCTGCGTAAAAACCTATGAAACCGCCGTTTTCAGATATATGCAGATAATCGTTTGATTGGTCTCCGCCTACATAGCCGCCAAAAAAGCCAATCTTTGCGGGGTTGTCCCATAATTTTTCATCGCCAGATAGACCTAACATTAATAAGTCGTAATCAGAATCTAATCTGCCATACCCGTTAATGTTTACATCTTCATCAAAATGATTCCAATTTAACCATAGGTTACCAACTGTGTCCGAATATAAATCGTCACCACCATTGCGTCCCTTTATAGAATTCGGTGCGGCGTCGGTCACGTTGTATTCGCCGTATAAAGATTCTGTCCCGTATACCGGCATTTTGCCATATAAGTTCGGGGAATTATGACTTATGTTTGAATTTAACGCGTTCTTAGTTTGAAAAGTTTGCATTGCTTGAAGCATTATTGAATGTTGTATCGCGCCGATGTTGTTTGCAGAGATGTTGTTAGCGAATAAATGGCTGTTGTTACTGTTTATCGGCATGGCGATAGCATCATTTATCTGAAATAAAAGTCCCGACAATACGAATAGTGAAACTTTTTTCATTTTTATATCTCCCTCTCTCGTATTTTATTGTCTATTTAGTATAATTATAGCACAAAATTCCTGATTTAAAACTGATATTTGCCAAGTCATAAGTCTAAATTGCATAGATTTATTATTGAATTTTTATTGTTTACGGGGGCTTTTTTTAGTATCATATAAAAGATATGAAAAAAGAATTTGATTTTGTTTTAGATAAACCGATTGTAATGGTTGGGTTGATGGGGGCAGGAAAAACAAGCGTTGGTCGTGCTTTGGCAAGACGTCTGGGAATACCGTTCGTTGATTCTGATAAAGAAATAGAGGCGGCAGCGGGCTGTAGCGTTGTTGATATTTTCGCGATGTACGGTGAAAAAGAGTTTCGTCGGGTGGAACAAAAGGTAATAGAAAGAATTTTGGACACGCCGCCTGCGCAGAAAGTTCTTTCAACGGGCGAGGGCGCCTTTATAACACCTGCCATACGACAAATGCTGTTACAGCGTGCGGTTACCATCTGGTTAAAAGCCGATTTGGATTTGTTGGTGAAAAGAACCAATTTTAGAAATACACGGCCACAGTTGTTGCATGCGGATAGCAGGCAAATTTTGGCTCAACTAATCAAAGAAAGATACGATACGTATGCTATGGCGGATATAACCGTAGAAACCAAAGACGAAAGTCTAAGAAAAACGTTGGAAAAAGTGGAATTTGCTATAAAAAAACACACGCAAAAAAGGGAAAAAAATGGCTAAACACAAATTGTTATCGGAATTTCGTGCATTTATAGAGCGGGGCAGTGCAATTGATATGGCAGTCGGTATCATTGTGGGTAGTGTGATGACCGGGTTGGTTAATTCTTTGGTGTCTGACGTTTTGATGCCGCCGATTGGCGCTTTGATTGGGAACGTTGATTTTTCTCAGTTCTTTATAGTTTTATCGGGCGGAACGCCCGGGGCGCATTATAATACGATTGCCGAAGCCCAAGCGGCAGGGGCAGCAACCATGAATGTCGGAAATTTCTTAAATTCTGTGGTTAGTTTTCTGATAACGATGTTTGCAATATTTTTACTTGTACGTTCTATAAATAAAGTAAGAGCAAAAAAAGTCTTTTTAGGAACAAGGTTTTGTCCATATTGCAAGTCTTCTATTAGTGTGGCGGCAACGAAGTGTCCTAATTGTTGCTCGAAAGTGAAGCCAGAAAAAAGCGTTGTGGTCGATGATAAAACTATCAATTTACGTTCCGATATCAAAAAAATAACAAAAGTAGCCAGTAAAAAAATTTCAAAAATAACAAAGAGTTTATAATAAAATATAATGTAATATATTAATAAAAAGTAAAACTTGGGTTGTTGCGTGTTTGATAGATTGAATACGTGATATAAGGAACAAAGTTTTACTTTTTTTGATTTTATGGCGCGTTGAATAGTTTGGTAATTATGTGTGTATTATGTATAGTTTTGTGCCATCGGTTTATGTTGGATTTTGACTTTTAGGCTTTGGGTGTTTTTTTACGCCGCACAAGTACTGTTGTTATACAATTTGTTCGTATTTGTTTCTTATATGTGGGATGTTTATATGTTTGTATAATACTTTCAAAGTGTGTTTTATCTCTTTGTATAAAGATTAATTTTAATACGCGTTTAATTTTGGAATGGTGCGGATAAAAATCTGTTTTGTGGCGATGTTTTTATTTTTATGTTTATTGATGAATGTGTTTTTTTTGGGGGTGAATGGCGTTTTTTTGTTTTGGTGGGGGTTGGGTATTAATTTTATATCTGAATTGTGAAATAGTTTAGGCAAGAAGCCGTTAAGAACCCGTTTTGGTGGCGCCGTTTTTGGTTTTATTGTTATTGATGAGTGTTCTTTTTACATGGGGGTGGAATTGGTGGTATTTTATTTTGATGAGGTCTGTATTTAATGTCTGAATTTATTACGTATTAAAAGACTGTAAAATTATTGGCCAACGTGCACAAAATACTCTCTGTAATAAACAGTCTTGCTATATATCAAAGACGGGCGACGCAGTGTGTAATTGTTTTTTTTGTGGGGATGATTGGACACTTTTAGAATGTATAATGTGTTTTTTGTAACTTTTATAAAAAGTATTTTGTTATTTGCTTGTATTATGTATAGTTTAGTCTTCAAAACGTTGCAAATGACGTGGGTTGTGGTGCTTGTTGGTGTTTCTGTGTAATCAGTTGTTTATATAAAATAATATAGAAAATACAACGAGTTAAATTTTGACGAGTAGGGCTTTTACGTTGTTTTAACCGAATTTGTTTGTTAAGGGGTGAAGATCAAAGTTTGTGTTGTTGAAGCGGGTCGGTTTTGTTTTGTGTTGCTGTGTTGTTGTATGGAATTTTTTTGTCGTCTTGCGGGGCCCGCATCTATATGAATCGAATTTGTAAAAGGGTGCTTGCTGTGTTTTGGGACATTTTTTGTGCATGTGTTTTGTCTTCGCTGTGGTTTTCGTTTGGTGAGGATTGTATCGGTCGTAACGATAGATAGGTTATAATACGTATAAGGCGCATAATGTCGCGACATTATGTTGATTTACGAAGTAAATGAACATAATGTGCATTATACGCACGCAAGCGGGCGGGGCGGGGATACCAAATACGAAAAAACAAGCATGCTTTTCATCGTTTGATTCTTATTAAAATAAAGGATTAAACATGATTAAAAATAAACCTTGTTATCGTAATACTGAAAAACTATTGTTTAGATATTTTCAAAGATTAAGATTATTAAAGCATTTTTCAAAACCTACCGAATATATTCATGATATTATTTATGAATCTAATGCGTCAATTTGTGACGTTGGCCTTGTATTAAATAATCTAAACCTAACTAATGAACAGTCCGAAATTATTATAAAGTATTGTTCTAAGGGGCATGCACCTTTTATAAAAAATTCAAACGATTTTAACGTGTGGATTGACGCAATACATATTATACATAACGAATTTATAAAAAGAAATATGATAAAAGGCATTTTGTATTCGTCTGAATATATTTGCTAAAAAAGGATTATAAATGTTAAAAGATTTATTAAATGCTTTATACGCAATTAAAGACAATACGCGTTTAGGATTGTTAATTCGGTCTGGTCAAGATTTTGAACCGCAAAATGACGATGAATATCATGCTAAATGTTTATATTGCGAATTGTTAAAACATTTTTTTGATGATAAATACAGCGCATATATTACGGCTGATACTATTAAACAAATTCTTGATTTGCGAAATGAAATATACAACCCGCAAAAAATACCACGTGTTGCTATGTATTTAAGAAATAAACTGCGTCCGGCACAACCGTTAACTGATGATTGGATTGTGTGGTTTGTTCGCAGATTTAGATAATAAAAAATAAAGGTTGAAACTATGAATAATTATAACATAATTGAAAATCATAATGAATATAAAAAAATCATGAAAAGAAAACAAACTATTACAAAAAAAGCAATAAAAAAGGCAATTCATGCTTTTTGCGATTTAGGCGGTTTTCAAATGCAACACATAGTCCGTTTGCGTATGTATAGTAAAGACAGGCTAATATTTGCAGGCATAGATTTATTACATTTGCAAAATGCTATCCTTGAACTGCCTGATAGGGCATTAGAAGCAGTAAGTCAGTACGGCTATGATGAACCTTATTGTAAGGCAGATTTAGATTATGCGCTTTCTATTTTGTCCGATAAATTAAAATTAAACGTTATTTATTAATAATATAGGCGGATTACGCCTATATTTTTTTATTCTTATTTATAAATAAATAAATAAACAAATAATTATAATTATAACTATAATTATAAGGATTTAATAAAATTAAAATATTTTTTTAGCCACGTGCAAAAAATATTTTTTTAATAAATGCCGGTTTTCTGCGAAAAAAATCATTTTGTAAAAAATGTTTTTTATGATAAAATATTTTTTATCAAGCGGGGAAATGTAGGAGGTTGTTTTTTGTGTTTTGTAGACCCGCCCAGCATTACGGAGTAATGCGCACGCAAGGCGTATAATGTATATTATGTATACTTATGTTATTCGTTGTGGGGTGTTTTTTTGTGTGTTTTTGTTTTTTTATATTTTTTTGTGTTTTATGTCCGATTGGTATTTTTTTTGATCAGCGTGCTTGTTTTTTATATTTATTTTTTTATTAATAATTTTTATTTAATACATAAAATATTATTTTGTTTATACAAATATAAAATGGTTTAATTTTATGTTAAATAAAATTTTGTTTGTATGATTTATGGCTGTTGTTTTTGTTACTCTTTATGTCGTTTTAGTGCGCTTGTACCCTATTTTTGAACTTTTTGCTTGTTTTTTGTAAAAAAAACCAGAATTCCGGGCGTTTTTGAGTGTTTTTTGTCTTTTTTTGTGTTTTTTCGGAAAAAAGGAGGTTGGCGATGAGAAGTTTGTGTTATTGAGTCTCTGTGGTTTCATCGCCATATTGCAAATAAGGTGCTTTTTTGCTTGTTTTTTTGTGAAAAAGCCAGATTTTTGCGAATTTTTGTGCATCCTTGGTCCTTTTGTATTTCTTTTTGGAGTAAAAGCGTGTTTTTTTTGCTTGGTTGTTAGTCTGAAAATGGAACGTTTTTAAAAGTTTGTGTGTGTTTAGGTGGACTTGCGTCGTTTTACGGTTTGTTTTTTGCTGTGGTGTGTAATATCTGAAAGGTGGTGTTTTTTTACCTGTTTTCAATTAAAATATTTTATTAATATAATAAAATAATAATTTGAAAAGATTTTATATTTTTTATTTTTTTATCGTAATTTTTTATCTTTTTGTGTGTTGTGGCTTTTGTTTTTGTCTTCTTGAAAATGGATGTTTTTTGAGGTAAAATATTAAGTATGAGACTTGATCAAGAATTAGTTAATAGAAATATTTATCCAACTCGTGCTAAAGCTGTGGCGGGAATAAAAAGCGGCTTGGTGCGGGTAAATGGTGTTGTCGCCAGTAAGGCAAGTCAAAATGTTTCGGATAAAGACGATGTGATGGGAGATAAATTGCCTTATATGTCTGGTCGTGGTAGTTTGAAGTTGAAATATGCTTTGGATTTTTTTAAAGTAAATCCAAATGGTTATGTTTGTTTGGATGTTGGTGCGAGTACAGGCGGTTTTACAGAAGTTTTATTAAAGCGTGGTGCTAAAAAAGTGATTGCTGTTGATGTTGGAACTGGGCAGTTGGTGCCAGAATTATATAACAATCCGAAAGTGGTGGCACTGGAAAAAACAGACGTTCGTAAATTGGTGCCTTTTGAAAAGGTTGATTTGATTGTTGTTGATGTTTCTTTTATTTCGTTGGTTAATATTGCGGACAGTTTATTACGTTGGAATGCTGATAAGATGATATTGCTTGTAAAGCCTCAGTTTGAGGTAGATAGGGCAATTGCTGCAAAAAATAACGGCGTTATAAAATCTGAATTTGATAGACAGCAAAGTGCGGATAAGGTGAGGAAGTGCTTTGAGGATTTGGATTTTGTGTGTGCTGGTGTAGTTGAGTCGCCTGTTCGTGGTGGTAGTGGAAATGTAGAATTTTTAATGTATCTTGAAAAAGATATATAATTAAGTTGATTTTTAGTGTTAAATATTGTCTTTGGTGTTTTTTGAAAAAATTTCTAATAAAACAAACGTTCAAACACCGGGCTTTTAACGGCTTATAAAAAACAATGTTAAAAAATATACAAAATGTGTGGCATGTTTTATTGATTTTATGAAAGGCCGCCCACTTATAATTAAACGAATATGAAAACGTATACTTTTTATCAATACTTCTTAAAATAATTGATTGCAGAGATGATAAAAGATACGAACTTCAAATTATCCGAAAACTTATAATTGTTTGAGAGTGTCGTTTTTTATCGGTGATGTCGTTAGAAATATGAATATGGTGTTTTTTGTTATTACGCAGATTGCTGTATGATAATCGGGTGGCACCCTTTCTATATAAAAACATCAAACAGATAAACATAGTATAGTAAATAACGAAACGTATTGTCCGGTGTACCGGTTTTTTGTGAACCTGTGCATAATTAATCAACATTTAATAGCGCCCTTTAATCTGAAAGCAAGAAAATAAGCCTTAAACAGAAATATTAAAGGGGCAAGTTTTAGAAAAAATGTTTGCGACCGAATTTGTGCTATTAGTACAGTCAAAAAATGCGCTATATTTCAAAGCATATTTAAACCCCTGTTTGTTTTATCCTTAAAAGCTAAAACAGTGCCCTATTCTTTTTTATTTATTGTTTGTTTTTACTGTTGTTTTTTTTATTTTGGAAAATCCCGGATTTTTATAAATGTGACCTGGATAATTATATGTATATAAGGTTAGTTTTTATCAAATGCGTATGGTATACATAAATCTGTGATGATTTTTGGTAAAAGCAAACTTGGTTGTATTGGTTAGGAGTGAGTGTGGACAAGGCTCGTTTATTCTTTTAAGTTTTTTGTTTATCAAGTGCTATTTATCTTGGAAAATCGTGGTATAAAATGTGTTTGTATTATGTTGCGTTATAAAAACGCTTGCTTCTTGCTGTGTGGTTTATGTGAAAAAACGCTCCGTCAGGAGCGTTTTTGTCGTTGTTTTTACGAAATTTTTTGTATTCTGCGAACGCGCCTTTCTACTTCGTCAAATGGGCTTTCTAGGAAGGCCTGGGCGCAAAGGAAGGCGATTTCTATGTCTATATCGTCAGCAGACAGCGCCAGTACGTTTATGTCATCGTGGAATCTGTCGTCGCGCGCTTGTTCTGGTCGGTTACATCTGGATGCGCGCAAATGACGATAGCGGTTAGCGGCGATTTCCATCCCTGCCCCCGTTCCGCATATTAATATGCCACGAGATTTTGCATCGTTTTGCATTTCGTCGGCAAGGCTTTGTGCTATGTCGGGGAAATCTACGATTTTATTTGGGTTATCAACGCCAAGGTTTACAACAGAATATCCCGCAGCGGTTAACATTTCTATTAAATATAGTTTTAATCCCACGCCCCTGTGGTCTGAACCGATATATACTTTTGAAATTGTTTTATTCATTCTTTTTGTCCTTTTCCTTTCTTTTGGCAAGTTTACATTCCAGACCTGTATTGCCGGTGATGTTTAGTGTATAATAAGATAATGTGCCTGTCATTTGTGCGTTACTGAACACGTTTGCAATATTTACTGTTGCCGGACCGTCAAGCATGCCGTGTAAAAACAAGTTGTTTGCGTGGACTTTGCCAACTACTTTTCCGCCGCGGCCAATTACCACTGTATCCGCAATTACGTTGCCGATAACGTTACCGTGAATTTGAACCGTATGGTCTGTTTTTATGTCGCCGGTTAGTTTGCAACCTGCCCCGATTATTGTTGGTGATGTCTTTTCTTTTGCGTTTGTAAATGCTAACATTTTTTATTCCTTTACAAATTTTGACGGGTCAAACGGAACGCCTTTGTAGCGAATTTCATAGTGTAAATGCGGACCAGTAGAACGCCCGGTAGAGCCGCCAAGCCCAACAACTGTCCCAGGTCTAACCCAATCGCCGCGTGTTACCATTACTTGTGATAAATGTGCGTATAAAGTTGTAAAACCAAGACCGTGGTCAATTTCAACTGTTGTACCGTATCCTACGCGTTCGCCGGCAGAAACCACGCGACCTGGTGCAACCGCCATTAATTCTGTACCAATCTTGCCGGCAAAGTCAATTCCGCGATGGCGTTTTGGTTCGCCTGTGAACGGGTCATTGCGCATGCCGTATGAAGACGTTATTCTGACCTTGTCAACGGGGGCGCCAATTGGCAAAATGTTATTTAATTTTGATAAGCCGTGCCATAATTCTAGGTCTTCAGCCAATTTTTTATATTTTGGATCAAGTTCTTTATCAAAGTTTAGAGGACTGAATGCCGCGCCAACAAGCGGATTAGAATATTTATTTGCGTTGTTTATCAGTGTATTCTGGCTGATTCCAAGCGATGCAAGCGTGCTGTTAATATTCTTCATGTTGTCACGCAATGCTTCTGTGTTTTCTGATGTTAGTTTTGATACCATGTCAACAATTTGGTTGTCGGCTTGACTGATTTTTTGCATGGTTTCCATCATTTGCAAATTACGTTTCTTTAGTTCTTCGTTTTCAGCGCGCGTTAATTCAAATTCTGTTGAAAGTTCGGATAGTTTTGTATATTCAGCCATATAATCTTCGTTGGCGAACATTTCTGTTATTCGAGTGCGCAGGAAGTCCAATTCGCCCCAAGTCTTTACACGACTGTTCATCAAGTTTTCTTTATCAGCGTCGGTTAAGTTTTTCGTGTTTAAGATTTTGTCGTCTATGACGTTCAGGTTTCTGGTAAGTTCGTTATATTTTTTTAAGTATGTTTGCAAATCAGTCATTTGTCTTGCGTGTAATGCGCGGGCTTCTTCCAGTTGTTGCGTGCGTTTTTGTAACATAGGTCTGTGATATACAAAAACGTATGTGGACCAAGATGCCCATATAACTAACCCCAATTTGCCACAGAATTTGGTAAAGCGCCAAAAACTGCTTTGTTTAAATGTATAAACGTTGCCGCGCGGGGTGTCCATTACTGTAAATTCACGCGGAGGAAAAATTTTACTTATTAAGCGCCAAATAGCACGAAAAGGCGCCGTTATTAACGCCCATAAAGATGTAAAATGTCTTGTTATAAAATTAATCATATCTTATTCAGTCTAGACAATACAGAGTCAATAGTCAAGCCGTCGCGTAAAACAGGCTCATAATTCATCTGCAAACCGCGGTATATAAGCGTCCCGCCCCTGCTGCCCAGGCGACCGCGAATTAATACCCTTTCTGCAAAATCTTTGGAGCCAAATAGAGGTAAAATAGTTATGTCGCCAAAAACATGTCCCATTTCAATAATGATTTTATGGCACACTTTCGCGTCAACTATCGTGCAAAAATATCCGCCAGGCTTTACCCGTGCAATGCATTTTTGGACCCATTTTTTTAGGTCAGCATTATGGTGCGCGTTATGTTTGGCGGGCGTGCCTTGAAAATAAGGAGGGTTCGTAATAACTATGTCAAATGTTTCTTGGGTTTTCCAATTAAGTATATTTTCTTGTAATAATGATATATTTGCGTTGTTTAACTGTATATTATCGGTGCATAGTGATAGCATTTCTTGGGAAATGTCCAGTCCTGTTATGCTAATTCCTGGGTTGTGGGCCAACATACATAAAGAAACGCCACCTGTGCCAATTCCTACGTCTAGTGCTGTTTTTGCCTTGGTCGGTGCAAAAGCCGCCAACCAAACGGCATCAGATGTCGGGTTGTATAAACCGCGACGCATTTTTACTTTTCCACCCAGCAAAGTAAAAACTTCTTGTTTTTGTGTCATACCTATATAATAATTCAACAAAAATAAAAGGCAAGTTTATGTTTGAAAATGTGGTTGTCGTACAAAGTGCTGTAAGCGCATTTAATAATGCGGCGTTGGTTGCGCCTGCTTTTTTGTGGTGGGCGATATTGGCCCTGCCCTTGTTCGCGTTCGTTTATTTTTGTGGCAATATGTTCCTGGAACGTATCGGTTGGAAACAAAATAATTTATTAAAACCCTTTGCCTTAACCGCGGTTGGTTTTACATTGGTGTGGATTATTTTGTTCGGTGGAAATTACGATGTTTTGCGTGACAATATAACCCTTTTGCCTTTTGTTGTTGCTGCTATTACTTTTATGTCGGCGTTTTTTATGGGGGCTTATACCAAAGATATCAAGGTTGCCCCTTGGCGCGAATTGTCACGCGGAAATAAAATAAAACGCACATCGTTCGTTTTGCTTGTATTATTATTTGTGGGTTTGTCTGACTTACATACTTGGTGGGGACCGATTTTACAAATTGGTGCTTTGGCAGCAGGTGGAATGTTTGGCAGAAAATCTAAATATCAACCAAGTTTGGTTCCTGGGATGTTAATTGTAATGTTGGCAACGACAATTGCCATATTAATGCAACCAGAATATTTCAGATTCGGACAATTGGGTAGTTTGACGCCGTTACATCTGTTGTTTTTACTTTTTATAGGCGTATGTGCAGTTGCGACTATGGCTTTGCGTAATATCAAGCCAAGAAAACGTATAAGAAAAAGTGCGTATGTTAAATTAAAGTGGTTGGCACGTTTGATGACAGTTCTTTGTATTGCTTTATTCGTTTTTACAGAGTCCGTGCCTGTGTTCCTTGGGACTTTGGTTATGGTTGGGATTTTGTTCGCAATGTCAATCTGGCACGCTGAAGATGTGTCGCCACATATATCAGATAAAACTTTGGCTTTGGTATTAATGGCTTTTGGTACGGTAACTGTAATGCCTGTAATAACTTCGTTAGGAATATTGTATTGGATAAATACACCACAAGTAGATTTCTGGAAGCAGATAAAATTCTTGTTATAATTTGTTATATTTCTTGAATACCAATCGGCCTTTTTATGATGTATTATCAGGCTTGTTAGTAATTAGTAATAAGAACAATAGGTCTTTAAAAAATGATACATCCAACCGCTATTATTAAAGAAGGCGCTGTCATAGGGGCAGACTGCAAAATCGGTCCGTTTTGCATTGTGGGGCCAAATGTTGTTTTGGGCGATCGCGTAGAACTGATTTCAAACGTTGTAATTGACGGAAAAACTACTATTGGCGATGATTCTATTGTCTACCCTTTTGCTGTTCTTGGCGTGATGAGTCAGGATTTAAAATGGCAAGATGAATCTACTATGACGGGCCTGCGCATCGGAAAAAGATGCAAAATACGCGAATATGTAACAATACACTCTGGCACGCCAGCATCGGATGGTACCGTTATCGGAGATGATTGTCAGATTATGGTTAACGCTCATGTGGGACATGATTGCAAGGTCGGTAACAGTGTCGTTATGTCTAACTTGGTTCAAATCGCTGGACATGTAGAAATTGAAGATTTTGCGATTTTATCTGGTGGAACTATGGTTTTGCAATTTGCTCGTATTGGTAGAAACGCGTTTATTGGCGGCATGTCGGGTGTTGGTAATGACGTTTTACCTTATGCAATTTATGACGGTAATCCACGCGCCGTATATCGTACAATTAATCGTGTCGGTTTAATGCGGCACGGTTTTACTAACGAAGATATGCATGCTATACACTCTGTATATTCCGCGGTTTTTCATGGTACAGAAGGTACCGTTTCAGACAGATTGGCAAAAGTACGCAAGGAAGTAAAAAATAATAAGTATGCAATGGATGCAATTGATTTTATAGAAAATCGTTCTAAACGTGGAATTGGAACTTCTAAAAATGCAGAATAAGAAAAAAATAAAAGTTTTTATTATCGCCGGCGAAGTATCCGGTGATGTATTGGGTGCCCGCATAATGCGCGAAATGCCTGATGCAGAATTTGTCGGTGTTGGCGGTGAAAATATGACGTCTGTCGGCTTGCGGTCTTTGTTCCCTATGTCTGATTTGGCTGTTATGGGGATTGTAGAGGTGTTGGCGCATGCAAAGACCCTGAAAAAAAGAATAAAAGAAACCGCAAACGCAATCATTTCAGAAAAGCCGGACGTCGTATTAACAATTGACGCACCGGGTTTTGCTAAAAACGTTATTAAAACCGTTAGAAAATCTGAACAAGGGAAAGAGTTAATTAATAAGGGATTACGTTTTCATCATGTCGTTGCACCGCAGGTATGGGCTTGGCGCGAAGGACGTGCAAAAACATACGCACAAATTTTTGATAAGTTATATGCTTTTTTTGACTTTGAAGTTCCTTATTTTACTCGGCACGGATTGGATACAGTCGCTGTTGGACATCCAATTTCAGATGGTTTGATTGAAAGAAAAACAAAAAGAATACAATCAGGTAAGGATAAAATTATTACCCTGGTACCCGGCAGCAGAATGTCAGAGGTAAAAAGATTAATGCCTGTTTTTCAATCTGTTGCGGAAATGCTGATTGCAAATGGGTATTCTGGGTACAAGTTTGTTATCCCAACAGTTGAAACCACAGCAGAATACGTTAAAAATCATATTAAACAGTGGAAAGTTAAACCGACTTTGATATCCAGCAGCGAAAGATATGAAGCGTATTCAAAGTCTTATATCGCGATTGTTGTCAGTGGTACTGTCTCTGCGGAATTGGCAATGTTGCATATTCCAACGGTTGTCGTATATAAGATGAATCCTATTACAACATGGATAGGTAAAAGACTGATAAAAGTAAAGTGGGTATCGTTGGTTAATATTTTATTGAATAAAACAGTATACCCAGAAATACTTGGTTCAGATGTAAACGCGGAAAGAATTTTAGATGCCTTTCAACAATTAACGATCCCAAGCGTAAGGGAAAAAATAATCAAGGATTTAAAAAGTGCAGATGCATTATGGCGAAAACCTGATGGTGCACCAAGCGCATTAATTGCTGCACATGTTGTCGGATAAAATAAAAAAACGCCATTAGTTTGGCGTTTTTTTATTTCGGATTATATGCCCAAACCTTCGGGTAGATTTGTCAATACGGTAGATGTGCCAGTTTGTTGGTCTATGGTTTCACATTGTCCGTCGGCGTTGGCAATACCATTAAATGGGCATACTTGGTTTTGTGAGCTTACAGGCTTTGTGCACCACTGTTTCGTTGTTGGTTGTGTCGTAGTGCTTGTCCAAGGTTCATAATTATTAGTCAGTGCCAAAGTGTCACAATTTTGGTCGTTTGCATCTGATGCACTTGTTGTTTGCTTTGGTGCAATTGGTAGCGCCGATACACATTTGGGGCTTTGACCATACTTACTTCTGCGGCCACCGTTTTCCCAACATAAACAAGCACCCCAAGATTGCGTGTCTACGTTCAAGTCGTAATCGCGTGGGCACATGTTTTCGTTTTCTCCGATAGAATAAATGTCGGTTAAATCTGGCATACCATTACTGCCCCCGTATTCAGTTGAATTTTCAAAGGTTGCCACGCATAATTCATCTTCTTTATATAGCCCGTCTTTGATAAATTGCAGTTCTACAAACCGACCCTGCAAGTTAATGCATTGTGTACTTAATATGTCTACGACTTGGTTATAAATTTCTGTCGCTACGCCGGTTGAACGAGGTGTGTGGTGTGAAAGTACACGTTTTTGACGTACGGTATTTGGTGCCACAGTAACGTCGGATTCTTCTGTCGCAAGTAAGCCATAGCGTCTAAATGTCGTTGTTATATCGGTGTCTTCATCGGTTAACAAATAAAATACAGATTCGTTTTGATGCTTGCCCTTGCCTGCGGTTATTACATCAAACCCGCCGAATGCTTTTTCCATCATCTCGGGCGAACTGCAAGAGTCAATGCTCTGTAATTGTTTTGCGCATTCTGATACCGGTTTGCTTGTGTCACGATTACCGTTTTCGTCATATTCGTACAAAGTAAACCATTGTAATGCCTGGCCCTTTTTAAATACACCGCTATATGGATAATAAAAGTTTTCATAGTTTGAACCGCCAAAACTGTCAAAGCACTGTTTGACGACAGCCCTGCATGCTGTCAGGGTATCGGTGTCTTTTCTGTTGTTTATATAGTCCGCAATTATGTCACCAGAATTTTCATAAAACATCATGTTGCAAGAGTCAATATAATCACGGCAAATTTCAGTAGTTAAAGCGACTTTATCGGGTTGTAATAAAATGCTGCTGTCGTCACCTGTTAATTCCTTCATTGCATCCGTCAGTGCGGCGTCACTGTTTACGTAACACGCAGACACAAAATCAAAGCAGCCTTGTTTGATTTCTTCAACTTTTGATTTCTGGGCATAGTATATTGCCAGCAAGGCTTTATCAAGATATTCTTCCCAGACTACATCGGCCTGCTCTGTACACTTGTCCAATGCTGGTTCGGCGAATTTTTTTACGCGTTTTTCAAAGTTTTGCACAAAAGATTTATTAGATGTAACCTTGGATAATTTTTGTTGTGCAGCATCAACGCCGTCTGCAAATTTTAATAAATTTCCCAGTTCATAGAACTTTTCAACACCCGCGATTGGTTTGCCCGTTGATACGTCTATGAATTCACCGTTATCCAAACATTTATGATAACCTGCCCCGCAGACCTCTTCGCTGAGTATCGCGGCTTCTACATTATTTACACACGTGGTAATGTCGTCAGAATTATGCTTTTGTCTGTTTTCTACGCGTGCCAAGTCCAACAGCGCGCTACTTTCACGGACCGCCGATTTCATTTCTTTTTGTTGCTGTTCTATGGCAGATTCAACGGTGTTACAGTCTTGTTCTATTGCCATTAAGTAAGCGGTTATCGCGCGTTGTAATTGCGCGTCTGTACAATCTGATTTGACGGCCTGACGACATTGCGGATAAACGGCGTTATATAAATTTTGACCGTTATAAGTGGCGATGATTTGGCCGGAATCGGCGGTGCCAAACGCGTTAACCGCATCAAACGATAAATTAATGCTGTTTAAGTCCGAATATTTGCCGCCGACGAAAGTGTCTTCGCCACGAATGGAATTCATGATTGCTTGTAACAACGCCTTTGATGCAGACGTGTCAGAAGTTAAGGCGTTTTCCCCTTCGGATGCCGTTTTCATGGCCAATGCTTGCGCCGCCGTCATGCCGACGACATCAAGGTTTTCTGTAAATTCTGTCAGTTGGTTCCCAGCATCTTGCATTACATTGCGTACCTCGGTCAGTTCAAACACGCGGTTGCTGCAAGAACAACGTCTGTAATCATCGTTTTTTAAACTGCAAAATTGATCCATACATGTGAAATAAGCGTTTTTACATTGTTCGTATGCCGCCCCCGTGCGAGTTTCTGTTATTATGTCAGCAGTTTGATCTATTGCGGCCCTGGACACGTTTTGCGCTTGGGGGCGCGATGTAACGTTATTGGTTTTCGGCGTAATTGCAGAACGAGAAACGGTTGTAGATGCACTTCGCGATGCGTTAGTTGCGTTTGTTTTTGTGACAACGTTTTGTCTTTGAGCAGTTGTGCGTATTGCAGTGCGGCCAGCACCAGCAGATATAGTGTTTGTTGCGTTTCGTGTAGAAATATTTGTGTTGTTCGTTCTGTTGGTTGTTGCGGTTCGTGCCGTTACATTTGCGACCGTGTTCGTTCCGCGTTCTGTAACGCTTGTTTGACGATTGGTCGCGTTTTCATCACGCACGGCAGCCGTTGCATAGGTCGCGCAAATCAAAGCTGAAAATATAAAAAACAGAATTTTTTTCATCTCTTATATTTTATCTTAGCAAAATACAGAAATTTAGAGCAAGCACAAATTAATAAAATTTTTTACGACGAAAAGCGAAAAAATATTTCTGATGCGATTTTCTTGTTGCAAAATGCGATAAGTTGCGTTATTATGCACAAAGTTTTGTGGGCATATGGCGGAATTGGTAGACGCGCTAGTTTCAGGTACTAGTGGTAGCGATACCTTGGAAGTTCGAGTCTTCTTATGCCCACCATAAGAGTGGGGTTGTAGCTCAGTTGATAGAGCGCTACGTTCGCATCGTAGAGGTCGTGGGTTTGAGTCCCATCAGCTCCACCAGTTTTAAAGGTTGCAGGGGATATGGCGGAATGGTAGACGCTGAGGACTTAAAATCCTTTGGTTATTGCAACCGTGTGGGTTCAAGTCCCACTATCCCCACCACCTATTTAACCGCCTTATGCGGTTTTTTATATTTCGGGATGTGTAGCTCAGTTGGTTAGAGCGCTTCGTTCACATCGAAGAGGTCGTTGGTCCGAGTCCAATCACATCCACCACAAAAATTTTATATGCTTGATTTTTCCTTGGATTTATGAATTACCCAGCCGATATTCGGGAACTAAATCCGCGCGATATTCCTGATTTTGATATTTTATATATGACTTGTTTAGAAACACAGGTTATTCGTTCAATATAAAGTAATAAACGAGAAATCTTTGTAGAGATTTTATTTATTTATAAATATTGGCTTGTCTTTTATAAAGTTTGCATTCTAAGATAAAAACGCCCGGTTGGGCGTTTTTTTATCTTAGTCCTTTTGAGCGGCAGCACGCCGACGCGGCACTGCGCCAATCTGAATATTGTTTCCCGGGGGTACGCAAATCTTGCCACGGCTGCCAGCCGTTACATTTCTTGTTTTCACCTGTGCCCGTACATTTGACGTAACGGCGCAAAGAACACGTTTGATCGGAAATTTTTCCCGTATCGGTTGTGCACTTTACGACGACGTTTTGATTGCGTGCGTCGTTTCTGCCCAATTCTTTTGATGATAATAATTGATATGCGTTAGCATTGCCGATTGTTAAGAATATTGCTGATATAAATAATAATAAACGTTTCATATCTTTCCCCTTGTATAATTAGATTATAAAAATTTTTAAATCAAAAAACAATGGGTAAATGTTCGGCTTGTTTTTTTATTCAGACGTAGTCCAAGGTTGGTCGTTCATTATCAAATAATACAAAGATGCATCTGGCATGTCGGGATTTCTTATTACCGGTCTTACGACATAAATGTCAACATTGCAAGGATGTGTGTTTTTGTCTTCTTGGGTTTGTTGTAAGTAAAAATGAAATTTATTCGCAAAATCCATTGCTTGTAAATAAGCCGCATCGTCGTCTTCCGGATTAACAGAATCACCCTGCCACATCAACCACATACCATAATTGACAACATTTTCTTGTCCTTGCAAGTCGTCGGCAGAAAGTAGTGTTAACGGTTTAAAATCAATATCGTTTGTAAAAGTACCTGTACTTGTTTCTGTAAAGTCGTACATATCACCCAAGAATACAAGCGCACCATATAAAAAACCGCCCATTTCTTCCATCTTTGTAAGTTTACCTAGGTTGCTCATTGTTGATTGAAACAGCCAGTCGCGTATACGCCCCGATTTCATACTGCTGCGCGCAACCGATGCGCTGCTGCGTAATAATCTTCCGCCGGTATTTGCCGCTTTGAATGCACGCCATGTTCTGGCAATTATGTTTCCCCTTTGTTTAATGCGTATACCGCGCAAAGCGTTCCTGTATTTGTTTAATTCAGAAAACGTTTTTGACTGTTCTTGATATTTTTTGACATCATCGGTTTTCGCCAGTTCTTGTTGTGTCTTTTGTAACTTAGACAGTTCGTCGCTTTTTGCAGTGCGCAATTTATCAAAATCATCAAGGCTTTTAAAGTCGTCCGCATTCTTACCAAGTTTCATTAATTCGTCAGAATATGTTTTTTCTGCTGTCTTTAAATCTTCGGTCAATCGTGCAGTTTTGGATGCGTCGGCACCTTTCATGCTGTCTCGGATTGTATTTATTTGACGGTATGCATCGCGCGCCTTATCAATGGAACTCAGTTCTTGTGTGGCTTTGGATACATCACCACCAATTTTAATATATTTAACAACGGATTCGGATTGCCGCAATGTTTTTAGTGATGCACTCAGGTTTTTTAATGTCCTGGACGCACGTGTCGCTTTTGTTATCCCCGTTAAAACTGCCCCGCCACCAGCGGTTGCAACTGTTATTACTACATCCAGGCCAACCTCGGCATAGCCTATCCAAGAAAGATTTGCATCGCCCGCAACATAATAGTCGTTTGAATCGTCTTCTATATTTACGGTTTCGTGCATTGCCAAATTTATTATATCATCGTCAGACGCAAGTGCGCTTTTACTTGTACAGTTATAACCTTTTGGATAAATAGAATCAATATTATCATTAATCCATTTCATTGATATAGTGTTGTTTTTATCCGGACCAACAAATTCGTCCAACGCACCTGCCTGCACGACCATTATCGCGTACCATGCTGGGTCGGTGTTTGTCCAGATTGACGCATCGTTCATGTCGCCTATTCTGGGACTTGGTGTGGCTTCTGTTATGGTTCGCTTTTCAGTTAACATTAAATGTTGTTTAAGTACTTTTGGTTGCGTTTCATAGTTAACTATAACCTGCCTTCCACCAGGGAAATTATACACAATTGGCAAGAATTTTATTGATTCATCTTCTGGTATGTTTTGTAATTCTGGGCAGTTTAATACGTTTTGCAAAACGGTTTTTTCTTGGAAGGTTGAATAAATCCATTGTCTAATTTCTGTTTCTGGCGACGTTTCTGAAACCTGTCCCGCAGAGGCATAAAGCGCATTTTCAAGAACCTGAGTCGCACATTGTGTATCATCGTATGGTATATTGCCTGTTGTAATATCGGGCGTAATATCTGCTGAAAACGCAGGAGTTGAAACAATTGTTAAAAGTAAAATAATCAAATATTTAAACATAAATTTATTTTTTATTTTGTATATTTGTGTATTCGTCTTTGGTTAAATAACAATATTGAATAAGACTGATATTCGGTTGAAAATACACTTTGTTGTCATCATTTATATCTAGTTTTTTACTATTTGCATTAATTGTATTTATATTACATTTATTTATAGCCAATGGTTGCCAATAGTCGCGTCTATTTGTTACGCATACAAACATTTTTGGTTCTTGTAAGGGTGTTTCTTCAAATACAGTTTCCGCAGGCGCATAAATAACAGTACCTTGTGTGCAATAGTCGTTATCACATTCAAATACATTGCCTGGTAAATTGCTTATATTATTTGTGTTTGAAGATTGACGTCGTGCTTCGTTATAAGTCGTTGAATTGCTGTATAAAAATTCATTGTCATCAACATCTTGGAGTATGTTTAAGTATACAGATGTTCTTCCGCATAAGCCAGGATTTTTGCTTTGGGTTACTATAATTGGTTTTTTATCTTGTGATGAATCAGAAGCGGTATCGCTTGTTGAAGAAGAGTTCGTGGAATTTTTGTTATCTTTATTTGATTTATATTGTTCTTTTGTCTCTTCGTTCCCTTTTTGTTTTGTGTCTTCTTTTTTTGCTTCACCGTTATTAGAAGATGCATCAGATTGTGCGGATGTAGTGTCGTCAATTATGTTGTTAATGGGTTTATAGGCCGATTTATCTTTGTACGGTGCATAACCAGACGCTAAGACCTGTTGTTTTTGTTCAAATGATAAATCCGCGAAAGTCGCGGGAAAATCTGTTTTTATTACTTGATTAGAACCCGCAGAGTTTTGTGCCTGCAATCGTTTAAGTTCTTCTTCACGGGCACGCATCTCGGTCTGCCAATTTGATTTCTGCGGTGGCGATGCGACATCTGTATTATTTTTTTTGTTGTTCGTTACATCAGGATTTGGAACAAGTGCTTCCGGAAAAGCAACCGCCTGCCCTGTTGGCGCGGCGTTGGAATTGTTTTTCTTGTAGGTTTCAAACGTCGGTTGTATATAAGCCGCACACGGCGTTACAAAATTATGTCCCGGTAAACTGGCCAATTGAACGGTAATGGTTGGGTTTATATCCGTTAAACTGATATCCATACAATTGTTTCTGCTTGCACAATATGATTCTATCAATGCGCTGACAACCCGTTGACAATCAGCCGTTGTAACGTCAGGACCCTGTACATATACTGGTACAGGCATGCGCTGATTATACGGACTGTCCGGCGTCCAAAATGGATTGGATGAATAGTTTTGTACGTTCTGGATTTGACCGTATTTAGAAAAAGGCTGATTCGGCGTCGGAAATGTCGTCGCGTCCGACGTACAAGGCATTAGAAAACAAATCCCTAATAAAACGAAATAAAACCGCATTTTCATTCTCTATCCATTATCCCCGTTTATTTAACATTATATCAAAAAACTTGTTATTATTAAAGCCAAAAATCCCCCGGCGATGAAGAACGGAGCAAAAGGTATGAACTGTTGTTTCTTGCGTAACCCCCATATGCCCCCAAAAAGACACGATAATACTAACGCTATGGACAGTCCTGTAAAGCCAAGCCATATACCGCCAACGCCTATTAATTTTATGTCGCCCATGCCGATGGGGTTGTCGTATTTATATTTACCCTTGTTTTTTATGCTGCCGAATATCAGGCCTATAATTGTAGATAAAATGTATCCAAATGTCCCTGCCAGAGCACTTTCGCGCGGACCAATGTGCCACCATGGAAATAAGCTGACAATAAGCAGGCCTATTAACAACATCGGAAACAAATAGACGTCAGGGATAATTCTTCTACGTAAATCAGCCACAGATATCTTCCAGGCGCAAAATAACGCCCCCGCCAATAAGCCGATAAAAAATATATACAAAATCATATTTTTCCCCCTTGCCTTTCGATTCGAAACTATGCTACACTTATATTGTAATTTAGAAAAGGGTTTTTTATGAGCAAGGGTTGGGATAGTGTGATGTTGAAAAAATTAAAGGCCTTGACTGGTAAAGGCTTGTCAACATCTGAAATCGGTAAACGACTGGGAATGTCAAAGAATGCCGTTGTAGGTAAGTTAAATAGATTGGGGTGGAATTCCAAGGCCGGTGGCGTGACCAACACAAGTGGCGCCAAAACCCAAAAGAAGACCACGTCTAAAAAAACGGTTGTTGCGACAACCGGCAAAGTACAAAAAAAGCCCGGTATAATTTCGGCTATCAAAAGTGCCAAAAAGGCCGTTGGTAAAAAAACAACCGATACAAAAAAACGAGGCGGGGCCTGCGCAGACAAAAAATCTGTAACTAGTAGTAATCGGACGCTGAATAAAAACTTGGCAATGCACCAGCGAATAATTCAACATTCTTTGGAAATGGCTAATTTGAAACCGAATCAGTGTCGTTGGCCAATCGGTGACCCTGATTCTGAAAATTTTCATTTCTGTGGTGAACAGGTATTTGTTGGCAAGCCTTATTGTTATGAACACTGCAAGCAAGCATATCAGTTTAACCCACCTAAAAAAAATAAATAAGGGTCATACTAAATGATAAGAGAGAGAGAAGCGTCTTACCTTCATTTTAAAGATTATCAAATTGATAATAACTCTTTGCGTGCCTTTTATGATAATGAAAACAAGTTGGTTTTTGTTCTTGATAATACAATTACAGACATAAAACCAAATGTTATGTTGGTCATGAATCCTGTTGCTGACAGAAAGTGGGACGATATACTTTCTAATGATTATAATGTTGATTTGGAAACCGTAAGACCTAAAAAAGATAACAAATATCAAAAATTAGACGTTGAATATAGCGGATTGGGGGCTTATGAAAATTTAATTAACGCGTTTATGAACAAGTCAGATTTAACTGATGCGCTGGCGCTATTGCAATCGGTTCGTAATGTTGCAATGCAACGTTCGGCGACTGACAGACTGGAAACGGCCGAAAGTAACGCTGAAAAATCGCGTGAAACGATAGTAAAGACAAATCAAACAATTTCTGAATTGCAGGTAAAACTAAGACAATTGCGTGCAAAGTTGACGCAGCAGAAAAATCAAGTGGGAAAAGAGCCTACAAAACAATCGGCTTCTAAGATATTGCGAACCGAGGCGCAAATTGATGCGATAAACGAAAAGTTAGGTCGCGCAAAAAAACGTTTGGCGAACGCACAAAAAAGACTTGTTGCAGCAGATGAAGACGCTGAAACAGCGCGTGGTATTTTAGCGTTGCTGGATTCCTTGGGTTCTATGGAATTAAAGAAATATGAACAAAACGTAAATTTACCTGTTAAACAAGAACGTGGCGATGTGGTCATAAAAAAAGACGCGCCCGTGCCGGTACGGCAAAACGAACATATTGAAAAAAATGTTCAAATAAGTAACAATGTAGTAAAAGAAACAAAGGCAGAAAAAATGGCAGACGAAGAAGTAAAACCATTATTTGATAAAGACCCGGAAATATTAGATGAAGAATTGGCGTTTAAACCAATAGATTTTGGTTCTGGGACTGGCAATGGCGTGCAGTCTGTGGCACCAACAACAAACGTGTCTGATATGCAAACGACGCGTAATAATGATGTGGCTTTGGATTCTACGCCGTTATCTTTTACGCCGCCTGTTTCGTCTGTCGGTACGGATGCGAATAATTCTATGTCCCAGCAAGACAATCAAAGAACAGATAATGTTGTGCCAGAGAATAGACCGGCACCAGTCTTGGATGCTATTAAACCGGTGGAAATGCCGAATGTTAATACTATGCCGGAAACGCCAGATGATAATTTTCAAGTTACACCATCTGTGAAAGATGCGCCTGTTTCTGTTTCGCCTGTATCGTCAAATCCTGCACCGGTTGCACCTGTTTCTGGTATTGCGCCGGCGGCAAGACCACAGGCTCCAAGTGTTGCAGGTGGCGGTCGCCCTGTGTCGCCTATTACCGGTTCTGGTACGACCATGACGCCAGTGCCTAGAAAGCCGACTGTGGCATATTACGTTTTGTTAATCTTGTTGATAGCATTGTCCATATTTACTTTGTGGTTATATCAACAGAGAGGCGTCAAAAGCGAAGTTCCTGATTTGGCGCCAACAGTTCAACAAACAGAACCTGAAGTTGTTGCGGAAAAATCGGCTGCAGACGAAATGGAAAGTCCATTTATTCAACCGGTTGCGCAGCCAAATCAGCAAGTGGATGAACAACAGCAGGTTGTACAGCAAGATATGGGGCAACCAGAACAACCTATGCAAACGCCTGAACAGGTAACGGTCGTTGAAGAAGAAACTGTTGTGCAGGAACAAGAAGTTATGGCGCCAGCAGAAGATACTTCTATGAATGTGCCAGAGTCCGACACGATACAACCTACTGTGGTGCCAGAATATACTGCGCCTGCCCCGGTTGTTCCTACAGAAGATGAAGTAATCGCAAGCAAGCCTGCTTATAACGTTTCTCAGAATGAGAATATGTTTGTCGCGGATGAAGCCTATGAAACCGACGAACAGTTTTATGCCGAGGAACAGACGGTAAATGAAGGACAATTATGTCCTGATGGTACAAGCCCAGACGTTAACGGTTGTTGTACGGGTGAAGTTTATACTGATATGGGCAGTGCTGGGTTCAATTGTTGCCCAAGTACCGGTGGCGATTGCTTTGCGCCATTATTTTAAGGTGCGGTTAATAAGCATATAAGTAAAATAAAAAATCCGCATAACGCGGATTTTTTTATAATTGTTCTATTACTACCATTGCGACACAATAATCGCCCTGGTCTGTCAGTGACAGATGTATTTTTGTTTTTTCGACGGTTAGGTTTTTTAATGTCGTTTTTGCCCCGCCTGCTAATAACAGTTCAGGCTTTCCTTTTTCATCGTGTATGACTGAAACATCGGAAAAAGCAATTTCATCACCAAAGCCCGTACCCAAAGCTTTTAAGCAAGCCTCGCGCGCGGCCCAGAAATTAGCAAGATGTTTTTCAGCGTTAGAGTTATCAGTATCTGCATATTCCAATTCTTTTTTTGTAAATATGCGTTGTTTTTTGAACGCAGACCAATCAAGAAATCGGTCACATTCTACAAGATCAATGCCAATACCAAGTATCACGGATATTTCCTCCCCTAGACTTTTGGTTAATCGATATGCGTCATACTAGACACTTTTAACCGATTCGTGCAAGCACAAAATATATTCTTGCATTTATTATTTGGTAATTGTATAAATAGGACTATGTCGGGGCGTAGCTCAGCCTGGTAGAGTACTTGCATGGGGTGCAAGGGGTCGCAGGTTCGATTCCTGTCGCCCCGACCAGAAATAAGAAAAGCTGTGGATAATATTATCATTATGATACATACAATTAATATCAAAGAAAAATATTTCAACCTTATTAAATCTGGCGTAAAAACCGTTGAACTTAGATTGTATACTCGCCCATTTCAGCAAATAAAAATTGGGGATAAAATTCAATTTATAAACCGTGATGAAAAATTTATAGCAACAGTTACGGGGTTTGTGTTGTCTGATACGTTTAAAAATTTGTTTACAATTATACCTGTAAGCGACGCTGGTTTTTCCTCTGTCGCAGACGCTTTGAATGTTATGGAGACTTTTTACCCTGTCAAAAGACAACTGGAACAAGGTGTCGTCGGAATAAAAATTAAAATATAACCGAGGTTTAATAGGTTGAGTTTACGATTTGTATTTTAGGGTCAGAACCCGTTGGCGCAGAATCTTCTTGGCGGTTGGATACAGTCAAATAAATACCTAGCCAAATGCAAATAAGAACTATAAGAGTAAATAATATAATCTGAGCAATTTTAAAAGACGTAATTTGTTTTGACAATTGTTGTTCCCTTGGTTTGTTACTTTGTATTTTATCAAATTATAAGAAGAAAAAATATCCGTTTTTATTCCTGAAAAAATTGATTTCTTAATGGATTTGCTATAATATTTCCTGTGAAAAAAGATTAACAAAGGTTGGCATATGTTCGTTACAGAAAAATTAAAAACGTTTTCTTGGGTAAATGTAGGTAATCCAGATCATGAAGATTTTGAAAAATTGCAAAACGAATATAAAATAGATGAAGATACCATATCAGACATTCTGGACGCGGACGAACAGCCAAGGTTTGAGGTAGAAGACGATTACAAGGTCATCATCGTTCGTTTCCCCATCATTAATCGTGAAATAGACACTTTATGGCATACAGAACCGTTATCTATCATTTATTCTGCTAATCGCGTCATAACGGTTTGTCGTAAACGTTGCGACTTGCTGGATAAAATCAAAAAGGACGAAAAAACATCCAGAGAAGAATTTATCCTGAACATAATTTATTATATTGCAGAATCTTATCTGCGGTCTGTGAAAGAGTTAAACAGGCGCGTCATAGAATCAAAAAAGATATTATTAGAACGCATTCGCAAAAAAGAATTGTTGGCGTTGTTAGAGGTTCAAAATAGTTATACGTTATATATGGCTGGTCTGAAAGGAAATCTGGCGGTGCTGGACAAGTTAGAAAAAGTGCGCGGTTTCGTAAAAACAGAAGAAACAAAAGAACTAACCGAAGATACCAGAATAGAATTGTCCCAAGGAATAGAAGTTGTTACGTCGTACAGTAAGATGTTGAAATCAATCAAAGAAACGTTTGAAAGCGTCATTAATATGGATTCCAATACTTACATTAACAGACTAACTATGTGGAACATAATACTTGTGGTGCCGACGGTGGTCGTTGGTTATTACGGCATGAATATGAAGTTACCTTTTGCAGAAAACGAACAAACTGCCGTTGCAATTTTTGTGCTGATAATGGTTTTGTTGTTGGGCTTTGCTATGTTTAGTTTAATAAGACGTAGAATCGTATAATTAACTGTTTATAACACGGCAAGAATTTTGGCAAAATTATCTTGAACGTCACCGGGAACGGATACTTCTGAAAACTTTATGTTGGATAGTGTAGATAACCACTTTATTGTCGGTAAAGTTTCTTGTTCAAATATCTGCAATCTTTTATTAATTATTGCGTCGCTGGCGTCGTCTGTGCGCCCGCCCCCTTCGCGTATACGTTTTTGTATTCGTTTAATTAGTATATCTTTGGGTACGGAAAGAAAAATAACGTGTATTTGGAATTCTTTTGAATATGTGTTTATCAGCCATTTTGCCTGTTCCAGCGTTCTTGGAAATCCATCTAATACTGCATCTTTGTCGGCAGAAATGTTGTTGGCAATTATTTGTATCAAGGTTTCAAACGGGACCAACGTACCTTGTTTGATTATATTGTTAATGGTTGGGTTCGTCTTGGCAGAATTACGCAAAATGGCACCGGTTTCAATGTAATTGAAGTCGTATTTTTCGCATAGCATACGAGCAAAAGTTCCTTTGCCAACGCCCTGCCCGCCCATAAGAACAATCATTCTTTTCATTATGATTTACATTATATCATAAAAAACACAATCCAGCAAGTTTGCTGGATTGTGTTTGGTATGCAAATCTAAGAAACATCTTATTTTTTGCTGTTTTCAATTGCTGCACCCAAAATGTCGCCCAAGACAGAGCCGCTGTCGGCCTGGTTTGAGTATTCTTTGACTGCTTGCTTTTCAAGTGTTACCTGCAAAGCACGAATTGAAAGTTTTACAGTATTGTTGTCAACAGAAACAACAGATGCTTCTACGGTATCACCTACGTTGAACTTGCTTGTGTCTTGTTCAGATTTTTCACGAGACAAGTCTGTGCGACGAATGATGCCCTTGATGTCGTTTGGCAAGTCCAAAATCAATTCATCTGGTGTGATTTCAGATACTGTTCCTGAAACAACGGCGCCTTTTTTAATAGAAGCCGCGTTATTGTCTGCACCTTCGGTTAATTGTTTAATGCCCAAAGTGATGCGTTCTTTTTCAGGATTGATGTCCAAAATCTTTGCGGTGACTTCTTGGCCGCGAACGAATTTCTTTAATTCTTCTTCGTCCAGTTTATTCCAAGACAAGTCGGAAATATGAACCATACCGTCTAAATCTGGCGTTAATGCAACGAATAAGCCAAATTCTGTTGTGTTCTTGATTGGGCCCGTTACAACGTCGCCAACGTTATGCGTTTCGGCGAATTGTTTCCATGGGTTTGGTTGCAATTGTTTATAGCCCAATGAAATGCGACGTTTGTCTTGGTCAATGCCCAATACAACAACGTTAATTTCTTGGCCGTTTTGCAGAACTTTGCTTGGGTGAATGTTTTTGTTCGTCCAAGACAATTCAGACATATGTACCAAACCTTCTACATTGTTGCCCAAGTCAACAAATGCGCCGTAATCGGTCAAAGAAGATACTTTACCGGTTACTGTATCGCCAACGTTGAATGCACGTGACGCGTTTTCCCATGGGTCTTCTTCCAATTGCTTCGCGCCCAGTGAAATACGATGAGATTCTGGGTCAAATTGTATGACTTTGACTTTGATTTTCTGACCAACGTGTACCAATTCACGTGGGTGGTTTACGCGTTTCCAAGACAAATCTGTTACGTGTAACAAACCGTCAATGCCGCCTAAATCAATGAACACGCCATAGTCTGTGATGTTTTTGACAGTGCCTTCTATGACCGCGCCCAATTCAATGTTTTTCATTGCTTCTTTTTGTGCTGCTGCAATTGTGTCCGCCTGTATAGCACGACGAGAAACAATCGCGTTAGTGCGCAATGCATCCATTTTTAATACGCGGAACTTGTCCTTTAAACCGATTAAAGACTTTGCGTCGCGTACTGGTTTATGGTCAACTTGTGAAGAAGGCATAAACGCAAATACACCGTTGATATCAACTGTGTAGCCGCCACGAACAACGTCAATGATTGTTCCTTCTGGATCAATGCCTTCGGCAACAGTTTTTTCAAGTTCTTTCCAGGCCTTTTCAGCACGTGCCTTGGTATAAGACAAAACTGCTGTCCCTTCGCGAGATTCATATCTTTCTACGAATACATCAATGATGTCGCCAACAGATGGAACGGATGCGCCAAATTCTTTTAGCGGAACGCGCCCTTCTGATTTCAAGCCGACGTCAACCAACGCGAAATCACCGCGGATATCTTTCACGGTACCTTTGGTGGCATAGCCTTGCAAAGTTTCTTGGTTGCCATAGTTTTGATTAAACATCTGGACAAAATCTTCGCCAGATACAGGATTAAATAAATCTTTGGATAAATCTTTCATAAGAGAAGTTTCATACAAAGTTTGCCGTCGCTAATTATGTTTTAGACTAGCGAGGTCTTGTGGGGTTAATCGGATTGATAATGCGCCCACCCGCAAAATCAGACGGATTATAAAAGATTTTTTTTGAAAAAGCAAGGGTTTATAAAAATTTAACGCGGGTAAAAAATGTTGATACAATCATTATATTATGTATTATATCCATAAAATGGAGATGTTAAATGAATCCTATTAAAAACCATAATAACGTTAAAACTTTTGATGACATTAAAGATGCTTTAAAATATGGTGTACTTTTTGGCTGTACCGCTGCGATTGCTGGGGCGCTGTTTGTGAATTTGCGCATAATTAATCAACATTTAAATACACAGGATAAAAAAGACAGTGATTTAATAGGGCTTTCTTTAAAAAATCGCTTTGAAACCGCATATTGTTTAAATACACCAGAAGAACATAAGTATTATTATGAAGAGCCTTATCATAACGGTCATGCCGGTGAATTACAGAAAAAATATTATCCGGCACCAAAAAATACTTATTTTGTAATAGGTTATTCAGCCATGGTGGGGGCGCTGTTGGGCGCGGGCTTTGGCGCTAGCGGTCTTATATCAACAAGGGAAAAAACGCTTACTAACATGAAGCAAAATTCTCGTTCAAGATAAAAACGCCCGTTTGGGCGTTTTTATCTGGCGACGTCGCCTCTTAACTTTTTATGGTGCAAATAGTTCTTTAAGATAAAGTCCGTTGCGTGCCAGTTTAGCATACCATTCCAATTATCGTCAGGAATTTCAACCGTTGGCAAAGGTAGTGGATTGCGTGACAGTTGTTCTTTTACTTGCGATAAATGGTTCGTGTAAATGTGTATGTCGTGTAGTTCGCCTTTTAATATGCCCGGCTTCAGTCCAGATTCTTTTGCATATAACAACAACAACAGCGCATAACTGGCGATATTATAAGGTATGCCTAAGAACATATCGCACGAACGTTGCGTCCATATCAAAGACAATTTGCCGTCTCTGACAACCAGTTGGTGCATTATATGGCATGGCGGTAAAGCCATTTGTGGCATTGCGGTTGGGTTCCATGCGCTTACAATAATTCGTCTGTCGTTTGGATTGTTTTTTAGTTTTTCTATTGCATTTTTTACTTGGTCAACGCCCGGTTTTTTAGGGTTAAAATTATTTTCTGGATTTTTATGGTTCCATTTATACGTTCCGCCAAAGTGACGCCACTGAAATCCATATATAGGTCCCAAGTCGCGTTCTTTATCCATAATTTTGTTTCGTATAGAGTTTTTTTCGTCGTCCGACAGTTTCAACCCGGCGGTTTTCAAATTGTATTTTCTTTCTACTTTTATAGGATTTGCCCATTCGTCCCAAATGTGGCACTTTCTGTCTTGTAGCCATTTTTTATCGGTTATGCCGCGCAGAAAGAATTCTAATTCTGTCGCTATATTTTTTAGGCCCATTTGTTTAGTCGTTATCAAAGGAAACCCCATGTCCATATCATGTACGAATACGGCCCCGGACCCCAGTCCGATATCTGGAATACCTGTCCTGTTGTTGCGTATATTTTTGTGGTTATTGTAAATGTCGCTTAGGATTTCAAGATATGCTTTCATGGATATTTCCCTTTTTATAATTGAGGAATATAGTACTCTGTAAGGAAATAAGTCAACAAAAAACGCCCAAACGGGCGTTTTTTATTTAACAGTTGCTTGTTTGAATAGTTCTTCTGGTTTGACGCTTTTTTCTTTTGTTTTTACGTGTGTCAACATTGCGTCCAAAGCCTTGCGTTCAAAAATCATACCGCGCAACATGGCCAAAGCGTTTTGATTTTTGTTATAGAATTCAAACACTTGTTTTGGGTCTGGATAGCGTGAAGCCTCGGCCCAGATGGCGTGTTGCAGGTCGTCACGAGTTACCTCTACTTTATTTTGTGTTCCCCATTCTGCCAATATCAATCCAAGTTTTACACGACGTTCTGCTTCTTTACGTTCTTTTTTATCGTCCCATTTATGTTCTTTGTCGTTGGCGTGCATTCTGTCGTGTTCTTGTTTTGCCATATTGTATTCTTGGTCAACCAAGATTTCTGGCAAATCCAATTTAACCTTATCCGCCAAGACGTCCAACAATTCATTACGCATTTCTTGTTTGGCCGCTTCGTCATATTGTTCGTTTAAGATTTTGCGAATATGTTCGCGCAGGTCTTTTACAGATTCTTGACCGATTGTTTTTGCAAATTCGTCATTTAGTTCTGGTAAGACATGCTTGCGAACTTCGTGAACTTTTACGGCAAAGCGTGCATCTTTTCCGGCCAATTCAGACGCGTGATAGTCTTTTGGAAATTTGACGTTTACATCAAATTCTTCACCTGCTTTGTGCCCGATGACTTGGTCTTCAAATCCAGGTATGAATGCGCCAGAGCCTAATATCAAATGGTGTTTTGTTGCGGCGCCGCCTTCAAATTGTTTATCGCCCAAGAAGCCTGTGAAATCAATAACTGCGGTATCGCCGTTTTGTGCAGCATAATCATCTGCTTGTTTTTCGGCAGTACTGCGACTTTTACGCAGGTTCTCTAAAGATTTTTCAACTTCTGCTTCATCAAGCGTGGTTGTTTTCTTTACAAGCGTGATTTTTTCTAAATCAATTGCCGGTAAAGTCGGTAATATGTCAAACTCCATAGAGTATTCAACGTCTTTACCGATTTCCCAACCCGCCAAGTCGGCTTTGGGTGAGCCCGCCAAGCGAATTTTCTTTTCCGTTATATAATCGTTTAAATCTTTGTTCATCAGTTTATCAACGGCTTCGCCATAGGCAGACGCGTTATATTTTTGACGTAATACGGACAAAGGAATGTGGCCCGGACGAAAACCTGCCATTTTGGCTGTTTTTCCGTATTCCGTCAGGATTTCGTCGGCTGTTGCCTGCAAATCTGCGGCCGAAATAAAACCAGTGACAGAATAGTGTAAATCTTTGATTTTTTCTTTTTTAAACATAGTTTTCCCCTAAGAGTAAATTGCGGAATGATTATACACGCTTTTTTTATAAACGCAACACAAAGTTGGGTTGCTGTAAAAAGATTCACAAAAAACCGCCACAGGCGGTTTTCTGTGAAATATTCGGCATTAACGTTTGCTGAATTGCGTTGAACGACGCGCCTTGTGATGACCAAAGTGCTTACGTTCTACGACGCGGCTGTCGCGTGTCAAGAAGCCTGCTGACTTCAACGCTTTGCGCAATTCTGGTTCGGCTTTTTCCAATGCTTTGGAAATGCCGTGTTTAACTGCGCCCGCTTGACCTGACAGACCACCGCCCATAACAATTGCGAATACGTCATATGCACCTTCGCGTTTTGTAACGCCAAAAGGTTGTGCGATTATCATTTGCAACACTGGGCGACGGAAGTATTCAGCGATAGGTTTATCGTTAACGATTATGTTGCCCTTGCCCGCTTTTAAATAAACGCGTGCGACAGAGTCTTTACGTTTACCTGTTGCATATATTGCGTCATTCAATTTAATGTCGCTGGCAGCCTTCTTTGTCGCAGGGGCGGTTTTTTTAGTTGTTTTTACTGCCTTGGTTGCAGCAGTTTTCTTTGCTTCTGTCATTATTCACCCCTTTTGTTTTTACGGTTCAAGCCAGCAAAGTCAATAACGATTGGTTTTTGTGCTGTGTGTTTATGTTCTGCGCCCGCATAAACGTGCAGTTTGGTCAAGCGTTTGTTTGCCAATGCAACGGCGGTACGGCGCCCCATCATACGTTTGACGGCGTTTGTGACCAACGTTTCAGGTTTTTCTTGGCGCATTTGCCCCAGTGTGCGTTCTTTCAAACCACCCGTCCACAAAGAGTGCCAAAAGAATTTTGTTTTATCTGCTTTTTTACCAGACAATGCAATTTTGTCGGCGTTTATAATGATTACGTGGTCACCGCAGTCCATATTAGGTGTCCAAGTAGGTTTATGTTTGCCACGCAGGATGTTTGCGGTATATGCCGCCAGACGACCCAGTGTGCAGTCTGTTGCGTCAATCAGATACCATTTGGCCTCTAATTCGCATTTTTTTAACGATTTTGTCGCTGCCATTTTTTACCTTTTTTAATTATTTAGCGGGACAATTATGCCCCGCAACACCAGAAAAGTCAAGAAAAAATCATATGGTATTATATTACCATATTGTTTACATTTTATAAATACGTACGAATGATACGTTGCTGGTGCCGGTTGAACCAGAACCACCATCACCGCCAACGCTTGTGGTCGTAGATGACCTTGCTATAACTGCAGCGCCGCCACCGCCACCGCCGTACGAATAAGCGTATTGTCCACCACATATATATGGCATTGTGGCCCCGCCCCTGCCACCATTAACTGTTACCAGTTCTGTACAGGCATATGTTTTACATGATGTTACATTGCCCCCGTCGCCGCCCGATAAACTTGTTCCGTTTTCGCCAGGATTTATAACAATGCCATCAGTTGGATAGGTGTATTTATATTGCCAGTTTGCGCCGCCAACGCCGCTCGGTGCGCCACCACCACCACCACCAATACTGTATATAACAGCGTCGGGTTTGTGTTGTAAAAAACTTCTGGCGCCATTTATATGGTCGGGTAAATTAACGCCGCCGCCGAAACCGTTGCCAACCAATACTGTTGTTGAAGTAGCGACAAGGTTTCTTGCACAGTCTTGTTTGGGTCTAGTACAGGTTTTCCCTGGTCCTCCATTTGCACGCCATACACGGTCGCCAATAACCAATATACTGTCAACCCCAGATGCCCCGCCGCCAAATGAACTTATGCATCCATTTGATATTATCGTTTTCCCTGGATTGCCGTCCCCGCCACGTAATGCGTATACCGTTGTGGGTTGCGATATGCTGAATACCGCAGATATTGTCGTATTGTCATCAAAACCAATGTGGTCCAGGCAGTTTTCGTTTGCTGTACCAATACCACCGCGCATCTCTGCACGATAACAACCGGGTTGTAATACAACTTCGTTACATGTGTTGAAATTAGATGCCTCAAACACCAGTTCTTCTTCGCCCGTTAAAATACACTGGCCTACTGGTACATCGTTTACCGCCTTGTACACATTACCATCAGGCGTTTTTACAAATACAGTTTGTGCCAAAAGCAGTGTTGTAAAAAACATAATGATTATCCTATCTTATAAATTTTGATAAAACTGGTTTCAGACGTCCCGGTACTGCCAGACGCGCCGGCACCACCGTCTGCACAGTCAGGGTCACACCATGCGGTACCATATGTTTTACAGGCGCTGTCAACCCGTCCATAACATATTGCACCGCCACCACCGCCACCATAAGATATGGCTGTTTGGCCACCACAAGAATATGTTACGTTTTGTCCGCCCGCGCCACCAATAGCATTATTTGTGGTAACGGCATTCCCCAGCAGATTTGTTGCATTACCGCCCTTGCCGCCACCTGTGGTTGTGCCCGGCATGCTGGCAGTGGCGGAAAAGTTTGATGTGGTTTTTGAATTGTTTCCATTACCGCCACCGTTTATATTTGCGCCACCGCCACCGCCAGCACACAAAACAGCTGATGAAGCAGCATACGCAGCACCGCCATCGTTTATTGTCGTGTCTGAATAATTCCCGCCACCGCCACCACCGCAGTTATATTTATGGTTGGCGCCACCGCTTGGGAATGCCCGTGTTTGAAAATTCATACATCTGGTGCCTGGGCCACCGTTTGCGCGTATTGTACGGTTGCCAACAACCAATATACTGTCAACGCCCGATGCACCACCGCCTGGAACTTGGTGACCCGTAATTGTTGGTCCGTTGTTACCGTCGCCACCACGTAATGCGTATAAGGTTGTGGCATTGTTTAGTTTAAATATACTGGATACATATTCACCGGGTGATTTCATAGTGCCCGTTCCAGTATCACATCTGTATGGTTTACCGCCACTGCCACCACGGAGCTCGGCGCGATATATACCCGCAGGTAATTCAAATGTTTGGCATGTGTTTATTGTGTTTTCTTCGTATACCAAGTGCTCGATACCGTCAAATATCCCACCGTCCAACGGCATAATCGGTACGTGATAAATATCCCCAGAATGTGTCTTGACATGTATTGCGGGACTGGTTATTTGTTGTTCGCGTGCAACCAGTTCAACGTCGCCTACGTGTAAAGTCAAAGCCAATAAAGCCGCTATCATATATCCCCCCAACACATACTTGTATTATCAGTAAGATAAAATACCTGTTTAATATTTAATGTTATCATAGAAATTTGTAAAACTTATAGCAACAAAAAAATGTCCCACCGGACATTTTTTTGTAACTTTTTTTTACTTTTTTATATTGGTAAAACAACCCTGACTTTTAATCCGCCCAGTTCGCTGTTTTCCAAGAACATTTGTCCGCCATGGTTTTCAATGGCCGTTTGCGCAATAGACAGTCCCAAGCCCGTGCCACCGGTTTTGTCGCCGCGCGCTTCGTCTAAACGAACAAAGGGACGTAACGCATCTTGCTTTTTGTCGTCTGGGATACCTGGACCGTCGTCTTCAATGATAACCTCTACTTGTTCGGGCGAGTCTTGTTCGGTAATTTTTATTTTAGTTTTTGAATAACGCGCCGCGTTTTCTATTATGTTACTGAATGCGCGCGCCAACGCCATCGGACGCGCGTAAAATTGTGCGGGTTCTTCTGGAAATTCCGTTTCTATTTTTTTGTCCGGTGCAGAATCACGCGCAATACGTAATAGCATTGCAGGTAATTCGGTCGCTTGCTCTATTTCCGGCATCTCGCCGCGGGCAAAAGACAAATAACCGTTTACCATTTCTGTCATACGATCAATGTCGTGTAGTAAATCTTGTTTTGACGCAGAATCCGTTTCAAGCGATAAACGCATACGGGTCAACGGCGCTTTTAAATCGTGGCTGACCGCGTTTAACATATCCGTTCTGGTGCGGTTGTAACGATTTAATCGCTCTTTCATAGTTATCATTGCGGTTGCCGCTTCGCGGATTTCTTTTGAACCGGTCGGTTGAAAGCCCGGTGCATCTAGTCCGCGACCAAAACGACCCGCCGCTTTGGCGATTCTACGTATGCTGCGCGTGTGCATTATGATAAACGGCGCAATCAATATTGATACGATTAATATTGAACCAATTAACCAGATTATAAATACCTCTGTACTTGTTGAATATATGCGATACAAAGATGTCCCAAATGTCGCAATCTGACCGTCGTTTGTAGGTACGTCTATGAATACAAGGCGTTTCCCCTTGTCTATGTATATCTGGGCCGGTCGTTTAAGGCGATTTGATAATTCCGATGCTAACATGCCCGCTTCGCGCGATTCGTTGTCGTTATAACGCGGACGATTAAGTTTTGAATTTATCGTTACGTTTATACCAATGTCACGCGCCATGGATTGAACGGCCCCTTGCTCGCCCCGGTCCATGAAATTCATCATCGTTACAATTTCACCAGATAAACTGCGCGCCAAAGTCGCATGAACGCGCGTCCAGTGATTACCAAAAAAAACATTGGCAATTATTACCTGCGCAACAATAAGCGGTATCAATATCATTAATATAGTACGCCATAGAAAACTGCGTGGAATTAATCTCATTTTAGTTTCCTTGTTCGGTTATCATCAGGTATCGTTGGTTATAAGTTTGTAACCTTGCCCCCTGATTGTTATTATGTCTATGTTTGATAATACACTATTTAATTTATTGCGCAAGCGTTTTGCAACCATCGGCGATGCAGGCGAAATATTCCCCACCGGCGACGTCAGATTTATAAGCAATTTCTTTTCTTCGCCCGATAACGCCAGTAATTTGGACGAAGAAGAACCAGCGGAATTTATAAAAAACTCGTTATCCAAGAAAATTAACCCGTCGGGCATTTTGCTTTCTGTTGCTGTTACATTCTTCCTTATGATGTTATGCAGTCTTAGCACAAGTTCTTTTAACTGAAACGGTTTTGATAAATAATCGTCTGCCCCGCCGGATAAGCCATCTATGGCGTTTTCCGCCCCGGTCATCGCCGTAAGCATTATAACAGGCGTCGCGTCGCCGGAATTGCGAATCTGCTTTAAAAAAGACAAACCGTCCATGCCCGTCATCATGCGGTCCAGAACAATCGCATCAACAGAGATTCTCGTTTTTACCTGTAAAGCATGTTCGGCAGATTCTGCAGTGATGACGTTAAAACCCTCGTTCCTTAATCCATTGGCCAAGGTTTTGCGCAACATGTCATCGTCGTCAATAATTAAAACCGTTTTGTTCATAACCTATAATATAAACCATAAAATAAGAACAGCAACTTTTTATTTCTTTAATGGTTCTACTGCGTATTCGCCCGGTTGTATCGTGCTGTCCGTTACGTCAATGTCCATCGCAGCACGAAACTTCATACCGCTGGTTGAAAATTCCGTTTTAAATAACGCGTATCCCGTGCCGCCACCAGTCGTCGGCCCCTGCATGCCAAGAGAATAATAACCACCCAGAATTCCATAATCTAAGTCAATATAATCAATGCTGACCAGCAAAGAAACGTTACTTAGGCCGTCGCTTGTTATGTTACAAGCAAATTCACGATTTGACAACGTCGCTTGAGAATTAATGGGGACCATTATGTCCATGACGGTTGGTTCGCATTGACGGTCTATGCCGTTTACTAAAAATTCATAAGTCATACCAACAGTGGCCTTGGATAAACCCGTTGATACGGTAACGCTGGAAATAGTTGCTTTTGGAATCTTTACCAGCGCATTTGCAATTCCACTGCGTACAGGAAATGATATGCCAGATTGCAGACAGTCGCGCGAAAACGGATCCGCTTCGCAAATGTACAGTCTGGAATGTTGATTCATGTTGAACATGTTCGTCAGACTGTTAAATAAAAACGTTCTTGTGATTCTGTCGTTCAGTTTGGTGCAACCGAAATTTCTGCATATTATCATAGGTCTGTCCGCAAACATAACCCCAGGATGCAACGCCGCTTCTCTGTTGCGCATGTCTATTATGTTTTGGTCATAGTCCAGACTATCTGCCCTTTCCATAAACTCTGTCTCTGGAATAAAGTTTGGGTCGTCGGGATATGCATAATAAGACTGTACAGGCGTTTCCGTATATATGGTTTGGAAATCTGTGTACACAATGTCTTCGGTTGCGGCAAACGCCCCAACGCTTACAAAAATCCCGCAAAACATAGACAAAATGAATCTGTTCATGCCTAAAATCCTTTCCTCTGTGTACGAATCTTAGAACATTATGCCCTATTATGTCAAAACAAAAATATTTTTATTGAAAAACGTATTTCATTTGTTCTATAAACTATATCAATAAGTTCATAAAGCAGAGAGGCAGAAAATGATAGATATAGTTATACCAGGCGAAGCAGGTAAATTACACGCTGTATATCATAAGTCAAACATACCGTCGGCACCTTTGGCGGTCGTGTTGTCAGGTAACCCACGTCAGAAATACCATATGAATGATAGGGTCTCTTATGCGATGTTCAGGGCGTTTATGGATATCGGCTTTTCTGTATTGCGCTTTAATTATCGTGGCGTCAACGATTCCGAAGGGGCAATCGGAACGACTTCGGAAAACATGTTGGATATCGCGACAGTCATAGATTGGATTCAAAATCGTAACGAAGATAGCGATAAAATATGGCTGGCTGGTAATCAGTTAGGCGCGTGGTATGTGTTGCAAGTGATGATGCGCAGACCCGAAATTTCTGGCTTTGCTTTGGTGTCGCCTGATCCTTCTGTTTCTGACTTTGCGTTTTTGTCGCCACGCCCAAATCGGGGGCTGTTGTTGCAAGGCGGCGCGGAATCTGAAGACGCCAAGGCCTTTGCAACGCATCTGACGCAGATATTAAAAAAGCAAGCTCAAATAGACCTGGAAACCATACGAATAAAAAATTCGGATGCAATGTATTCTCAGCCGGTAGACTTGCGTCAGATGTATAACGATTTAAAGGCTTATGTCGGACGTGAAAACGAAGACAGTAAACTGCTATAAAGTATAAAGGCTTGTGTCGTGGAAACAAACGATAGATTTTTTAACCCTAATATACCAGATGAAATGGCCGCTTCTATCAGACCAAGAGTCTTGTCTGATTTCATAGGCCACGATAGTTTAAAACAAAACTTGTCCGTATTTATATCGGGCGCGAAAAATCGCGGCGAAGCAATGGACCATGTTTTGTTGTATGGTCCTCCGGGGTTGGGTAAAACTACTTTGGCACATATCGTTGCAAATGAATTGGGAACTAATTTTAGGGCGACTGCTGCACCTATGCTTACCAAGCAAGGCGATTTAGCCGCCATATTGACATCATTGGAACCTATGGATGTGTTGTTCATAGATGAAATACACAGGTTGCCAACCGCGATAGAAGAAGTCCTTTATTCCGCCATGGAAGACTTTAAGTTAGATATTATGCTGGGCGAAGGCCCCAGCGCGAAAAGCGTAAGAATTGACCTGCCCCCGTTTACTTTGGTTGGTGCGACCACACGTACGGGGCTGTTGTCTAACCCGTTGCGCGACAGGTTTGGCATCGATTTACGTTTGTCTTTTTATTCAACGGCTGATTTAGCAAAAATCATTTCGCGCAGCGCAAATATCCTTGGGGTGCCAATTGATGAAGACGGTGCCGTCATGCTGGCGCAAAGCGCGCGCGGAACACCGCGTATAGCCAATAGATTGTTAAAACGAGCGCGCGATTTTGCTACTGCATTGGGGCGTGACAGGATATCGGGCGATACAATTAAAACGACTTTGTATCAGTTACACATAGACGCGTGCGGTCTGGACGAAATTGACCGTGAATATATTAGCGCAATTATAAAAAATTATGCCGGTGGCCCCGTCGGAATTGAAAATTTGGCTGCGACATTATCTGAGCCCGCCGATACCATAGAAGATGTTATAGAACCTTATTTGATGCAACTGGGGTTCGTTCAGCGTACGCCACGCGGTCGCGTCGTTACAGAGGCTGGATATGCACATCTGGGACTGGTCAAATGAGCGATTTAATAGATTTTTTTAAGAATGCTGAAAAGTTACATTCCGAGGCGCGTACAACTGAATTATCCAGCGGAGCCAAGGAGTCTGTATCTTCGCATTCTTGGATGCTGTCTTTAATGGCGATTGTTTTTTTGCCAAAGTTAAAAGCGCGGCTTGATTTAACAAAGGTTTTAGAATTATGTACGGTGCACGATTTGGCGGAATCAGTTGTGCATGATATTCCCTTGCATCAGCAGATGAAAGATACAGAATTATGTAAAACAAAGCATGATTGTGAAAAACGTGCGATATTTGATTTGGCCAATTTATCGGGTAATAAAGAATTAATTAGTCTGTGGCAGGAATATGAAAGTCGCCAAACGCCAGAAGCAAAATTTGTAAAACAGTTAGATTTGCTAGAAGTGGATTTACAAATAATGTGTTCGGCATCTTTAAAGTATGTTGCAGAGTATGATAATGGCATATATTGGAAGATTTATTTTTCAGAAAATCGCGCTAAACCTTTTGAAGAAGAACCTGTTTTGATGGAGTTCTTTTTGCAGATAAGAAAAAATATAGAGGAACGCCTAAAAAAAGAATTAAACATAAATCCAGATGTATACAAGGGGTTAAAATAATGAATAAAACACATCTTTTTCCTTTTTCTGTTGCTTATGCTGATACAGATGCGGGTGGCATTGTGTATCATGGACGATATATAGAGTTTGCAGAGCGCGCACGTATGCAATGGTTGCGCGGTATAAACTTACCCGATGGGGATGTCGGCTTTGTTGTGCGTGAATTAAACATAAAGTATCTGCGGCCCTTGCAACTGGGTGACGATTTTACGGTTGAAAGCGTGATTAACAAAATTGGCGGCGCGTCGCTGGGGGCTGAACAAAAATTCGTGAAAGATGGGAATATTTGTGCTATAATGAACATTACAATTGCGTATCTTGGTTCGGACTTGCATCCAAAGCGCATACCGGATAATATAATTCAAAAACTGTCATAAATAAAATACAAAAGGGGAAAAAATGACAAATACTTTTTCATTAGCGACTTTATTTACGGGCGATTTAATGACTTTGTTTATATCGCTGGTTTTGGTTTTGGGCAGCGTGATTTCATGGGCCATAATAATTGAAAAAATTCGTTTGTGGCGTTATCAGAAGACTAACCCGATAAGAATAAAAGATTCCGATGATTTATCGCTGGTTGCTGATAAGTTAATCAAGCCGTTTGATAAAAATTTGTGGTTTTTATCAATGGTTTCTTATGTTGCACCGTTTATAGGTTTGTTTGGTACTATTTGGGGCGTAATGGATTCGTTTGCTTCTATTGGCGTAAACCAGTCTGTAAGCATTGGGGTTATTGCACCTGGGTTGGCGACTGCGCTGGGAACGACGGCTTTGGGGTTAATTGCGGCTGTTCCGGCGGCGATTGCGTATCAGTACTTTATAAAGAAAGCCGATGACTTGTACGATACTTTGTCTGAAAAGTGTCAAGAACTGAAGTGCAAACACAAATAAGGGTAGAAATTATGTCGCGTAGAAGACTACGAAATTCTGATGCAAGTATTTCTTTAACGCCGATGATTGATGTCATGACGGTGTTATTGGCGGTGTTTATGGTTACGACGCCTATGATGACGACGGGTATCGATTTGAATTTGCCACGTGCAGGACATTCTGCGCTGTCGGGTAACGACCACGCAATACAAATAAGCGTTGATTCCGCCGGACGTTATTACGTTGGGCAAAGTCAATTAAGTTTGAACGATGTGGTAAAGCGTGTTGTTGCAATGCGCGGCGAAAATTCACAACTGACTATAATGATAAACGGCGATACCAAGGCAGACTATGGTGCTGTCATGGCGGTTATGGGAAAATTAAAAGATGCTGGTTTCCAGCGCGTAGGGTTGCGCACACAATTGGATGATTAAAAGATATGAATATGGCAAATAGGTTTTCTGCAGAAAATGTATTAATGTCCGTTTGCGGCCACTTGTTATTAATTGCTATCATGATAACGTCTATTGCGGTTGTCGTTGATAGAGCCGAACTGGTTGCCTCTGATAGAATAGAGATTATGGAGATTGACTTAAACGCCGTCCGTGTCAGCGGCGATGAATCAATTTTATACAATGTGAACGCAGACCAAGAACCAGAAGAATCAACCGCAGAACAAGAACAAAAAGTTGAACCCGTTCCCCTGCCCGAACCTGAACCCGTTGTTGAAGAACAACCAATTGAAAACCCAAGTTTAGTAGAGGATAAACCTGTGCCGGTTACAGAATCAAAGGAACCCAGTGCGGATAAAAAAGACGTGGAACAACCAAAGAAAAAGAAAACGGTTGTTCGTGTAAACCGCGAGGTTGTGTCCTTGGACAGAACCCTGACAATATCTGTCATAGATGCGTTGCGCGTTGCGATGACGCGTTGTTGGGTAATTGATACAAACAGACCGGGGATAAGTGACATTCGTGCGGTTGCGCACTTAACCATGCGCAAGAATGGGACTGTGCGCGACTTATGGTTTGAATCCGCCGCGCGTGAGCAGACCGACCCTGATTTCGCGTATGTATTGCAGACAATTCGTCGCGCCATAGACGTTTGTCAGCCGTTAAAGATGTTGCCACCTAATGAATTTGAAAAGTGGGAAAAAATACAGTTAACTTTTTATCCCAGCCAAGGGAAAGTTATGTAAAAAAACGCCGTTGTGGCGTTTTTTTTACAGATGCACGATAAGCCGGATTCTGTTCTGCCAAGGCCCAGTTTACTTAAACCAAACCAAGGTAGTGGGCATAATTAATCTGCATAATGTGTTACCACAAGATGTCAAGCCTTCTACCCGTTCCCAGACAAGGGACTGTGTATAGGGAACCTATTTGAAGTTGCTGCGCATAGAGATTGCCCGTTTCACCCGAACTGAATCGGTTCGTCACTGTTGCTCTAATCGTCGGATTGCTCCGCTCGGTAAATTAGCCGATATGCTGTCCCAAGCAGTCCGGACTTTCCTCCGCCAAATATATGACGGCTATGCCCTGTGCATCTGTATAATGGTATTGTAGTTATATTTGATAGAATTTCAATTGTTTTTATAACACGGATGTTTTTTATAAATTTTTTACTTGCAAGACATATGGTATTTTTCATAAAATGCAAAGGTACAAGAGAAATGTAAATGGGAAGGACAGCGCGTTTTCTACGATATTTGTTATGTTTATGTATGTTGTTTTTCATAGGCAACGCCTTGGCTGCCACCTTTTCATGTCCGACATATAAGACCTATACCAGTTGTAATTCTGGGTATTATATGACCGCCAGTTCGTCATCGTGGACGCCTGTAAGAACGCCCGCTGTTGGTAACGCTTGTCGTCCTTGTTCCACGATGAATTCATATGTAACGGGCGCGTCATCAATAACATGTAGAGGTGGTACGTCTGTGCCCACCATCAAGTGTCCACCTGGAACGTATTATTTGGGGACAACGGGAACGAATAATCAACGATGTGCACCCTGCCCAGCCGGTAAGTATTGTAGAGGAATTCAGGTTAATTGGCAACCTGGATTGGTAGAGGGATATCAAAATTGTCCCGATGGTTATCCAAACTCTGAAACTGGTGCATCAAGTATAAATGAATGTTATACAACATGTGTTGGGGGTACGCATGTTGTAGAGGCTAATGGTAGTTGTGAAGAAATAACGTCTGGTAATGTTTATATTGAAACGCACAAGGTATATTATGGTGATTTGTCGCCGGACACTAAAGACTGTCCTGAGGGATATGTAATAGAAGGTACAACATATACAGACCATGATTCTATTACTGATTGTGGAATTGGTTGTCCGGCTGGAACGCAGGTTGTTAACCCGGGCGAGGAATGCACAACGCCAGCGGGCAGTTGGTATACCGGTTCACATGTTGTTCCTGCGGGTGGAACGTCTGGGGACAATGTAAAATCTTGCCCTGCACCAGAACCCGTGCAGTATACAGGCGATGCGTGGGTGGATACCACGAATGTTTATGAAACACCAGATACAACTGAACCAACAAATCATGATGAATTATACGATTGCAGAATTGATTGCAGGGGCAGTTATGTAATGAATCCGCATGAAACCTGTATTATGCCGAAAAATCAGGGACATTGGTACAAGGATATACATTACGTTAATTGGGGCGATACCAGTGACCCAGAACCTTGTTGGCCGGACTTTTACAATAGCTTCTGTTATGCTGGTAATGCTAATGAAGAACCGGGTTGTCGTGATAGTGTTGATAAGTGTTTTTTAAGGTGTGGCCCTGGTCAATATTATTCATATCCAAATAATCCCGGGTGTCATGATGTTGGCGAGGGATATTGGGGACCAGGCGGTGCCGGAAAAACACAGAATGATTTTATGTGGCCAGAAGATGTTCCGGCGGCATTGCCACGTAACCCATGCCCAGAAGGTTTAACAACGCCTGGATTTGGTATCGGGGCAGATGAATTGGCAGATTGTGGACGCATATTATGGACAAACTATGTTAATGGGAACGGTATACAAACAAAATATTATTTGCGAACGAAACAACGTTCCTATCCTACCCTGAAGTTTGAAATTGATAACAGGTATTACTATCTTGATTTGGTTTATGATGAAAAATATATGACCCATGATAATGAGGGGTTATGGCGTTTGTATAACATTCCATATGTTACTTCGCCGGAGTATCCTATCGGGTCAATCATGGCATTAGATGATTATCAAGAGTCTCTGAGATCGGATATGGGGCTTGCAATTCGCTTACAAATACCGCAATACCAATAAATAATCCCTCGGGCTTACGCCCGGGGTATTGGCTACCACACGACTTTCAGTCGTCCCAAATCTTTTTGCCCCTGTTGTTCAATATATTTTTTGATTATCGTTTCGTCTATCCCTGCCGTTGATACAAAATACCCATCAGACCAAATACCGTCGTGCCTAAAATATGTTTTTTCAAGAAATGCGTACCTTTCTCTCATCTGCCTGCTGGTATTTGTTTTTATTATGCGAACTACGTTACCCACAGATATTGACGGTGCTACCGATATCAACATATGTATATGATCTCTATCGTGGTTTATTTCTAATATTTCTATCTGTGGGTAACGTTTACATATTATTTCTACGCATTTCTTGAAAAAACTAAACGTGCCATCATTGAATATTTTACGACGGTATTTGGTCGGTAAAACTATGTGATAACGGCAGTGATAGACATAATGTGAACCTAACGTTAATTCCATACCTTTATCTTAGAACAAAAGATTTGGGTTGTCTACATCCCTCGGGCTTACGCCCGGGGTATTACGTCAGAACAATAAAACAAAAAATCCCGCGTATCTTGCGGGATTTTTTATATGAATGTTTTTTATATCATCTTTTCTTTTCGCCTTGGTGTTTCGCACTTTGAAGGGCTGTGCGTAATGACTGCTCTGCAATTTGACGTATTTTTTGTGCAAATGTTCGCATGTTCATCGCGTCCGCAACACTGTCCCCAAATATTTGGGCAATATATTCAATCTGCGTCGGCGCAATTACAAAAACTTCGCTGGTTATGTTTGATGGTTTCAGATTGTATACGTTTTCCCTGATTTCTCTCATATTCAAAAGCCCTCGTTTTTATCGGAACCGATTATATTTTTTGTTTTTGTTCCGTTTTACCACTTGTTTGTTCGTTCGCTTGCATTATATCATAAAGTATCTTGACCGCAAGTCACAAAATTGCTATACCATTCTGGATAAGATAAGGAAAAAAGATGTTAAAAAACGTAATTGGTAAATTAATTGGGTCCGCAAATGACCGCTTGGTTAAGTCTTATGATAAAACCGTTTCTTTGATTAACGATTTAGAGCCTAAATATCATGCAATGTCCGACGAACAGTTGCGGCAACAGACAGATGTGTTGCGCAAAAGACTGGCCGACGGGGAAAAAGAAAAAAATATCTTGCCAGATGCGTTCGCCCTTGTACGCGAGGCGTCCATTCGTACAATCGGACTGCGGCATTTTAATGTGCAAATGATCGGCGGTATGGTGCTGACAAACGGTCAAATCGCAGAAATGAAAACCGGTGAAGGTAAAACCTTGGTCGCAACATTGGCATTGTTCTTGAAAGCGTTGCACGGTAAAGGTGCACACCTAATCACCGTTAACGACTATTTGGCGTCGCGCGACGCTAATTGGATGGGGCAAGTATATCGCTTTTTGGGAATGTCAATCGGTATAATTCAGCACGATATGACCGATGACGAAAGACGAAACGCGTATGCGTGCGACATTACTTATGTTACTAATTCTGAATTAGGATTTGATTATCTGCGCGATAACATGAAATTCTCTAAGGCGCAACAAGTGTTACGCCCGTTGTTCTTTGCTATCGTTGACGAAGTGGACAGCATTTTGATTGACGAAGCCAGAACGCCTTTAATCATATCGGGCCCGTCCGAAGATACCAGCGAACTTTATGAAAAAGTAGACGCCGTTGTCGCAAAACTTAATCCAGATGATTATAAAAAGGACGAAAAAGACCGTCATGTTACCTTGACAGATGTCGGCGTGGACAGCGTGACACGCTTGCTGAAAGATGCGGGGTTGTTGATTGGTGATAATTTGTACGCTTCGGAAAACGCGCCCGTCGTCATGCATATACAGCAATCTTTGTTGGCGCATCATTTGTATCAGAAAAACGTTAATTATGTCGTTCGTAACGGTGAAATTTTAATCGTTGATGAATTTACCGGACGCGTTATGACCGGCAGAAGATTCGGCAAGGGCTTACATCAGGCCATAGAAGCCAAAGAACACGTAAAAGTGCAACCAGAAAATCAGACTGTGTCCAGTATATCGTATCAGAACTTGTTCCGTCTGTATCCTACTTTATCAGGTATGACGGGTACCGCAATGACCGAGGCAACAGAGTTTGAAGAAATTTACAAGTTGCGCGTGGTTTCTATACCCACGAACCGTCCGGTTGCCCGCGTGGACCATCACGATGAAATTTATCGCAACAAAGACGAAAAGTATGATGCCATTATAAAGCAAATCAGCGAATGTATGGAACGTAAGCAGCCTGTATTGGTCGGTACAGTGTCCATCGAGAAATCTGAAGAATTGGCCGCAATTGTACGCGCAAAGCTGGGAATTCAGCCCGCAGTTTTGAACGCAAAGCACCATGAGTCAGAAGCGAAAATTGTCGCTCAGGCGGGGGCGCCTGGTGCTGTCACCATTGCTACGAACATGGCAGGACGTGGTACAGATATTAAATTGGGTGGAAATGCCGAAGAATTAATCGCGACTTTGGATCCAGACGCAGATGATTTTGAAGCAAAAAAACAAGAAATTTATGAAACTATTGAAAAAAATAAAAAGCAAGTCTTAGATGCTGGTGGCCTGTATGTAATCGGAACGGAACGCCACGAATCGCGTCGTATTGATAATCAGTTGCGCGGACGTAGCGGCAGACAAGGAGACCCAGGCGATTCAAAATTCTTCTTGGCGTTGGACGACGATTTAATGCGTATATTTGGGGCCGCGCGCTTGAACGGTATGTTGACAACGTTGGGATTGAAGCCCGGTGAAGCAATTACGCACCCTTGGATAACAAAAGCCTTGGAAAAAGCGCAAAAACGAGTAGAAGCAAGGTATTTTGAAGCGCGTAAAGAATTGTTAAAGTACGATGACGTTATGAACGAACAACGCGGCGTCGTTTATAAACAACGTGACGATTTAATGGTGTCTGATGACTTGGCCCCGCTGGCTAAGGAAATGATTGGTGACGTCGTTGAAATGATTTGCGAAAACAATATACCAGAAAAAACCACTCCGGCTGATTGGAATACAAAGGGTATACATGACGCAATGTTGCGGACGTTCGCATTGGATATCACAGATATTGAAAAATGGAAAACAGACGAAACGATAACAGAGCATAAGGCGTTTGATTCTTTGATGAACTTGGCAATGCGCAGGTATAATCATCAAATGGAAAAATACGGTCCAGAATTAATGCAAATGGCGTCAAGACAGATGATGTTGGGCGCTTTGGATTCTGTATGGAAAAGACATTTACAACAAATGGATTATTTACAGACTTCTATCGGATTGCGTGGTTATGCACAAAAAAATCCGTTGTATGAATATAAACGTGAAGCGCTGGAATTGTTTAAGAACACAATAAACAACTTTAAGATTATTTCTATTTCTTATATTTCTAGAATGGAATTAACGCGAGAGTCTGTTGATAAAACCGCGAAAGAACATGCACTGCACGATGCGGCTTTGAACCAAGCCGGCGAAGCGCGCAGAAACGCGCCCTGCCCCTGTGGGTCTGGTTTGAAGTACAAACACTGCTGTGGTAAACTGCATTAAAAAAAACGGGGTTTTCCCCGTTTTTTATTTTAAAAAGTCTGTCAATAAAAAAATCCTATAAAAGTGAAATAACTGGTTGATACATAGTGCGATTTTTTGCTATTGTGTCGGCATGGGAAATTCTTTTATTCATCTTCGTACGCATTCCAGGTTTTCAATCGGTGCCAGCACATTGAAAGTGAAAGACATACCCGATTTGTGCAAGTCGTTTGGTATGACCGCGTGCGCGTTGACTGATACGAACTTGATGTCGGGTTGTGCAGAATTTTCTGATGTTATGCCTAAAAACAAAGTACAGCCAATTATTGGTATAGAAATTTCGTTGAATCAGCATAATGCAGACCCAAAAGTTTTGCGTGAAAATTCTTTGTCTAAAATCGTCTTGCTGGCGCAGAACCATGAAGGGTATTTAAATTTGTGCGAATTAAATCGCATAATGTATATGCGGACCGAAAATCATCATCTGGGACCTTATGTCACATTTGACGAATTGAAATCAAAAAGTCGGGGATTGATATGCTTGTCCGGCGCGCACTCTGGACCAATTGGTATGGCGATTCTGAATGCACAGAATGAACAGGCGGTGGCGTATGCGAAACAGTTCTTGGACATTTTTGGCGATAAATTTTATATTGAAATTCAACGTCATGGGTTGCAAGACGAAATCAAAACAGAACCTGACTTTTTAAACATTGCCCAAGAATTAAATATTCCAATTGTGGCGACTAATGATGTGGCTTTCGCAACGGCCGATGATTATGAGTCTGCAGATGCGCTTAGTTGCGTGCTGGGACAGACGAAAGTGATTGATCCCGATAGACCGCGGAAGTCTTCGGAACAGTTCTTTAAGTCGCCAGAACAAATGATAGATTTATTCTCGGACTTGCCAGAGGCAATTGAAAATACCGTAGTTATATCTCAAAGATGCGCTTTTTTTGTAAATGTGCACGAAAAACCCTTGTTGCCACGTTTCGGCGACGACTTGGAGCAAGAGTGCAAAATGTTGCGCGATCATACAATGACGGGACTGGCAAAGAATTTGCAACAGCATGGTATAACCGATACGGCGCCTTATTATGAACAAGCGGAATTTGAACTGGGGGTAATCATTAACATGGGATTCCCTGGGTATTTCTTGATTGTTGCGGATTATATTGATTGGTGCAGGAAAAATAATATATTAACGGGGCCTGGACGTGGTTCTGGGGCGGGCTCTATTGTTGCGTGGGCGTTGGGAATAACGCACGTTAATCCATTAAAGTATGGTTTGTTGTTTGAACGTTTCTTGAACCCTGACCGTATATCAATGCCTGATTTTGACGTTGACTTTGAACCAACGGGTATAGAACGCGTGTTGGCGTATATTTGCGATAAATATGGGCATGATTCTGTTTGCCGAATAATTACTTTTGGCAGTTTGCAGGCGCGCGGGGCGATTCGTGATATCGGACGCGTTTATGGCATACCGTATTCTAAGTCTGATAGGTTGTCAAAATTGGTCCCGCAAGATGCGAAAACGCTAAAAATGGCGGTGGATTCTTCGCCGGAAATTCAAACCTTTTTGCAAAACGACGAAGATATGGACAAGGTTGTGCATGTGGCCGAAGAATTAGAAGGCTCTTTGCGAAACTTAGGACAGCACGCGTGCGGCGTAGTTATAGGCGACCGCCCTACTACAAAAATTGCCCCGGTATATCGTGACCCTGCGAACTCTTTGCCGTCTTGTCAATTTGATGGGCATTATTTGGAATCTGCCGGGTTAATAAAATTTGACTTTTTGGGGTTGGAAACGTTGGCCGTTTTAAAGTATGCCATTAAATTAATTCAGCAAACACGCGGTATTAATATAGACTTGGATAAAATACCAACCGACGATGAAAAAACTATGAAGTTGTGGCAATCGGGATTAACAGAAGGCATATTCCAATTTGATGCGCCCTTTGTTCAACAGACGTTGCGCAAAATGCATCCGACAAGTTTCTTGGAAATATCCGCTTTAAATGCATTGAATCGTCCAGGACCCATTGCCTTTATTCCGCAGTTTATTGCGCGTATGCACGGCGATGAAAAAGTAGAATATGTGCATCCACGGGCAGAACCTATTTTAAAAGAAACTTATGGCATCATCGTATATCAAGAACAGGTTATGCAGTTGACTCGTGCGTTGGCTGGTTTTACTCGTGGCCAATCTGATAACGTGCGCAAGGCCATGGGTAAGAAAATCATCAAGATGTTGGATGAATTAGAAGGTAAGTTTTATGAAGGTTGTGAAAAAGAACAAACCTTGAACCGCGAAGAAGCAAAAGATTTATGGGAAAAGTTTAAAGAATTTGCTAAGTATGCGTTTAATAAATCTCATGCAATTGCTTATTCTATTGTTGCGAACCAATGTGCGTATTTAAAGGCAAATTATACGCCAGAATTTTTGGCGGCATCTATGTCCAGTAACTTAAATGATACGGACCAGTTGGCGTTATTTGTTGATGATGCTAAGTCAAATTTTGGAATACAAATTGTTGCCCCGGATATTAATCAAAGTGAATCTTTGTTTACTGTACGTAACGGAAAAATTATATACGCGTTGGCTGCAATAAAAGGCGTTGGAACTGTGGCAACAGATGCTATCGTCGCCGAAAGAAACGCAAACGGCAGATTTAAAAATTTAACCGATTTTGCTAAGCGATGCGCTCCGATTATGAATAAAAGAATCTTAGAAGCATTTGCAAAAGTAGGCGTTTTAGATTCTTTGGAACCAAATCGTGCCGCCATATTTATGAACGCTGATGCTATTTTGTCTTATGCTTCAAAATCAAAAGAGACTGGAAATACTTTGTCTTTGTTCGCAAATACAGTTGAAGACGACGTCGCAGAAGATAGACTGAAAAAGAACTTGACCAAAACTACGCCATGGACTTTCGGACAAAAATTGGAAAATGAGTTGTCCGCCCTTGGTTTTTATATATCTGCGCATCCTTTGGATCAGTATAAGCATTTGATTGAAAGAACAAAATTGGCAACAAGTGCTACGTTGGAAAAACTAGGCGATAGAAAGCCCGTAAATATTGCAGTTAACGTAAACTCTTTTTCAAGACGCAGAACCAAAACCGGTAAAGAAATGATAACAATTAATGCGTCCGATAGTTTGGGAAATATCGATGCAATCGCTTTCGGGCAGTCCGCCATAGATTTTGCGCAAATATTATCAAATGATACGGTCGTTCTGTTGTCTGGTAAAGTGTCTAATCGTGATGATAGAGTTTCTGTTTTTGTTGATTCTATTACACCGTTGACTAAATGGGTGGCAACTGTGGCAAACAAAATTACTTTGGATATATATGACAAGGTTGTCTTACAAGATGTAAAAAAAGCAATTGTTGCATTAAAACCAGGCAGGACCAAGGTGGTGTTAAATTTACATACTGCGGACAAGGTTGCTGCAATGGCTTTGCCTGGTGGTGTTGAATTGGGGGCTACAACCGCTAATGATTTGGTGAACTTAGGGATAAGAGTTGGAATAGAATAAGATGAAACATGTACCTGTGCTATTAAATGATGTTATGAACACATTGGGCGATGTGCGTGATAAGCACATCGTTGACGCTACGTTTGGTGCCGGCGGATATACGCGGGCTTTTTTGCAAGCGGGGGCTTTCGTAACCGCATTTGATAGAGACCCCGATGTTATTACAGATGTTGCACAAGTAAAAACAGAGTTTGGTAATCGGTTTGAGTTTGTAGCAGATACTTTTTCTGGCATAGGGAATTTGAAAGATACATACGATGCAATCGTTTTTGATTTGGGTATATCTTCTATGCAAATAGATATTCCTGCGCGCGGTTTTTCTTTTCGGGAAGATGGGCCGTTGGATATGCGAATGTCACAAACTGGTGTGTCTGCAATGGATTTAATACAACGCAAATCTGCCCAAGAATTAGCAAAAATTTTACGCGATTACGGCGATGTAAAAAAAGCGGGTATTTTGGCAAACGCGATAAAACAAAACTTGCCGCAGGCAACTATGGAATTAAAAAAGTTAATTCATAATCCAAAAGATATTGCGCCCGTTTTTCAGGCTTTGCGCATTGCGGTAAACGATGAAATGGGGCAAATTGAAACCGCCTTGTCATATGTCCCGAATTTGTTAAAGGTTGGTGGTAAGTGTATATGTGTAACGTTTCATTCATTAGAAGACAGAATCGTAAAGAATGTTTTTCGCGATTGGACAACGGTTCCGGGGAATCCTTTGTTACCCGTTAGCCAACAGGCGAAATTTTCTTTGATAAAAACTGTCGTGCCAAATGCGATGGAGGTACAAAATAATCCAAGAGCGCGCAGTGCACATATGCGCGGCGTTATAAAATCATATTGACCTGGTCATATGAATTTTTGTACGATGAACTTAAGTAACAGAAAGGAAGGTTAAATAATGAAAAGTCTTTTAAAATTAGTAAGTTTTTCTTTTTTATTGACAGCTTTCATAGTGCCAGTTGCGTTTGCAGTGTGCCCTGTGTGTACCGTTGCGGTTGGCGCTGGATTGGAAGGGGCGCGTTTATTAGGCGTTGATGACGTTATAACAGGAATTTGGGCTGGCGGTTTAACTTTGTCTTTGTTCTTTTGGACGGCGGGTTGGTTAAAAAAGCGCGGCGTTAAAAGCGTTTGGTGGCAAATTATTGTACCGTTTGTAGTTTATTATGCGTTGTTGGGGTTGGTTTATGCCCTGCCCGGCGTATATTTTGGTGCTAATACTCTTTGGGGAATTGATAAATTCTTGTTGGGGACAATTGTTGGCACTGTTGCTTTTTACCTTGGAGCGCGTTGGTATATCAAAATCAAACGTGAAAACGGCGGACACGCAAAGTTTGCATTTCAAAAGGTCGTTGTCCCGTTATCTTTCTTGTTGGTTGCAACGCTTATATTCTGGTTAATCACAATGTAATATCAAAAGGAATACGATATGAAGACCGTAAAAAATAAAAAAATGACGATGGAAGAAATGATTGCAAAGGTTGATGCTTCTAAGAAGGTAAATCCTTTGGATTTGTCTTCTGACCAAGATTTGTCCATCGCGTTAATGAACTTGATTTCTTTGGAAGAACATTTCTTTTTCAGCGGTGCAAAAACGCAAAAAACCGGTTTTTATGATTTAATAAATACAGTACGTGATATGCGTAAAGATTTAATGGCGCGTATAGTCAAAAAATCTACGGCTGAAAACGGTGAAGTTTGGTGCATTTCTAAGCACTTGTTGGCAGCATCTATGCGTATAATGGAGGTTGGAACGAAAGCGCTTGGTGCCGGTAACAAAAAAGATGCTTATGAACTGTTTAATAAGTCTTATGAATTATATTCTTTGTTCTGGGGAATTAACATGGACTTGATTGATTTGACGGGCGTACAAAAAGTTGCTCCGGACGTTTATGAAAAAGCAATGATGTCGTGTGGCGTTGAGGCAAAAGGTAAAAAATCCGGAAAAAAACAGCAAACAGAAGATGTTGCAAAGTCTAAATCGGCGGTGCAACGGTTGGGGAATTGGGTTAAAAACGCTGTTAATTGTTGTATAGAATAAAAAGTGTAAAATCGCTGTTGATTCACATTGTGCAAATGTGATAAAATGCAGAAAGAGAGAATAAATATTTGAGACCGAATTTGTGCGATTTTTATAAGTATTCTGTATTTGGAATAGCAATTCTTTTTGCGTCTGCGTCGTTTGCTTCGCAGGCGCCTAATCCTCGTTCTGCAACGGATACGGTTTCTGTCCCTGATACTTCTGGATTGCGGGCTGCTGGGCGCAATGTGGTTCAGACCAGTAATCAAAGTGCCAATTCGTCTGCGCGCGTAACGGCGGACCGTTCTGCAAACACCGTTTCGCGCAGTGCAACCAACAGACCTGCTGCGACAGTTTCAAGGAACGCGGTTTCTACAACTGTAAAGAACGTTAATAGTGGACGAAGCGCTACTACACGTCAAAATGTGGTGAATGTCGGCGCCAACAGTGCTAGAACAGCTGCTGTTCCTTCGGCGCGTAGCGCTACGTCAAGCGTGGTGCGTAGTGGTGCGGTCCCGATGACATCAAGTGTTGCAAGGGCCGGAAAGACAAATAATGTGGTTAATTCGTCTCGTTCTTCTGTTGCGCGCGCTACGGCGGTCTTTGACGACGTTTCAAAGATTGGTGGTGGATATGCTGCCTGTCGCGAGGCGTATGCAACATGTATGGATCAATTCTGCGCAAAGGCAAACGAGACATATCGTCGTTGTTTCTGTAGTTCTAAGTATGCCGAGTTTCGCGATACAGAGGCTGCGCTAGACGAAGCAATCAATTTGCTGGCGCAGTTTGAGAGTAATAATTTGGAAGCGGTGGAATTATCGGCCGAAGAAGTTGCGGCTATGTACAGCGCAACCGAAGGTGAAAACGCAATTAAAAATGATACCAGTGCAGCGGCGTCTATGTTGTCAGAAATTTCAGATTTATTATCAGGCAATAAAAAGGCAACTACAAATACTAATACAGGGACTTCGCTGGGCATATTAGATATAGATTTTTCAACGGATTTAGGCGATATATGGGGAAATTCTGGTACTGGTTCTATATTTGACACCTCTACTGGTGTAGATTTGTCCACGTTAGAGGGAGAAAGTTTATATAACGCCGCGCATAAACAATGTCTGGAGGTAATTTCAGATTCTTGCGAGAATACTGCGGTTTTACAAATGGCGCAAAGTGCATATGGAATATTGGTTACCCAGGATTGTAATACGTACGAGACTAAGATAGATAGTCAAAAAGAAAAAGTGCAACAGACTGTAAGAACGGCTGAAAAATATCTGCGCGAGGCAAGATTGGCCGAATATCGTTCTCACAATTCTGCCGACGTTAATGAATGCATCGGTAAAGTACAAAGTGCAATGACGACAGACGCTGCGTGTGGTGCTAATTATAAGAAGTGTTTAGATTATACCGGCGCGTATGTAAATCAAACCACGGGCGAGCCTATTTATTCACCCCGCCTGTTCCAATTGCAAGACTTAATTTCATTGGATGGCGTCAGCGACAACATATTGGGGCAGAATCCACAATTTAATTCTTTCTTGGATTCTAAACGTATGTTTGCAGAATCTGCATTGGATACTTGTCGTGATATATCTGATATCGTATGGGAAGAATTTAAGCGCCAAGCCTTAATAGAAATTGCCCAGGCCCAAGACGAAAAGATAGAAGAAGTAAAAATGTCTTGCGTCAGCACGATGGCAGATTGCTATGACACGCAAACAAGCGCGTTGAAAAATTTTGATGACACAACTGCGCAGTATGCTGGTGCAATCAGTGCTTATGCGGCAAAAGAAATGTGTCAAGATCAGGTTATTGCCTGTGCTTCGTTATACGGTGATGTAGAGGGGTGTAAGTTTGACGGTAATGGAAAACTTACCACTGGAAACAATGTATCTGGTGCAAATGCCAATCAGATGTGCGGTTTAACGTCTTTGTTGGCGTTTGTTGATACTGTTGATAACGTTCGTATATCAGAGGGTTGTACAGCAGCCATAGACAGTTATTTGAAAGAATTATGTACGCCGACTTCTGGTGACAAGGGTTATCCTTGGAATTGCAGATTGAAAGAATTGGGTGACTTTAATACGGATAAACCAGACAGCAGTATTAATGCAACGTTGGCATCAAATATAAAACAATTTGCAATTACTAACTGTACTGTTGGTGGAACCAGTTGGGACGATGTACCCGCACAATCCAGACAAGATGTACAGCAAACTGTGAACGGCTTGGCAGAAAGTACAGAGGCTGTATTGAAAGATTCTTGCGAAGAATTAGGTGGTGTTTGGGTTAATAATGATACTTTCTCTGTAAACAATAATACATTGTTAAGTGCGTTTTATTCGCAGGTATATGGCGGTGATACGTCGGCAACCAGTTGGGGAAAATGCGCGGAAAACACAACAATGATTCAATGCTTGAATTATAATTCTAGTGGTGCTGAACCTGTTGCAACTTATGATTCAGCAAGTGATGAATGTGTGTTTACAGACGCTTGGTACGAAGAAAGATGTAGTATGTTGGGTGGTTATTATCAGGGTAGTACTTGTTATGTAAATAGTGATAAATAGGATATTTGTATATGATGAAAAAAATAGTACCTTTTTTATTAGTTACATTATGTATGCCAAGTACATCTCGTGCAGAAAATTGGGGATGGACTGATAGCACAATCGGATTTCAAAAATGTAATTCACATACTCTTACAGGGACAGAGGCTTGCATAGGTGTAAGTGCCAATCTTAATTGTGCACCAAATAAGGCGTATGGGCGTTACGGTTTTGCCAATGGTGATGAGTATATGATACAAATGCTTGTCGCAAGAAAGTATACAGATGGTGGAATATATGTTTGTCCTACGCAAATAGAAGCAAGAAATTCTGATAACGACGATAAGGCATGGGTTGCATATGCCGACTTGTCTGCTGGCGACGCTTCGCGTTGCACTTGGTTGTGTAAAGAAGGCTATTCAGGTGAAAATTGTTTAAAACAAGAATCAGAAATTGATAGCTGTGATATCACATTGTTAAAACGAGAAAATTATTCTTCAATAAAACAGTTAAGAAGTGGTGCAGATATTACTTTCCCTGAATTTAGTTCTGAAAATGTTAAAAACGATTCTTGTTCTAAAAATAACGAACAAGAACACGTACGTTTGGTTATGATTACCAATTGGACAGCAAGTGGACATGGCGCGTTTGCCAGGGTTATGATAATCAGGGCAGAAACACAAACCGCAAATAAAAAAATTACATCTTTTCCATGGATTTATCCTGCCAGCGGCAGTACAGAAAAACTGTTATGTAAAAATGGTTATAAACCAAATGCTACAAAAACGGATTGTGTCGCGATAGATTCTAATATATGTAACGCGCAACAATTGTGTGACGGTTGGGACGGTTTTGATGAAAATATACATGTTTTTTATAAGCCAGCTACCCAAAAAACTTTGTGTTATCAATATAGATGTTTAGAGGCCGGAACAGCGTTCGTTTCGTCTTCTAATAGAAGTTGTGCACCGTGCATAAATGATGCTAGGGATGGCGTTTCTCCTGCTGATGGCACGTGTATAAAATGTGGTCTGGGTCAGATATTTGATGAAACCGCCCTGTCTTCTGGATACTGCGCACCCGCTGATGCCTATTCCAAGACAGATATGATGTACGGCAAGGGTAAAACAAAATCCAGTGTGCCAAATATTAAAAATCAATGTTGGACTATGAATAGTCCGCAGGAATATTTAAATTGCGTAAAGGGCATTTTGACTGGTGGCAATATATTGCAAGTTGATTCACAAAGACGCACCACAACCGCCAGTCAAGAATTATTAAATAACCTGTCAAATATAAATCTGTTTAATAAACAATAAAAAAAAACCGTTTAAAAACGGTTTTTTTATAATCCGTTTAAACTTTTTAGCATTTTCATAACCATTTTTCTTTGGTCATCATGCGGAAGTTTCCAATATAAGTTGATTAATTGCAAAGACTCGTTCTTTGATAGCGGGTCGTTTGAATTTTGTTCTGATACACGTGATACTTTCCCGTTCCTTGGCTGTTCTGGCATATTGCCCGGCAACCCCAAAAAGAAAAACGATACGGGGGTTTCAAGTGCAGTGCTTAATTCAAATAGACGCGAAGCGGATATACGATTGCCCGCGCTTTCGTATTTTTGAATTTGTTGGAATGTAACACCACAAATTTTTGCCAAATCTTTTTGTGACATTCCCATCATTATTCTGCGCAATTGAACACGTTGCCCAATATGCTCGTCTACGGCTGTCGGAGTAAATGTTTTACTGCTCATAGTGTTCCCGTCTTGTTTTGCGTTATGAAATACTTCCTATATACATAATTATTTATACAATTTTTCTTTTTGTTTTGCAATCAAAAAAGCCTTATGTTATTCTTTCTTAGTTATAAAACATTATGGGGGAAATATGAATAAACCTTTAGTCCTATGTATCATGGATGGCGTCGGAATCAATGATAATATACAGCATAACGCAGTTGAAATGGCAAATATGCCCTTTTTCAAGTCTTTATTAGAAAAATACCCACATTCTATTTTGAATGCCAGTGGCGTCGCGGTTGGCTTGCCCGATGGTATAATGGGTAATTCAGAGGTTGGACATATAACAATCGGGTCTGGACGCGTGGTTAATCAATTTTTGCGCAGATTTCAAATTGAAAATTGGAATACAAATAAACCACTGCATAAGTTCATAGATGAAGTCAAGAATGACGGTGGGGTTGTTCATATGGCGGGCTTGATGTCGGACGGCAGGGTTCATTCAGATGTAAATGATATGATGTTAATTGCAAAGTTTGTCTTAAATGCAGGGTTGCGGTTATATATTCATTTTATTGCCGACGGACGTGACACACCGCCACAGTCTGCAGAAATTTATATAAAAACAATACAAAAAGAATTGAATCCGTTTTTACGTTCCGGTCAGGCGGTTTTTGCAACTTTGTCTGGGCGGTATTATGCAATGGATAGAAATAAAAACATGGATAGAACAGAGTTGGCATTTGATGCCATTGCAAATGCAAACGCAGAATACAAAGCGGACTCTATAGAAAGTGCGCTACAAAACGCGTATGCTCGTGGTGAAACGGATGAGTTCATTAAACCAACGGTTATAAACAGTAGCAAACCGATAACGGATAAAGATGGTTTCATTTTTGGAAATTATCGCAGTGATCGGGCGCGACAAATTGTAAGGGCCGTATTAAATACCAGAGCTCATATGTTATGTTTTTCACAATATGGCGAAGGATTGGATGATACTTGCCCTGCTCTGTTACCAGATGTAGAAATAAAAAATACTTTGGGCGACGTGTTGGCTGCGAACGGAAAAACGCAATTGCGTATTGCCGAGACGGAAAAATATAATCATGTTACGTATTTTTTTGACGCGGAAAGAAATATAGACTTGCCCGGTGAAAAAAAATTTTTAATAGATTCACCAGACGTCGCAACGTTTGATTTAAAACCAGAAATGTCTGCCGGTGAAATAACAGATGCCTTGTTGCCGGAATTATCAAAGTTTGATGTCGTTATTTTGAATTATGCAAATGGCGATATGGTCGGACATACAGGAAATGAGATTGCCGCAGTTAGAGCAATGGAGTTCTTGGATTTACAGTTGTCAAGATTGGTGCCGGCTGTATTAGATATGGGCGGATGCGTGTTGATTACAGCAGATCATGGTAACGCAGAAAAAATGTGGGACGACAAAAACAATTCTCCTTGGACTGCGCATACCACAAATCCAGTCAACTTTATCGTTGTATCAAACGAAGATGTTGCTGTCGCAAACGGTGGGTTGGCAGACATAGCGCCGACAATACTTAAACTGTTGAATTTGCAAAAGCCCGATGATATGACCGGCAAAAGTTTGATATAGGTAATGAAAGGCGAATGTTATTTATTCGCCTTTTTTATTTTTCTACACTGTTTGAAGAAACTTCTTAATAATTTTGCAGATTCGTCTGCGTATTCCGTTTGTTGATGTATTTCTGGTTTCCATAAATGTCTGTCTGTATCGTATATCCTTGCGTTGTTTAAGAGCCCCCCGCCCTTTTCGTCTTTGGCTGCGAAATAAATTGCCCGAATTCGTGCAAAAGAAATCGCCGTCGCACACATAGCGCAGGGCTCTAGGCTGATATATATGTCACAACCATCCAAAAATTTTACACCAAGTTTTTTGCAAGCCTTGTTTATCGCAACTATTTCTGCATGTAGGGTTGGATTTTTGTGTAATTGGACTTGGTTCTCGCCCCGGGCAATTATCTTTCCGTCTTTTACAATGATGGCGCCAATAGGCACATCGTTATGCGATTGCGCACGGATTGCTAAATTTAATGCTTGCTTCATAAATGACATGATATACACTTTATAATATGAATTCTAAATTGCAAATAATTTCAGGCAGGTTTCATGGACGGAAACTATACTTGTCCGATGATGCCAGACCTACGCAAAATCGCGCGCGGGCGGCGCTGTTTAACGTTCTGACGTCAGGAATACTGGAAGCTGACGGTTGTTATAAAGTGTGGGATGTGTTTGCAGGCAGCGGAGCGTTGGGAATAGAGTTTTTATCGCGGTATCCAAATTCTAGGGTTTTATTTACGGATTTATCCGATAAATCAGTAAACGCAATTCGTAAGAATTTGTCGTTATTAAAACTTGGTAACGAAGCGCGCGTTATACAGGCAGACGCGTTGAATCTTGTAAATAAATATGCGCCAGAAATAGACGTGGCTTTTGTAGATGCGCCCTATGCGGATTCAGATGTCGGGGTAAGGTTTATAGAAAGTTTTGCAAATGTGGCAAAAAAAGGCTCGGTCGTTGTGTGGGAACAAGAAAGTACGCGCTTTGTTAATCCCACAGATAATTGGGCTGTTTTGCGTGATAAAACATATGGGCGGGCCCGTTTTTTGGTTTTGCTGTTGATAAACAAATAAAAACCTTGATTTTTCAATATTTTTAGTAAATAATATGCCCCGCACGGCACCCTTGGAGGTCGTGTAAATAAAAAATCTTAAAAAGAGGATAAAAAATGGCTATCAATTTAAAAGCAGAAATTCGCAATGTTGCCGGCAAGGGGGCCGCACGTAGCATTCGTAACAATAAAAATATTCCAGCCGTTATATACGGTGAAAAAAAATCGCCTGTTGCAATTGAATTAAGCGGGCGTGATTTTGAAATGTTATTAAAAACACCAAGTTTGCGTACTAAATTGTTCCAAATTGAAACGCCAAACGGTAAAGAAGATGCGATGTTAATGGATATTCAATATCATCCTGTGTCTGACGCTGTAATTCATGTGGACTTTAAACGCATAGACGTTAAAAAGCCTGTAAACGTAAGCGTTCCAGTAGAAGTTGTTAATATGGAAACTTCCAGAGGCTTGAAACTGGGTGGCGTATTGAACTTTGCCGTTCGTAAGGTTGCTTTGCGCGGTTTGGTTAATGATATTCCAGAAAAAATTACAATTGATTTGGCAAATCTAAATATCGGTGAATCCGTTCACGGAACTGATTTGGTATTGCCAAAAGGCGTTGAATTAGGCTTGCATCAAGCAGAATTGGCGTTCGCAACAATCGGCGGTAAAATGCCAGAAGAAGCAGACGCTAAAAAAGCAGCAGCATCAGCAGCAACTGACGCGGCAAAAAAATAAAAAATTTCGTTTTATAAATTTAACCACCCTGGTTTGGGTGGTTTTTTGTTATTTTTTTCCTGTGGTCTTGAAATTGTTTTTGGTATTAACTATATGGTATCTTAGTAAAAGAGTTTGAAGGAGTGAAACAAATGGGAAAAGTATTAGGTATTGACTTAGGTACAACAAATTCTGCCATGGCGTTTATGGATGGCAGCGAACCGAAAATCATTGAAAATTCAGAAGGACAAAGAACTACGCCTTCTGTTGTCGCTTTAACTGCAAACGGTGAACAGTTGGTCGGCATCACCGCAAAAAACCAAGCAGTTACAAATCCAGAGAATACTATATATGAAATTAAACGATTAATGGGGCTGCGTTATGATAGTCCTGCGGTAAAAGAAATTGCCGCGCGCGTTCCTTATAAAATCGTTGCAGGCGATAACGGTGACGCCTGGGTTGAAATGGAGGGCAAAAAATATGCGCCTTCGCAAATATCTGCGATGATTTTAGCAAAATTAAAGAAAGATGCAGAAGCATACTTGGGTGAAAAAATAACAGATGCAGTCATTACTGTTCCTGCATATTTTAATGATTCGCAACGTCAGGCCACAAAAGATGCAGGGCGCATTGCTGGGTTGAATGTATTGCGCATAGTTAATGAACCTACGGCTGCCGCGTTGGCGTATGGTTTGGATAAAGATAAAAACGGAACAATCGCTGTTTATGACCTTGGTGGCGGTACGTTTGATATTTCTATACTGGAAATCGTTGACGGCGTTTTTGAAGTTAAATCAACAAACGGTGATACGGCACTGGGCGGTTCAGACTTTGACGCACGTATATTAAAACATTTAATTGATGAATTCAAAGCGCAAACAGGCATAGATTTGTCTAATGATAAACTTGCTTTACAACGTTTGAAAGAAGCGGCAGAAAAAGCAAAAATAGAATTGTCGTCAAAAACGTCTGCTGACATTAATTTGCCTTTCTTGACGGCTGATGCGTCGGGTCCAAAGCACTTTAATACGACGCTTACAAGGGCGAAGTTAGAAGCGTTGGTAGATGACCTAATCCAAAAAACGATTGAACCTTGCCGCAAGGCTTTAAAAGACGCTGGGTTGGATAAATCACAAATTAACGAAGTTATTTTGGTCGGCGGTCAGACGCGTATGCCGAAAGTGGTTGAAACCGTAAAAGAATTCTTTGGACGCGAACCACACAAAGGCGTCAATCCTGATGAAGTTGTTGCATTAGGTGCTGCAATCCAAGGCGGCGTATTAAAAGGCGATGTAAAAGATGTTCTGTTGTTGGATGTTACGCCACTGTCTTTGGGAATTGAAACTTTGGGCGGTGTGTTTACGCGATTGATTGACCGTAACACAACCATACCTACTAAAAAGTCCCAAGTATTTAGTACGGCCGAGGATAATCAGTCTGCTGTAACCATTCGTGTGTTCCAAGGTGAACGCGATATGGCGGCCGACAATAAATTACTGGGTCAGTTTAACTTAGAAGGTATTGCCCCTGCACCGCGCGGTATGCCACAGATAGAGGTTTCCTTTGACATTGACGCCAATGGTATCGTGCATGTGTCTGCAAAAGATAAAGGCACAGGTAAAGAACAAGCGATTTCTATTAAATCTGATGGCGGTTTGTCAGAAGAAGAAATTAAACGCATGGTTGACGAAGCCGCGGCAAACGCAGATGCAGATAAGAAAAAGCGCGAATTGGCAGAGGCTAAAAACAACGCAGAAACCGCAATATTCAGCATTGAAAAATCTTTGAAAGAACATGGCGATAAAATCAGTGAAGATGAAAAGAAAGCCATTGAAGACGCAAAGAAAGAATTGGCTGATGAATTGGCTAAATCTGATGTCACCGCAGAGTCTTTGAAAAACAAGACAGAAGCCTTGGCAGAAAAAGCAATGAAATTGGGCGAAGCCGTATACAAAGCTTCCCAAGAATCTGCTGCGACACAAAACAGTGATAATCAATCAAAAGATGATGGTGCGCGTGATGCGGACTTCTCTGAAAAGAAGTAACGATAATCACTGTAAGTATTAAAATAGAAACCCGCGGTTAGCGGGTTTTTTTATTATTTTGTTTCACCGATATATATACCAAGATTCGTCGCAATTTGTAATAATGGATCATCTGGTGATACATATGCGTCGGACGTTTTTACATCTGGAATGTTTGGATCAGAAGTTATATCGCCTGCTTCAAAAAAGTCCTGTAAACTTATTGTTTTGCATTCACAGTCTGTTATCGCTGTCATTACATATGTTTCGTTATTTGCAATCGCGTTTAATGCACAGTCTGCCATTCTGGTGGCTAATAACCTATCCGTTGCAACTGTGTCGCCAACGCGTTGCGTGTGCTCTGGAAATACTGCGCGGTTTGGTATGCCAGCGGCTGTTAACTTCCTGGAAATCATATCCGCAGGACGACCAGAGTGCCCCCGTAATGAGATGCCTTCGGATACAAGAATTATACCATGGTCTTCTGGTGTCTGCTTTATGTGTTCTATTACGGAATTAACGTCAAACTTAATTTCAGGTATTAAAATTACGCGTGCGCCAACAGCAACGCCGGAATTTAGTGCCAGTTGACCACAGTCGCGTCCCATTGTTTGTACAACAAACCATCTATGATGACTGCGAGCGGTTAACATCAACTGGTCGCAAAAAGTAGTTAGTTGCTGAACCGCAGTTTCAAAACCGATTGTTCGTTGTGTCAGCGGTATGTCCATGTCAATGGTCTTTGGAATGCAAATTAACTGCAAGCCGTCATATATGTCTTTGTTGCACCAAGCCAAAGATATGCTGCCGTTTCCGCCGATCAAAATCAAAGCGTCCAGTCGCAGTTGTTGTAATGATTTTTTTAGTTGATTATTAAATTGTTTTATTTTTCCGCGTTCAACAGCAGTTTCAAAATTTAACGCGCTTGGTCGGCCGCTGTGAAGAAAACTGCCTGCAAGACGCGCGTATTCTATTGGTAAAGTATTTTCATTAAATTCAATAAATCTTGGTGGGTTTGTTGCAAGCCCGTCTGTACCATCTTCTATTCCAATAACGCGCCAACCGCGCATGGTGGACCCGCGATAAATTCTTTGGATGACGGTGTTCAAGCCGCTGCAATCGCCCCCAGTTGTCATAATTCCAATTTTTTTCATTTTCCCCTCTATTTAAAACTAATTATAACACAAATAAGTTGACAAAGATATTTATTTTGTAATAATTTGTCCAAAGGATCACAAAAATATAACCCGCAGGAGATTTTGACCATGGTATCAAATAGCAAGTTGAATAAAAAAGTTAAACGTTCTACAGACGATTTAATTGATGCCGCAATCGCGCAGCAAAATTCTTGGATGGAAAAGCGTCGTGCTTTCGCAAGACGATTTTTGAAAACTCTAAACATTTTTGCGCGCCCCGCTCCTAAACAAGAAGACGGCATGGATGTTAATTATAACCAACCGAAAAAAAATAAATCTGGACTTGCTGCATATTGGTTCCCTATTGCTTGTGCGTTAGTAGTCGTGTTGATTGCTTTGTGGGTTATTTTTGTTCGTTCTGATTCTGCACAGAATGTGACGTCGGAATCTTCTGTACCTGAACCTGTTGTCCCTACTGTGACAAGCGATTCTGCCCCAATGTTTGATATCGTTCGTATAGAACAGTCTGGTAATATAGTCGTTGCAGGTCGTTGGCTGGCAGATAAAAATATATCTGTTTTAATTGACGGTGAAATCGTTGCAACAGAAAGAACGGATTCTAATGGTGAATTTGTATATGCGCCAACGCGCGTGTTCGAACCCGGTAATTATACAATTTCATTGATTGGCGCAGACCCAGAGTTGAAATCAGAAGAAAACGTATTTATTTATATATCTCCACGCGGTTATAAAAACTCTGTCTCTTTATTGATGACGGCAGACGGCAGTACCTTATTGCAAGCACCAACCGTTTTGAATGATGGCGATTTGGTTGTTTCAAAGATAGATTATTTAGATACCGGTAGAATTGTAATAACCGGTGACGCATTGCCGCGTTTGCGCGTTTCGTTATCATTAAATGATAAGTATTTAGGCTTTGCAAAAGTGTCTGATCACAAACATTTTGGTTTGGGTGCAGATGTCGGTCAACTAGAAACAGGAAAAAACTATACTTTGACCGTTCGCTTGCATGATGGCGATGGTCGTACAATTGCGCAAGTTGGTCATACTTTTGAAATGCCGGAAATGACTGGTGATGATGATACTTATTATACTGTCAGAAAAGGTGATTGTTTATGGATTATTGCGCGTAACTTTTTACGTCGCGGGGTTTTGTTCAGCATAATAGCAGAGCGTAATAATATTGAAAACCCCGATTTAATATTCCCAGCGCAATTGCTGCAGATACCTGTTAACAAAGAATAACTATGAATGAAAAAAGAAACAATATAAATCATTTCGCACCAGACGAAAAGAAAGACGATTTAATAGGATTATTAAAGTCGTTGGAGTCACGTGCGAATTTGTTGGGATTGTTTAGTTTGGCTGCGCAGATAGAACAACTAAAAAGAACGATTATTAAAAACAATATGAATAAGAAGTTGATGAAGTCGTTCAAAAATAAGTATGAAACTTACAAACAGCAGTTGGAAATGTTAGAGCAGTCAAAACAAAAAGGAAAATCAAAATAAAACAAGCGGACAATTTTTGCCCGCTTTTATTTTTTTGTGCGGGCGAAGGGAATGTATAATTCCCTGCCGAAATCAATCCAATCGTATAATATACTCTTGGTGATTTCGGCGGGTCCCTTTCACTGCGCGCAAATGCGCTACGTTCCGAACCCTCTGTGCCGGGTTCTATTCCGTCGCCGACAAAGCCAAAAAACAAAAGCCAACACAAGGTTGGCTTTATTTTTTTGGTGCGGGCGAAGGGAATCGAACCCTCGTCTTCAGCTTGGGAAGCTGACGTGCTACCATTATACCACGCCCGCAAATAGATGGGGTGATTTTATAACCTTAGAAAGAAAAAGTCCAGTACAAAACTTCATCATTTTTTATAGTTGCTTTTTTTTCTTTTCAGTTATACCTTTGCTTATGCATATATTAAGGGAGACTAAATTATGGCAAATGAAAATATGAATCCGTTACTTGGTGCCCAACAACGCGTAAAAGTGGCGTGTGATAAGTTAGGACTGGGTGCGGACGTTTATGAAATTTTGAAAACACCCCAAAGAATATTTGAGGTTAATATTCCTGTTAAAATGGACGATGGTTCTATAAAGGTCTTTACAGGATATCGCGCACAACACAATACTGCGATTGGTCCTTCAAAAGGTGGCGTTCGTTTCCATCCTGCGGTTAGCAAAGACGAAGTTGCGGCGTTGTCTATATGGATGACGTTTAAATGTGCGGTAACCGGCATTCCTTATGGCGGTGGTAAAGGTGGTATAATCGTTGACCCAAAAACGTTGTCTCAGGGTGAATTGGAACGTTTGTGCCGCGGATATGTAGATGCTATTTACCCTATCCTGGGAGAAAAAAAGGACGTACCTGCCCCAGACGTTAATACGAACGGTCAAATTATGGCTTGGATGATTGACGAATATATCAAATTATCTGGCGAATCTTCGTTTGGTACTTTTACTGGTAAGCCAGTAGAGTTGGCAGGGTCTTTGGGACGTACAAAAGCCACAGGACTTGGTATATCCATAATCATTTCGGAATCCTTGAAAAGACAAGGTAAAGAAATGAAAGGTGCGCGTATCGCCATCCAAGGTTTTGGTAATGTAGGCAGTTTTACCGCAAAATGCAGCAGCGATATGGGCGCAAAAATAATCGCCATCGCAGAATGGAATACCATCTTGTTCAATGAAAACGGTCTGGATATAAATGCTTTGTTGAAATTCAAAGAAGAAAATAAAGGCAGCATCAAAGGCTTCCCAGACGCAAAAGAAATTTCTGCAGAAGAATTTTGGGGATTGGACGTTGATGTATTGTCACCATGTGCAATGGAAAACACAATCAACAAAGATACCGCACCTTTAATAAAAACTAATTTAGTCGTAGAAGGTGCTAATGGACCAACAACATTGGAAGGCGAAGAAATCTTGTTGGCCAAGGGCGTAACGGTTGTGCCGGACATCTTGGCAAACGCAGGTGGTGTAACGGTTTCTTATTTTGAATGGGTTCAAAACCGCTATGGTTATTATTGGGAAGAAAGCGAAGTAGAACAAAAAGAAGAAATCGCAATGAAAAACGCATTTGATGCTATATACAAAATCAAAGAAGAATATAATGTATCAATGCGTGAAGCAGCCTATATGCACTCTATTAAGCGCGTGACTGCGGCCATGAAATTACGTGGTTGGTGCTAAAAAATAAAAACCCCGAAAAATCGGGGTTTTTTATTTGACTTTTGCCGAAATTTGATTAATAATGCGTTTGCAAATCCCAAAGATTGCCATCATAATAAACCCAGTACGCGGTATGCGTGTGGTACATCAACCGGCGAGTTTCGCTCTTGATGTGGTTTTTGTTTTGGTGCGTTTCTTTGGATAAATAACAAGTTTAAGGAGCAAAATTATGGCAACAGTTATTAGATTGGCACGTTTTGGTGCAAAAAAACGTCCGTATTATCATGTCGTCGTTACAGATTCTCGTAATGCACGTAATTCCGGTAATGTTTTGGATACGGTTGGTAAATATGACCCTATGCAGCCAAAAGGTAGCGAAAAGCGCGTTGTTTTGAAATTAGATGCGGTAAAAGAATGGTTGGCAAAAGGTGCAAAACCGTCCGATCGTGTTTATAAATTCTTGGCGAATGCAGGTCTGGTTGAAAAAAGACCAATTCCTGTTCAAACAAAGAAACATTTGCAATCTGAAAAAACGCAAATGAAAATCAAAGACAAACAGGAAAAATTGGCCAAGATAGCCGAAGAAAAAGCCGCAGCAGAAGCCGCAGCCAAGGCAGCCGCAGAGGCACCAGCCGAAGCGCCAGCTGAAGCAACGCCGGCAGAGACCGTTGCTGAATAATTTTGCTTAATGCCCGGGCTTATTCATTCCCGGGCATTAAAAATCAAAGCGGTTATATATGACAGAAACAAAAAAAATCTTGGTCGGTAAAATAGTGGCACCACAAGGAATTCGTGGGGAAGTTCGCGTTCAAACTTATACACAGAATCCAATGGATTTTAAAGCATTAAAAGTACATAGTGAAAAGTTGAAAGACGGGACTTTTCGTTTTGTACGTCGGCTTAATCCTACTTCTTCGGTCGTTATTGCAAAAATAGACGGTGTAGAAGATAGAAACGCGGCAGAACTATTGCGCGGTATAGAATTGTTTATTAATCGTGACGAATTACCAGAATTAAAAGACGGCGAATACTATCAGGCGGATTTAATAGGTATGCGGGTTGTTCGTGGCGGTATAGTTTTAGGCGTGGTTGATAATATTCAAAACTATGGCGCCGGTGACATCTTGGAACTTGATACCGGAGAAATGGTGTCTTTTTCAAATGTTGATGTAAAAGTCACGGAAAATATCATATATGTAAAGGATTAGAAATGTTTTTTTATAGAGAAAAAGCGCCAATTAATGTTTGTTTTTATATGCCTGAAAAAATAAAAAAGAATCAGGTAAATGTTAAATGTGTCAATAAATCTTTAAGAAATTGTCTTTCATTAAGATATTTGAAGAGTGTAAAATACTCGTATAATTATAACATTACGGATAAAAACGAAACACATGGTGATAAAGTGATAAACGTGACGAAGGTTCATAAGAGTACGGATTCGTTTTTTGATGTTTTTATTATGGAAATGATAGGCGATATTTGTAGTAAATGTAAAAAATGCAGACAAAAATAATTTGCTTAGGTTAATTTGTCTTGGAAGTAACGAGTGTGGCGGTATAGTTTAAATTTAGAATATAAAAGTAAAAAATGCATTTTAATATATTAACAATCTTTCCTGAAATGTTTCCTGGAACGCTTGGCGGCGGAGTCGTTGGTCGTGCATTAGACAAGGGACTGTGGTCATATAATGCTGTCAATATTCGGGATTTTGCGATAAATAATTATGGCAGTGTTGACGATGAACAATTCGGCGGCGGCGTTGGCATGGTTATGCGTCCGGACGTTCTTGGTAGCGCTATTGATTCAATAAAAAAGCGCGGGCAAATAATATATTTTTCACCGCGCGGTCCAACGCTTAACCAGCAAATGGTTCGTGAATTTGCGGGGGATAAAGATGCAACGTATACTCTGCTCTGTGGGCGGTACGAAGGAATAGACCAACGTGTCATAGACGAATATGATATAATGGAATTATCTGTCGGCGATTATATACTGTCGGGCGGTGAAGTTGCTGCGCAAGTTTTTGTTGACAGCGTGGTTCGCGTGATGGATAATGTCTTGGGCGGTGGCAACGAGGCAACCGCTAATGAAAGTTTTGAAATCGGGGGGTTGGAATGGCCGTTATATACCCGCCCGTCAGTATGGCGTGGACATAAAGTCCCAGAAGTCCTGCTGTCCGGTCATCACGGCAATATAGAAAGATGGCGGAAACAACAATCGGACGAAATAACAAAACAACGTCGTCCGGACTTAATAAAGGAAAAGTAAAATGAGCATTATTAAAAAAATAGAAGCAGCACAAATCGCAAAATTAAAAGGCGATAAAAAAATCCCAAACTTTAAGTCTGGTGATACTTTGAAAGTACACGTAAAAATTAAAGATGGTGATAAATTCCGCATTCAGGTTTTTGAAGGCGTTGTAATCGCTCGCGATGGTGGCGAAGGAAATAATGCATCCTTTACAGTACGTCGTGAATCTTATGGCGTTGGCGTAGAACGCAAATTCCCACTGTACAGCCCAGCAATTGAAAAAATTGAAAAGGTTCGTACAGGTAAGGTTCGCCGTGCTAAATTGTTCTTCTTGCGTGGTTTGTCAGGCAAAAAAGCACGTATCGTTGAAGATTTGTCTGCAAACGCCGCTGAAAAGAATGCAAATGCTGATAAATAATTACTTTTATTATCAGAATAAAAAACCCGCTTGTGCGGGTTTTTTGTTAAAAATTTATGGTGTACCCCATGCCTATAAAATTCTGCCCAGAATTTGATTCTGTTAACGTGCCGTTTGAAAAATGTCTTATGAATATTTCAATCGCGTTTTTTTGTGAAATGTGCAACCCGACGAAAATCTTTTGACCGAATGTAAATTTAGAACTGATTCTGTCCGTCGTTGCTGACTTTATGTATGCGCCAAGGGACGCGCCTGTATAGAATTTGTCGTTGGCGTATAATATGACGTCTTCTGATATACCAAGAATAATATGTTGGTTATATTTACTAAATGCACCTATGCCTTGGGCGGTTAGTACTTCAATGTTTTGCCTGCCGTCCAGACCGAAAAAAGTGTTCCCTTGGCTATATTGAATTTCAAAAACATATAAGTTTTCCAGTTTGTCGCGCAGGGATACGCCTGGATACAAAGATACTTGGTGCTTTTTGTCATTAAACAGTGTATTAGTTGTTGCTTTTGATTGAAAGGTTGTAAAAATTAAGACAAATATTGATAAAACGATAATGAATAGTATGTTCCATATTTTACTCATACCGAACTCCTTCCTTGGTTTAAAAGGTTGTATTAAAATGTACGTTTATTGATTGTGCGTCCGCACTGATGTTTACGTTCGTTCGTTTGCTTACAAATATCCACGTCATAGCGCTGCTGATTGCGGCGCCGGCAAGTACGTCGTGCAGGTGATGTTTGTCCGCATAAATCCTTGAAAAGCCCGTAAATGACGCTAATAAGTAAGGTACGATGGCTTGTTTTAGTCCGTATCTTTTGTGTATAAACGTTGCGCCGGAAAAAGCCGCGGCTGTGTGTCCGCTGGGGAAAGAGTTATCGTCGCTTTTATCGGGTCGTTCTTCTTTTATTAAAGTTTTTAATCCCAAGACAGTGGTTTCCATCGCCAGAAAAGACGCGGAAAATTCCAAAGCACCTTGATAGTCTGTTTCGTTCATTGCCATACCGAAAGCGTATGCGGGAACTATGACCTGCATATAGTCGCCAATTTCTTCTATGCCTGGGCCGGCATAGGTCGGGATACAACGCTGGAAAACGACAAAAAATACGGCGGTCGCTTTGTAAAAGTTTGTCATTGTAATATCCTTTTGATTAAAAAAACACCTACTGAAAGTAGGCGTCGGGAAGTTAATCAGTCTGATATTACAAAGACCTCGTTGCTTTCCCTGTTCGGTATTGTATGGCAAACGACTTCCCGACTTTTATATATCGGGACTGAAAGTGTCAATAATGCAGTTTCTGCATCAGTAATATCAGGGTGATTAAGCCCTTTTATCTACTAACAGTATGCTGACCCTATTTTTATATAGGGATAATATTAATATAAACGTTTTATCGGTTTAGTCAATGTGATTATGTAGTCTTTTTTTGTATCACGTGACATTTAACAATTTGACATTGCTTTGCGGCGGGGATAATATATGTTGTATGAAAAAACTACTTGCATTATTTATGACGATTTTATCAGGTGCATTAATTTGGCAGGCAAACGCCTTGGCATACGTTGATAAAAACGTTGCGGTTGTCCGTATTCTTAATAAAGCCGCAGGTAAAACGCAAATGGTTAATTTGCCTGTGGGTCAACATACGGAATTTGAAAAGTTGGCGATAACCGTAAAAAGTTGTAAGCAAACAGACCCATTCCAAGCAGAAAATTTCTTTGCATTCGTTGAAATCTCTAAAAACTCCGAAGGAAAAATTTTTAGCGGCTGGATGAATGCGAACGAACCGGGTGAAAACCCCGTACAGAACGCGGATTATGACGTCTGGTTGGTAAAGTGCGAATAAAAGGATGAAAATATGAAGTTCTTAAAAAAGTATCTTAAATTTTTCATAGGCGTAGCGGTTTTGATTTTGGCTGTTTTGGTATTCTTCTTGGCGCAACGTTCTGGCGATTTGGAAAACGCGAATCTAAAAAAATGGCGTAACGCTGACGTTGATAGAAGAACAGCCGCTGTCCAAATATTGGCCGCGTCAGACGAATATACAGATTTGTTGGTACAATGTGTGGATAAAATTGCAGAATTACCAGAATCCGGTGAAATGGCGGTTAAAGACGCGGTGTCTTTGTGTTATACAGGTGTATTGTTAAAAGAAAACAACTGAAAATAAAATGTCTGATGATAAATTAATTCGTTTAGATATGGGTAAGAATGTTTATCATGAACATAACGTTGATGGCGGTCGCCCTATTTTGTGTCTCGGGATAGAATCTTCGTGCGATGAAACAAGTGCGGCCATTGTTGATTCAGACAGAAATATATTGGCGCATATTATTTACTCTCAAATTCCAGAGCATCAAAAATATGGTGGCGTAGTTCCAGAACTGGCGGCGCGCGCACATATATTGGCCATAGATGAAGTTGTGCGTCAAACGTTGGATAAGGCTAATAAAAAAATATCCGACATAGATGTAATTGCTGCTACGGCAGGTCCGGGGTTGATTGGCGGCGTTTTGGTTGGCTGGATGGCGGCGACGGGTATTGCGCAATCAACTGGGAAGCCGTTGGTCGCGGTTAATCACCTTGAAGGTCACGCGTTGGTTCCCAGATTACAAGCTACGTCAGCAAGCGGTTCGGATGAAGACAGCAGTGTCGATTTCCCATACTTATTAATGTTGGCGTCCGGCGGGCATTGTCAGATATTATTAGTTCGTAATGTAGGTGAATATGAATTAATCGGACAAACCTTGGATGACAGCGCGGGCGAAGCGTTTGATAAAGTGGCAAAAATGTTGGGCTTGGGGTATCCTGGTGGGCCAATTGTTGATAAGTGTGCCAAACTTGGAAACCCGACGGCGTTTGAATTCCCAAGACCTTTGTGCGATAAGCCCGGATGCGATTTTTCTTTTAGTGGCATAAAAACGGCAGCGCGTACTTTCTTGGCAAAAATCCCAGCGCCCTATTCTGAAAAAGTGATAAACGATTTTTGTGCTTCTTTTCAAGCATCCGTGGTGGATTGTATTATAAACAGATTAAATCATGCAATGCATGATGATAGGGTTTTGACGGCCCAGCCAAAGACTTTGGTCGTTGCGGGCGGGGTTGCAAAAAACAGCGCTATTCGCTCGGCAATGGAACAATTGGCAGGTCGGTATAATATGCAGTTCGCTGCCCCGCCAATGAGTTTGTGTACAGACAACGGTGCAATGATTGCGTGGGCCGGTCTGGAAAACTATAAACTAGGCAAAGTTCTAACCAAACCCATTGCGCCAAGACCGCGGTGGCCATTAACAGAATTATAACATAAAGAGGCTCAAAGTGTATGTTATGGATAAACAACTGTTAAATCGTTATGATAACGCAACACAAGATTTGGTAAAACAAGTAAAAAACTTAAAAATGCCAACGGGTTTTAAGTCACAATATGACATGGGTGAATATGTTATAAAATTCCGTGAAATGTTTAAAAATCCAGCCGTACGTAAACTTTTATTAAACCGGGCACAAGAACGTCAACGTTTGTCCAATGGATTGTTTTCTGCCGGCTTTTGCGGTGTTTCCAGTTATACTTGGATGCAGATGTTTCGTATGCCAGACAACAGTGCTATATGGCGCTTGAAGCAATATGATAACGACAAGAAAAATCCTGTATTAAGTGACGACCATATGTGGTTGGAAAATATTTATGATGGCTCTGTATTGGATTTAACCTTTGATCAATTCATAGACAAGAATAATAATTATGTACAAGTACCGTATAATGCAGGTAAAAATATAGATACTAATACATATAATAACTTGTACATCGGGCCAATCAAGGCGTTTGCTTATTATGTCGGCATAAATCTAAGCGATTGCATATTAAAGAACAAGGCTCGTTCTAGGTAAACGTAGAAAATAAACAAAACTGTGTTATAATAATATTTATGAGTTACGATAAAATATCTTATGACAAAGCAACAGAAAAACTTGTGTTGTTGGCCCAAGATTATGAGGTGCCACAAGTTGGCAAATATTCTCTTGATGAAATGGTTTATCTTTTGCGAGAATCGTTTAAAAACAATGTGACCTTCAACAAAGTTTTTGACATGAAATTGGACAGAAAGGGTGACCCTTCGGCTGGTTTTTGTTTGGTCAGCAGTTATTATATTTATGAGCATACCGGTGGCGATAAAATCTGGACTTTGATGGCGTCGCCGTCGCATTGGTGGTTGCAGCACAAGATATACAGCGGACCGTTTGATATTACTTATACACAGTTTTCAAAACCTTTTGATTATCATTGCGGCCGGCCGGAAACAAAAATATATAACGATTCTATGTTTGCACAAGTTTTGCGTCAAAAGGCTTATATACTTGGGAAACAGGCGGGGTTAGAATAAAATGATGGAAAAACCAGCGCCTTTTGTACAGCCGGATATGGTGTTTAGTGTTTCTGACGCGTCTGCGTTGTTAAAAAAAGTTGTTGAAACAGCCTTTCCCAGAATAAAAATTAGGGGCGAATTATCCCAGATTACGCGCGCAACGTCTGGACATATGTATATGACCATCAAAGATGCTAATGCCGCAATATCTGTTATTATTTGGCGTGGAACGCCCGTGCCGTTTAAACTTGAAGATGGAATGGAAGTTATCGTTACAGGACGCTTTACTACATACCCTGCCCGCAGTAATTATCAGATTGTTGTCAGTGAAATAGAAATGGCAGGCGTTGGTGCCATCTTAAAAATGCTTGAAGAACGGAAACGTAAACTTGCAGCCGAAGGATTATTTGACTCTGCGCGCAAGAAACCGTTGCCAAAATTTCCGCAAAGAATCGGAATCGTAACCAGCCCAACGGGCGCGGCCTTTCAAGATATTCAAAACCGTTTACGCGAAAGATTCCCCGTGCAAATAGTTTTATACCCTGCAACTGTACAAGGTGTAACTGCCGCCGCAGAAGTCGCCGCAGGAATTGAATATTTTAATCATGCAAATAACGTAGACGTGATAATTGTTGCTCGCGGTGGTGGCGCGTTGGAAGATTTATTGCCGTTCTCCGAAGAAATCGTCGTCAGGGCTGCGGCTGCAAGTAAAATTCCGCTGGTTTCGGGCGTTGGTCATGAACCAGATTGGATGTTGATAGATTTTGCCGCGGACGTTCGCGCGCCAACACCAACGGGCGCTGCTGAAATCGTCGTGCCCACAAAATTGGCACTGATGCAAGAAATTGATAATTTGTGGCATAGATTGTTTAATAACTTTACAACAAGATTAAATAACGCAAAGTCCAGGGTGGATGCTATTAATATCAAAAGCCCCAGACAAATGGTTATGGAACAAATGCAGCGGCTTGATGATACGGGTCGTACGTTGGCCATTATAATCAATGGTAAATTATTAAACGCAAAGCAAAAAATGGATACTGTAAACAGCGTGCAAAACATACTTGAAAACAAATTAGGTTTATTACATCAGAATGTTTGTCATCTGGGTCAAATGTTGAATTCGCTAAGTTATAAAAATGTGTTGCAACGTGGTTACGCAATAGTACGCGATGAAAATAATACAATCATAGGTAGAAAAGCCGACGGTTTAACGCCGGCAACCATAGAATTTGCAGACGGCGTTTTAAAATTGAATTAATGTTTTGGCGGTTGCCAAAGATTCTGGGGTTATTTCTGCGCCGCTGATTATTCTGGCAATTTCATTCAGTCTTTCTTCGTTTGCGATTTCTGAAACCGTTGTGACTGTATTGTTATCATTGACGCGCTTTTCTATTTTAAAGTGTTTGTCCGCAAAGCCCGCAACCTGTGCAGAGTGTGTTATTACCAATGCTTGCGAATTATGTGCCAGTCTTTTCAGTCTTTGACCGACAGCACTGGCGGTTGCGCCACTTATCCCGGTATCAACTTCGTCAAAAATAAAAGTATGTGCCGTTTGATCGCCGGATAATACAACACGTAACGCCAGCATTAATCTTGCTAATTCGCCACCCGAAGCCGATTTGTGCAACGGCGCAAACGGTGTGCCTGGATTGGTCTTTATCATAAATAAAATGTCGTCACATCCCGTTGCGTTAGGTGCGGCGTTTGTCTTTTCTATCATAAAGTCTGCCTGACCTAATTTTAAGTCAGGTAATTCTTGCAGAATTTGTTGGCGCAACTCTGTCGCATAATTTGTTCGCGCAATAGATAAGTCTTTTGCAAGGTCGTTAAAATATGCTTTTTTATTTTCTACGTCTTGTTGCAATTTTTGTAATTCAATATCAGAATTTTCAATTGAATTTAATTGGGCTGTCATTTCTTCTAACTTTTGCGGCAACTCGTCCGCGGGTATATGATGTTTGCGTGCAGCAGAACGAATTGCAAATAATCTTTCTTCTATTGAATCTAAATCGCCCGTATCAATATCTTTTGGCGTAATATGTTGAATGACATCTGCAACAGTTTGGGCGGCGTTATAAAGCGCGTCAATTTGTTCAGTATATGGATTCGGGTCTGTTTTAATGCGCTCAAGAATGTGTGCAGCTGAATATAACTGTGCGTCTATGGATTCGCCGCGCCCTGATAAAACCGCACAGGCGTCTGACAATATCGCAGAGTTTTTTTCTGCGTTCATCATATCGGCACGACGCGTGGATAATTCTTCTTCTTCGCCAACCCGTACGTTTAAAGATTGTAATTCCGCAATATTATGTGTTAAAAAGTCTTTTTCCAATTCAGACTTGTCCAGCATGTTTTGTAATTCTTGCAGACGACATGTGGCATGATGATAATCGTAATAAGCGTTCTTGACTTTCGCCAATAGTTCTGCGTACTTTTTGTCTTGCAAACATGCAAAAGTATCCAACGCAACGCGATGCGTTGATGGGTTTAATAAGGTGTGGTTTGCAAATTGACCATGGATTTCTACTAGTTCGTCACCAATTTGTTTAAGGGTTTTTATTGATATCGGTGTGTCGTTAACCCATGCGCGACTTTTCCCGTCACAAGATAGCGTTCTGCGCAAAATTAAAGCGCCTTCATATTCAATTCCGTTTTCGGTTAGTATGTTTCCTAGGTTTTTATTAATGACGTCAAATTCTGCCACAACAGACGCCATGTTACAACCATGACGTACTAAACCCGTGTCTGAACGGGCGCCCAGTGCTAATGCCAGCGCGTCTAACAATATGCTTTTGCCCGCCCCTGTTTCGCCAGTTAAAATATTTAGCCCAGATCCGAATTCCAGATTCAGTTTTTCTATCAATACAATATTTGAAATACTAAGATTTGTTAACATGTTATAAATTATAGTCGTTTATAAAGAACTTTTTCAAGGACTTTATGCTTGTTTATGTTTGTAACTATATTTGTTCCAGACTGAAATCAACCAGCCATAAAATATATCCTTTGATTTGATAGCCTGGAAATGCGTCTTGTAGTAATTTTTTATATTCTGATATCTGCAACACATGATCGTCGTGACGCGCTTGTTTGTCCGTATCTGTTTTATAGTCCAAAATATCTATTGTTTTTTCTGTTTCGTTTATTTTTAATCTGTCTATTCTACGGCTTATAAATTTGTTGTTTATATAGCCTGCTATTGGTACTTCTGTCATAAATGGTTTTGTAAAAAAAATTAATAAAATCTGATTGCTAGATATTTTTTGTAACAAATCGCTTTCGGCTTTTTGTGAGATGTTGTTTATGTCCATATTCTGCAATATTGCATGTATAGTGCGTCCATGTTTGGTCGCCATTTCTGTTTGTTGTTGTTGCGATAATAATGTGCGTAAATTATTGCTCATTTGTAATCCTGATAATATCTTCACTTTTTGTTGCAATTTGCGCATCCGAAAGGACGGACCATAGTTGTGAATGCCAAGACATTTCCGGTGCGTTTTTGTATGGTGTATATCCGTATATATATAACTCGTCGCGGGCGCGCGTCATGGCAACGTACAGCAATCTATAATATTCTGCAATTTTACTGTCTGATAATGCATTAACTGCTTCGTTGCAGGCGCAACCGTTGTCTGTTTTTGATAGCCATATCCATAAAGGCGTTGGTGTACTGTGGTTGTCTTGTGACGGAATTGGTAATATTTTTTCCAACGTTGGCATCCTGACGGTATCAATCAAAAAGATGACCTTTGCTTCCAAGCCTTTACTGCCATGAACGGTAACTATTCTGACGCCTGCAGATGCATCCATGTCTCGTTTTATTTCGCTGGCGCCTGTTATAAACCATTTTAGAAAGTGTTTTAATGTGCCAGTTTGCGTTCTTTCGTATGATAAACATATGGTCATAAATTCTTCTAGTGGGTCTATTATCTGATTGCCCAGTGTGCCAATGAATTCTTTACGCATTTTTCTTTGGTTCAGCAAATATGAAAAAAACGAATATGGTCCCGAAACTTTTGCCGTGTCTATCCAATCTTGCAGTTCTGTGTATATGTTCGGATATGTGTCTTGCAGGGTTTCGAATACTGTGGTTAATTTTTGGTGTGTATTTTGTTGTTGGTTGGTGTAATTTGTGTCGTTTTTGATTTTGCATATCTTAAAAATATCTTGTTCTTTCAATCTAAAAAACGGACTTTTTAATACACAACATAAACTATAGTCATCGTCTTGGTTTAAGCAAAAACGTATAAGATTTAAGAAATCACGAATGGCCGGAAATGTAGGCAAAACAATTCGGTCGTTCCCTGCGACGTCAATTTGTCTTTTTTTGAGTTCTTTTATAAGCGGTTCCGTCATCGGTTTTCTGTTTTGTACCAATACCATGATGTCGTGAGCTTTGTATTTACCGCTTAATAATAACGATTGGATTTTATCTGCTATGATTTTAATATAATCTTGTACGGTCTGGTTATTGTTTTGTTTTGATATTAATTTGTGTATCTCTACTTTGCCACTATCGTCGGTCCGGAAAGCCGTATGCTTGTTGTTTGTAAAACCGGTGGCTTGAATAATTTGCTTGTTGTCAAAAAAAGTATCAACTGTATTTAGTATTGGGGACAACGAACGAAAACTTTGTTCCAGTGGTATTTCTTGAATGGTTCGCATATTTTGTTTTATTTGTGCAGATATTGCTTGGCGACTGGTCGCAAACGCGTCCGGATCTGCACCCTGGAAACCGTATATAGATTGCTTCGTGTCGCCAACGACAAATAGTGAATGCGGTAGGTTGTCGGTGTCGCCTTCGGTAAAAAAATCGCAAGATAGCATTTTTAAAATGTCCCATTGCATAGGACTGGTATCTTGTGCTTCGTCAACCAAAATATGTCCCAGTCGTATATTTAATTGTGACAGTACCCATCCCATGCTTTTTGGAGTAGAAAACAGTTTTCTTGTGTATAAAATCAAATCTTCAAAGTCCAAAATGTTGCGTTCGGCTTTCATTTGTTGATAAGTTGTTGCAAACTCTGCTGACAAATCAAAAATTGCCATTGTGTCATTAAAAATTGTTTGGGCTATATTTTGTTGATTTATTTGATATACGCGTTCTTGTTCTGCGGTTAAATATGCCTTTTTTGCGACGTTAGAATTTTTTGTTCCGTCCGCATTTAAGTATGCGTCCTTGTAAAATTCAAAATCTATTGTTTTATCAATGTATTGTTTGGTGTAGTTTATAATTTTTATTAAATATTTTGCCGGTGTTTTTGATGAATTAATGTCTTGTTCGGCAATTTGGACAATTTTTTCCAGTTTTTCTGTCGTTGTATCAAGATTTTTATCGGTGTTTAATTGTAAAAAATTTTTAATATTGTCAATAAAGTATTGTCTATAATTATAAATGTTATCAATTTGAAAAAAGTATTTATATTGTGCACTTAATATGTTTAGCAAGTCTTGCATATAAGTTTCTGAAACGCGAGTAACAATATAAGAAAACGCGTCTTTTATTTCTTTACGATTTGACTTATTAATAAGACGATTAAATGCGTCTTGTAATAGCGTTCGTTGATTTGCGTCGGATATCAAAGACCAGCCCGGTGAAATTCCGGCCTCCATTGGAAATCTGTGCAAGATTTCTTCGCAGAATCCATGAATGGTTTTTATTTTTAATATTTCGGGGTTGTCTATGTATTCAAAAAATATTTGTCTGGCATGGCGTAAATCTTTTTCGTCTGGAACAGTGTTTATTGATACGCCCGATAGTAAATCTATTAGTTCTTTATCGGACGCTTTGGCCCAATCACGCAAAGATGCAAGGATTCTGTTTCGCATTTCACCTGCCCCGGCGTTTGTATAGGTTAAACACAAAATGCCAGAATTTGATAAATCCTGTGTACGAAACAATATTCTTAACAGACGTTGTACCAACACGCTAGTTTTTCCGGTGCCAGCATTTGCCTGAACCCATACGTTTTCTTGGGGATTTGCGGCTTTATCTTGTGCTGGTGAAAGCGTTCGTTTTTTTGACATTTATACCCTTGCTTTATTTAAACGATTTTAGTATAAATTTTACTGAACTGCAAGAATATATACTTTTCTTTATTCTGCAAACAGTGTATTGTATAGGTTAAATACGGGGGATTCTGATATGGACATTACACAAATTCTGTTAATTGGCGGCGGCGTTTTGGCAGGCTTGTTATTTATTACATTGATTGCTTTGTTTTTCGTTTCAAGACGTTCGCAAAAAGTGATGGAATCTTTGTTGTTATTGGTGACAAAACCAGAGCGTGCGAAAATTCAGGATGCTGCGCGCGTCTTGCAGACAATTCTGTCGGACGAACTATTAAAAATAGAATCTAATTTTCAAAATATTAAAGATACCTTGAATGCACAGATTGTAACCGCAAATGAACTGAAACAAAACCTTGCAGAACAAAATTCTGCACTGTTGGCAACCACAGAAGATGTTACAAAGAAATTGGCGGTTATGTCACAAAGGCTTGATAACACGGTTGCCGGGTTAAAGTCGGTTGTTGAATCAAACGATTGGCAAGATGTTGAATTATCTACCGACAGATTTAATGCAACCGTTAACGACTTGTTAGAAAAAATAAACACAACAAATGCAGAAGTTTCTGAAAAAGTGTCGGGCATTCAAGAAAATATAAACACATGGGTAGAGTCCAGCAACGCGCTTTCAGAACGTTTACGCGGTGATTTTGATACAAACGAAAAGCAGATGCAGACTATAAACGCTGAATACGAAACAATGCAAAACAAATTGACGGAATTAAATAAAGCCGTCGCTGATGGATTTGAAAATGTAAAAAGTTCAGCTGCTGGTTATTCAGAAATCATGAAACAAAATAATAAAGACTTAGACGAACATCTAAATAAAATGGATACGTTTAGTAAATTGTCAAAAAAGCAATTAACAAACCAGATGAATACTTTGACGAATACTGCAAATGTGGTGGGCGGACAGGTTCGTTTGGCAGAAACGTCAATAGAAATGCAAACAAGAAAATTGACAGAAGCGGTTGAAAATTTAATATCTTCGGCAACCGCAACGGAATCGTCTGTGCGTACCTTGTCTGGTGAATTGGCAACTTTGACTAACCGGTTTAACGGTGAAATAAAAGAATTCGCAACAAGTGTGGTGACAGAGTTAAAAACTGTATCTGGCGTTGCAAATACAACCCTAGAGAATACAAAAACTGCCGCTGGTGCTTTTTCCGAATCTGTTAAAGCAATGGCAACAGGTGTTCGCGAGACATTGATAGAAATGAATACCGCGCATACCCAATTGTCAGGTCAATCTGCAAATCTTATAAAAATGTCTGCAGAAACGACCGCACAGTTACAACCTTTATCAGAGTTGATAGAAAAGTATTATTCTGCCCTGCCCGATTTATCACAAAGTTCTGTTACAACTGGTGAAACGCTTGAAAAAATAGTTGCTTCGTTAAATGAAAAAATCGCTTTGATGAAAACAACGGTGTCTGAATCTACAGATGCAGTTACGGAATCGGCTGCAAAATTAGAAAGCCTGGCCGGTCAATCGCGTCAACAAATGATTGACCTTATGTCTGATTATTCTAAGGCAGTAAACACTATGCAGACATTGAATAAACAGATGATGGTGGCGCGTGCTACTGCCCCTATGGACGCAATAAGTACAACGCCAGGAACATCTTTCGGACGCGTCAGCAGCCAAGATTTTTTGAAACAAAGTGAACGTATGTTTGCTCAATTACACGAACAGTCTTTGGATTTAACGCGTGCAATTGGTGCCGATATTCCAGACGTTGTTTGGAAAAAATACCATGCTGGCGATAAAACAATCTTTTCAAAATGGTTGGCTAAAATGTTGGGTGCGGCCGATAAAAAAAGAATCCGAGACATATTAAAATCCGATGCAGTATTTCGTTCTCAGGCGACGCAATTCGTTCGCAGTTTTGATAAAATATTGACTGCTACACAACAAGCCGACAATTCTGACAAATTATCGGCTACACTGATAAAAACTGATTTAGGACAGATTTATATCTCATTAAAGGGACATATGTAAAAAAGGCGTTATAAACGCCTTTTTATCTGTTATTACGTGCAACGTTATTAATAAAGCGTTTTAGTTGTATCGGAATAATCGTTTCTTGGGCACTGCACTTGGTCCAAAAATTTATTTGCAAACCAGCATTTAAAAAATCTTTTGGCAGACAGGTGTTGTTTTCCCGGACTCGTACATCGTTCGGCATGTTTTTGCGACTTTGAACAATTGACCAGTTGTTATCAGGCGGCAGAAAATATATTGTCCTGAAATTATACGATTTGTGAAAGTTTTTGCTTTTAAACCAATCTATCATTTGACGTGCATATTTAGGTTCTATCACATCATAAACAAAATTTTTCCCAAGATTATTCAGAACCTCAAATTCAGGTACGCCGTATAACCATTTTGGTTGTCCTGGTTCCCATACAAATTCATTAACCCACAGATAAGTCACAAAAGAATTATTTGAAAAATAATCTTCGTCTTGAAAATAATAATTTTTTCCGTCCTGTTCGCCTGGTCGTATTTTTCTGGTTGTTGCAGATTTTAAATTATAAAACAAACCTGTTGGTAGGTAATTGTTGATAAAAAAACTCTTGCCGCTACCGGAACAGCCTGTGCAAAACAATACCGTTTGCTTCATAATTAGTCTTCCTCTAAGAAACTACGTAATTTACGAGCGCGCGTTGGATGCTTTAATTTATTTAAAGCCTTTTGTTCTATTTGGCGAATGCGTTCGCGTGTTACGCCGATATATTCACCGACTTCTTCCAGTGTGCTGGTTTTATTAGTGCTCATACCAAAGCGTTGACGCAAAACGGTTTCTTCTTTTGGGTCCAATTCAGACAGAATTTGTGTTACTATCTTACGTAGGTTTTGTTGAGCAGCAGAAACGAAAGGATTTTTTGCCGTTTCGTCCGGAATTATTTCCATGCGGCTGCTGTCGTCTTCTGTGCCAACCGGCGCTTCTAATGAAATTGGTTTCAGATTAACCTTCATCGCCTTTAATATCTTATCAACCGGTAAGTATATCATTTTTGATAACTCTTCTGCGGTTGGTTGACGACCGTACTTATGCATAAATTGACGCGTTGCACGTTGTATTTTGTGTATGTTGTCAATCATGTGTACCGGTATACGAATGGTTCTTGCCTGGTCAGAAATGCTGCGAGAAATACCTTGCTGAATCCAGTTAGTCGCATATGTAGAAAATTTGTTACCTAAACGATAATCAAATTTATCAACTGCTTTCATCAATCCTATGTTACCGTCTTGGACCAAGTCAGAAAAATCCAGTCCTAACCCACGATTACTGAACTTTTTTGCGAATTTTATGACAAGACGTAAATTCGCCTCTATCATTTCGCGCTTTGCGCGGGCGGCTTCGCTTTGACCGCGGCGAACCAGTTCAACAACCTTTTTGTATTCTGCTGTTGGTTGGCCTGTTTCTTGGGCGATGGCGGTGATATCTTCTTGGATTTTTAAAATGTCTTTTTCGTGTTTTTTTGCGAATGCGACCCACGTTGGTTTTTTGTGCTTTGCCAATTTTTTTACCCAGTTACGATTGATTTCGTTCCCCGTGTATTCTGCCAAAAAGTCGTCACGTTTGATTTTGTTTGCCATTGCCAAACGTAATAATTTACCTTCTAGCCCCATTAACAGCTGGTCGCGCTTTGTCAGTTGTTCTAGGATTTCAGCGATTCTGTCATCGTTTAAACGTATTTTGCTGACGTGTTCAAACAATTCAATGCGCATTTTTGTATATTTCTTTTCCAAAACTTCGTCGGGCTTTGAAGACGTCAATAAGTTTTCCAGGCGTTTTGCCTGTAACTTTTGCATGCTGTTAAAGATGCGTTTTATTTTACCGAATAATTCCATAACCATTGGCATCAACGCTTCTTCCATTACAGGAATTGGTACGCCAGATGTTCCGCGTGGTGTATCTTCTTTTTTTATGCCGTCGTCATCATCAATGTCTTCATCATCTTCGTCATCGTCATCAGATACAGAATCTTCAATGTCATCCAAGTCTTCGTCGTCCAATTCGTCAACGTGTTCTACGCCTTTGGATTTAAGAGCCTCTGATAATGCAGCCAAAGATTTTTGCTCTGAATCACTAGAATACATAACTTCTAGGTTTACGATATAGCGCAGCCGAATGTCTTCGTTTAACAGTTGTTGATACCAATCAAGCATTGCTTTGATTGTCATAGGACTTTCGCACAATCCGTATACCATTAATCTTGAAGCGGCTTCTATTCGTTGTGCGATTGCAACCTCGCCCGCGGCAGTTAATAATTGAACCGTACCGATTTGCTTTAGGTAAGACTGTACGGAATCTTGTACGCCCAAGACTATATTACCAGTTTGACTGCGTTCTAGTTGCTTTGCATAGTGTTCATAATCGTCGTCATTGACGTCTACTTGTTCTGCGTCGGCGTTTAATAAATTACGCGTCTTATCACGAGATTCGTCAGAGTCCTCGTCATAATACTTTTCCATCGTTTGTGAAAAGTTTTCCGTTTCAAGAACTTCCAGACCTAAATCTTGTTGAAAAAAAGCCAAGACTTCATCTTGTTCTTCTGCTGGAACTTCATCCGCTTCTGTTGCGTCATCAAAATCCATTTTTGACATATAGCCGACTTCAACAGCAGAAACAGCAAGTTTTTTCAAGTTTTCTGGTAATGAATCAATCAATAACTTGGTTGCTTCGTCCAATTTCTTAGCCATAACAAACCTTTAATTGTATAGATTTATTTTTTTGTTTTGTTTGCCTTTGCAACGGCATCGTGCAACGCCGATTCAGATACCAAACCCAATACAATTGGACTTTGAATTTGAATTAATGAATAAGATTTATGCGTTTTGTTACGTACAGATGATACTGTCGGATTCGTGCTGCGCATTAAACGAGCAATTTGACCGTCAGATAATTCAGGATAGTTTTTAATTATCCATAATATACCGCCCAAACGGTTTTGACGGTGCAGCTTCGGTGTATACCCAACGCCCTTTTTGTTTTGCGCTTTTTGTGCAATAACGATTTCTTCGCGCAGCGTTAGTCTGGCGTTTGGATCTGCTTCACATTTTTCAATGTCTTCACGTGTTAGCTGACCGTTTAAAATTGGATTCAAACCTTGAATTTTATACGTTTCAGCATCTGCGATATTTTTTACCTCTAATTCATGCAAACCACAGAAATCGGCAATTTGTTCAAATGTTAGCGCAGTATTCTCAATAAGCCACAGCGCCGTAGATTTAGGCATATATGGGTAATTCATGAAAGTTCCTCTTGTTGCTGGGGGCAATATACAACAAAATCACCCGAAATTCAAGACCTTTTTATAAAAATATGCGTTTAATTCGTTTAAACGCATATTTATTTTACGGTTTTACCATATTTTATGATTTTTTTATTAGTTTGGATCCATCTTTTGTGTCGGTAACCAGCCATCCAGCAGCGTCAATCTTTGCGCGCAATTCGTCCGCCAGCGCCCAATTTTTTTCGCTTTTCGCTTTTGTGCGCGCGTCCGCCAACGATTGAATTTCTGTCGGGGCAGTTTCGGCTTCTAGGGCATTGAATTTTTGCGCCCTGTCAATAAACTGCAAACCTAGCAATCTATCAACAAACTCAAACAACGCGATTTTAGTCGCCGCATTTACTTCTGATGTCTTTAATAAATCTTGTACAATGACCAAAGTTTCTGCGGTCTTCATATTGTCAGATAATGTTGATAGCATTTTATCGTGCCATTCATCATAAACGCCCCTATCAACGTTACCTTTGTCCGTTTCGTTTAATAATAACGCAAGCTTTTTCACAATGTTTTTATAACCGTTTGAAGCGGCCTCTAGTCCTTCCCAAGAAAACGCAAGTTGTGCTTGGAAATGACTTAACAAAACCAAGTATCTATAAGCCATTGAGTCAAACCCGCGACTACGTAAAGCGTCCATTCCTAAGAATTCGCCTTTGGATTTGCTCATTTTTTCGCCGCTTTTATCAATTAAAAAACTGATATGCAACCAATAGTTGACCCAAGGAGCCCCAACCAGAGGTTCACTTTGCGCTATTTCGTTATTATGGTGAATACGTGACAAATCTTCGCCACCTGAATGAATGTCAAAATGTTTGCCAAGTAATTTCATACTCATTGCGCAGCATTCTGTATGCCAGCCAGGGAATCCAACACCCCATGGGCTGTCCCATTCCATCTGTCTTTTTTCGTTTTTAGGAGAAAATTTCCATAATGCAAAGTCCGTAGGATTGCGCTTTTTGTTGTTAAATTCTACCCTGGCGCCCGCACGGTCGCCCGACAGACTGCCACCGGTTAATTTCCCATAACCTGGAAATTTACTGGTGTCATAATAAATGCCATCGTCTTCTATTTTGTAAGTATAGCCACGTGCTTCTAGTTGTTGTATTAAATCAATTTGTTCTTGGATGTAGTCTGTCGCCTTTGGCATATGTGTCGGACTAATAAGATTTAAATCGTTAAAATCTTTTATAAAGGCATCTGTATAAAATTTAGCCACCTCAAAAACAGATTTGTTATCCCTGGCGGCACCTTTTTCCATTTTGTCTTCCCCGGAATCAGCGTCGCTAGTCAAATGTCCCACATCTGTTATATTCATAACGTGCGTTACTTCATAACCGTTTTCTATCAGCATACGTTTAAGTATATCGTTTTGAATAAAAGACCGCAGATTGCCTATGTGAGTATAGTGATAAACTGTTGGGCCGCATACATAAAAACCGACTTTTCCAGGTTCTAGTGGTTTAAATTCTTCAATTTTTCTGGACATGGTATTAAATAATTTTATCGTCATTTATGAAATCCTTGATTATTGTAGTACTAGTTAAATATGTTAAGAAAAGCGCGTTAATTGCGTGTATGGATTAGCGACAACAGTAAATATTAAATCCAAATAATCTCATGATTATAAATTGTAATAAAATGTTCATTTCTTGTCAAGCATATAAAAAATACCCCGTGGGGTATTATAATCTTGTGGCGGAGCGTATAGGACTCGAACCTATGGACCGCTATAACACGGTCACGGATTAGCAATCCGCTGCATTACCACTCTGCCAACGCTCCGTGTGGTTGCGTCTGTCATTATATAGAAATCGTTTATCAAATGCAAGTCGTAAAATAATAAAAAATTCCCCGCAATTAGCGGGGGATTTTTAATGCTCATGTTCTTCGGTTTTGTGTTCCGGCTGATAAATTTCTACGTCGCGCGTCATGGCAATGAATTTTTCTGCACGACGTTTAGACATCTCTTCGGCGGGTTGCTTTTGCAAATCAAGAATGTGTTCTGTAACGGCGTTTGCTAACAACTCCATCGTGGTTTGCCAGTCTGTGTGAGCGCCGCCCGCCGGTTCGTTGATTATCTGATCAATTACATTTAAATCCGCCATATCGCGCGCGGTTAGTTTCATTGCTTCCGCAGCGTCGGCTTTGTATTTGTTGTCTTTCCATAATATGCTGGCACAAGATTCCGGGGCAATCACGGAATATATGGAGTTCTCTAACATTAATACCCTGTCGCCTGTACCAATGGCAATCGCGCCGCCACTGCCGCCCTCGCCCACATTGACCGCAACATATGGCGTATTTATTGAAAGACCCGTTGCTATAGAAGAAGCGACTGCTTGCGATTGACCGCGTTCTTCGGCTGCGCCGCCCGCAAATGCACCCGCAGTATCAAACAATGATATCAATGGCAGTTTGAACTTTTCAGCAAGACGCATAAGTCTTTGGGCTTTACGATAGCCTTCGGGATTCGGCATGCCAAAACGATGGAATTGGCGCGTCTCTATTGTGCGACCTTTTTCTTGACCAATTATAACCGCAGGAATACCACGCCAAAATCCCAGACCGCCGCACATGGCTGGGTCTTCACCGAACAGTCTGTCGCCTGCTAGGTATGTCCAATCATCAACAATACCATTTATGTAATCCAAGAAGTGAGGGCGGTTTTCATTTCTGGCAAGTAACACCTTGTCGTAGGCCTCGTTTTCGCCCATACCACGAACTTTTTTCGTATCTGTGATAGGTGTTGTTACGTTGATTGTTTTTGGGTCGCGGGATTGTTTTGTTAAAACCGCTAAGATTTTTTCTATTTTCGCTTTTAATTCGTCACGAGGTACCACCATGTCTACCATTCCGTGCTCGTACAAATAGTCTGCGGTCTGGAAATTAGATGGTAATTTTTCGCGAATATTTTGTTCAATGACGCGACGACCCGCAAAACCAATGCGAGCGCCCTTTTCAGCAATATGAATGTCGCCCAACATTGCAAAAGATGCGGTTACACCACCAAAAGTTGGGTCTGTTAATAGCACTATATAAGGAATGCCATTTGCATGCAGTTTATTCACAGCGACAGTTGTGCGCGCCATTTGCATCAATGACAAGATGTTTTCTTGCATTCTTGCGCCGCCACTGCATGTAACCATTATAAATGGTTGTTTAAGTTCTATGGCATGTTCCATGCTGGCAACAATACCGTCGCCTGCAGCACGTCCCATAGAGCCTAACATAAAATCGCCGTTTAATATACAAATAGTCGTCGGAACACCGCCAATAAAGCCGTCAGCCGTTGTTATTGCGTCGTTATATCCTGTGTCAGCCCTGGCTTCTGCCAGACGGTCTTTGTATGACATACGGTCTACAAAATTTAACGGGTCATCGGATACGGTTGGCAATTTTAATTTAACCCACTCGTTATTATCAAACAACAAATCAAAACGCTGTTTTGGCGTCATTATAAATGCGCGACCGCATCTGGGACATATATAATTATTGCTTTTATAATCTTTGTAATATACTAAGCGACCACACGCTTCGCATTTTATCCACATTAAACGACGAACGCGTTCATAGCGCTCGCGGTTACGATTCTTTATACCTGCTTTTTTACCAAATAACATTTTTTACTCGTTCATTTCTTTTGTTAGTTCACGGCTGGGTTTAAACAAAATAGTGGTACTGGCGTTCAAATGCATTGGCTGACCAGTACAAGGATTATAACCAATTTTTGTTGCGCGCGCGCGCGGTTGAAAAGTACCGAATCCACGAATTTCTATTCTATTACCAGATGCAACTGATTCTATCATTTTGTCGGCAACTGTATCTAATATAGCTGCTGCGTCAGCAAAGCGCATATGTTTGAATTGTACCTGCATAGATCTTATAATATCAGAACGCTTCATAATCATAATCCTTTTTATTTGCTTAACTACTATATTATTTATATCTTAGCATTTTATCAAGAATAAAGTTGTTTCCATATATAAACATTTTTTTCGTATTAAGAAAGCATACCTGTTTATGCGTATCTGCCGCGAGCGTTATAATATAATCATAACAAACTTAGTAAAAAGGAGAGAAAAAATGTGCGAAATTTGTGGACACAATCACATACCAACAATGCCCTTGATAGGCGATAAAGCACCGGCATTCAGCGCAAATACAACCAATGGTAATATAAATTTTCCTGATGACTATTCAGGTAAATGGGTGATTCTGTTTTCTCATCCGGCAGATTTTACCCCGATATGTACAACAGAGTTTATGACCTTTCAAAGCATGATACAAGACTTTAAAAAATTAAATACGGAAATTATCGGGCTGTCTATTGGTACTCTGACTGGGCACCTTGCTTGGATACACGCGATTAAGAATATTGAATACAATGGTTGGCATGATATGAATATAACCTTCCCCATTATTGACGATATGAATATGCAGATTGCAAAACAATACGGTATGTTACACCCAAACGCGTCAGACGGAAAAACCGTTCGCGCTGTTTTTATTATTGACCCCAACGGTATAATAAGAACGATTTTGTATTATCCTTTGACAACCGGCAGAAACTTTGAAGAGATTAAACGTATTTTAATAGCCTTGCAGACAACTGATGCATTTCAAATCGCTACGCCGGCGGATTGGTATCCTGGCGATGATGTTGTCGTGCCTGCCCCCAGCACAACGGACGATATGATAAAACGTCTAAACAGACACGATAAAACGTTAGATGTAAAAGCATGGTTCTTGACTTTTAAAAAATTGAAAGAAAACGATATTTATACCAAGTTAACAACCGGACCTAAAAAAAACGCAAAAAAAGAAATAACAAAATAAAAGGCGGTGATAATATTCACCGCTTTTTAAAATACCAGCGGTAAATCCCTTATGTCAAAAGGCGCATCTTCTGATTCTGGTCGCCATTGATAAAGTTCCATTTTGACTTTTTTGTCCTTATCAAATTTTACGCCTTCGGATTTCAAAGATTTATATTGTTCGTCAAAGAACCCCGAACATAAACTACCATCTTTAAAAACAACGCGATGCCACGGCAGATGCCAACTATTTTTATTGTTTGAAGCATAACCGACAAAGCGCGCCATGCGCGGGCGACCGATCATTGCTGCGATTTGTCCAAACGTTGCCACGCGTCCTGCTGGGATTCTGGCAACGATATCGTAAACCTGTTCGTTAAATGTTTTCATTGCTAGATGATATAAAGTGGCGGAGACGAAGGGATTTGAACCCTTGATACAGTTGCCTGTATACACGATTTCGAGTCGCGCGCATTCAACCACTCTGCCACGTCTCCAACGAGGTCAATTATACAAATAACTATATGTTTTGCAAGCGTTTAAAAGTAAGTTTTTTATACATCAAAATTATAAGCTTTTACAGACTTTACAATCGCGTTAACCAGTTTGTCTTGATGCGATGCACTTGTTAATAATTTCTCTTCCGTTGCATTAGATAAATGCCCCAGTTCCAACAATGCGCCCGGAACGGTTGAGCGAAGAACAGCAAACGGTGCATGTCTTACGTCCGGTCCCGGTTGTTGCGTTATTTTCATTGATTTAAATTGTTTCGCGCAACCGTTGGCGTATTCAACAGACATCTCTGCAACCGCGTGTTGTTGTAATGCAGACAAAGCAACGCGAATGTCTTTATCAAATTGTTCAAATCCGCTGACATCTATCTTATCCGCCGCATTTTCTGCGTCGGCAAGTTTTTGCGCCTCTTCGTCAGATGCTTTTTCAGATAACGTATATATTGAAAAACCTTTCATAGAACGGCTGGGGTTGGCGTTCGCATGTAGAGATAAAAACAAATCAGCACGTTTCTTTTCGCCAATTTCTGCACGTTGCGCCAATTTTAAATACGTATCACCACTACGTGTTAAATACGTTTTGAAACCTGCAGCGTCTAATTTGGTTTTTAACTTTTTTGCAACCGCTAATACAACTGTTTTTTCTTTTGTACCGTTTTTCCCGATACATCCTGGGTCCTTGCCGCCATGGCCCGCGTCTATCACAATCGTATATTTTTCTGTTGAAACAGACTTTTGTTGTTGGGTATTCGTCTTGGCAACCGACCCTGGTTGACCTGCAACAAAGTCAATAACTAATCTATAATCATTATCACCGTTGGGTGACAATATCATAATCTGCCCCTTTGGGATTTCGTTTATGGGTTTTGATAAATTTGCGATAATTTGTAGTTTGTCACCAACCTGTGCTTGCGTAATTGATTTGACCAAAGTACCCGATACTAACGTTGGCGCCAAAGAAGCGTTAGCAGACGTATTTGATAACGTTACAATTAATTGGTTGGCAGGATAAGATAATGAATAAGACGGTCTTTGAGATGTTTCTATGACCAAACGCGTTTTATTACCAGGTTGTAAACCTGTTCTGACCGTACGTAAAGAATTTCGTGCGGCAAAAGCCATTTTTGGCATTAATGCAATCGCCAATGTACAAAAACCGGTAACTTGTAAAATGGTCCTTCTTGAAACTTTCATTGTGAATGAATTATATCAAATTTTACATATATGTTCAAGTGTATAACAGGAAAAAGTTCTATAAAAAAACACCCAACTGGGTGTTTACTTTATTTACTGATGCAGTTCGCAAACGATTGAGCCACAAACGATGTTTCTATACTGCTTAGAGTTGCAACCGGTATGATGAAGCACCGTGAACTGTCACGAATAATAAACACCTTGGTGCCACGTTTGTATGCTGTTTGCATGTCGTCCATTTGCGCGCTGGTCAAGAAAGCATTTTGTGTTGTTGCAGGGTTGGTCAGGCCAGCTTGAACGACTTGGAACGCTGTGTTATAGTCGTTTATTTCAGATAAAGACGTAACTTCCATATAAACGCTCCAATTTTCATATGGATTTTCTGTGGTTTTTGTTGCAGTTGGGAATGCCACGCCTGTTGCCAATGCTGCCGCCGTTTGTAACGTAGTCGGCTCAGATGAGTTTGAAGTAGGATGAGATACCGTGTTTAATTGTAGATTATCACCACATGCCGTATTCATTCTATTTACATAACTGGCAACGACCCCGTCAACTGCGGCTTGCCAATCTTCGCTCTTTTTATTCAAGTCCAGATTTACAATTTTTTCCGCCCAACCCCATATGTTAGCGCCGACATTGCCGGCATTTGCAAATCGCGTAACCATTTCAGCAGAACCACCAGGAACACCTGCCCCACACGCGTCTGTTAATTGTGACGTCAACATGCTGCTGGTTTCATTACCATAAGCCAATGCAACTGCCTGACAGGCCAATGCTGCTTCTAATTCTTGGCGGCGTTGTATGCACAAATCTGAACGGGACTTGGATAATTTATCTGCCATGTTCGCCATAGACAAATAAGACATAACTTCTTGTTGAACATAAGGTAAACATAATCTTGCAGCTGTATTCATTCCGCCAGAACCAGTTCTGGTGTTAACGTTGTATTGCGGCAACAAGACGCTTGTATCTTTTTGAATGCACAACAAAGTATAGTTATACAGTTCGTTTTCTGTTATATATTGGCATCTGCCAGAAGTCTGACCTGGTAAAACTGTGACGTCACCGCAATATTCTGATAAGCAATTGTAAATTCTTTCACGGCACGCTGAATCAACATCCGGTTGCGTAACCATATAATAAGTATTGCGTTGATTCTGAACATAGGCGTTCGCCAGCCCTTGATTACCACGAAGTCCGTTTGTCGTTGTGGGCGTGGTTACAGAAACATTTCTTGATAAATCAGATGCACCAACAGTACCGGCAGAAACGGCCATAGCATCTGCTGCGCCAAAACTTATTAATAATAAACTTGCCAGAAAAGCGGTATTTTTCATTACAAATCCTCTCTCGTTAAAGAAATTTTATCATATTATAACAAAAAAGGCAAACATTCATTTATCAAAATTGTTTGTTAGGATTAAAGTATTGATTTAAAAAAATTAAATTGTTATTATGCCGAATAATGATTATGCCTAATGAACTTTTAACTCAAATTTCAGACGACATTTCTGCCGTCAGGGGGTTTCTTTGACCCAGAAAAACTTCAGACGGAAATTTCCGATTTAAAAATCAAAACATCTGATCCAGATTTGTGGAACAATCCTGAAAACGCAAGGGGTTTGTTGCAAAAACAATCGGGCTTGGAAAAATCTTTAACAGAACTAAGGAATCTAGAAACAGAATATACAAATCTACAAGAATTATATTCTATGGCGCCCGATGATTCAGATGTAATAAGCGCAATTGAAAAATTGGCAGACCAAGCGCACAAGGCAAAATTTATAACGCTATTTCGTGAACCCGCAGATAACAACGGTGCCTTTCTTTTTATCCAAGCCGGCGCTGGGGGAACCGAGGCACAAGATTGGGCACAAATGCTGTCTAGGATGTATGCGAGATGGGCAGAAAGACACGGATTTACGTGTGACATCATAGAAGAACACGAAGGTGATACAGCCGGTATAAAAAACATAACTTACAGAATTACTGGTGAACGCGCATACGGATGGCTTAAAAACGAAATAGGCGTTCATAGACTGGTCAGGATATCGCCTTTTAACGCCAACGGCAAACGGCAAACAAGTTTTGCTTCCGTTGACGTGTGGCCCGATATAGACGACTCTATACAGATAGAGATAAACGATAAAGACTTGCGCATAGATACATATCGTTCGTCTGGCGCTGGTGGGCAACATGTTAATAAAACCGACAGTGCGGTACGTATAACTCACCTGCCCACGAATACAGTTGTTACTTGCCAGAACGAACGTAGCCAAATACAAAACAAAGAAATGGCAATGAAAATGTTGCGCAGTAAATTATACGAGTTAGAATTGCAAAAACGGGCCGAGGCAGAAAACGCGCTATTGGCTACGCAAAAAAAGATTGAATGGGGCAGCCAAATACGTAATTATGTACTGTACCCGTATCAATTAGTAAAAGATGTTCGAACAGGGGTAGAGAAAACAGATTCAGAAGCTGTTTTGGATGGAGACTTGGACGACTTTATGATTGCATCATTGCAAAGCAATGAAAGGTAAAGGAGACAAACAAATGAATACCCCAACGTTTCATGAATGTTATAATATTCTAAGAAATTCTATGTACTGTGTTTCTGACATACAGGTGCCTCATATACAAGGAAATTCAAATAGAGTATTTATTGTTAAAACGCCTAATGACGATTATGTGTGCAAGTTCAACGAAATACAAAATTTGAATAAAGATATGGCGGTTAATCAGTTATATCATAAATATGGTATAAACATGCCGAACTTGCAGTTAAAATCTGCCGCAGGATATTTGTTTGAGTTTTACAAGTTTATACCAGCCAGAACGATGTTTGAACATTTAAGTACTGGCATATCAACACAAAACATTCAAAAAATTTATGCGAATCTTATCGCGCAATTTATAAAAATGTCGAACATTTCCAAAAAAGAAATCATTCAAATATGCGCTTCGCATAAAAATATTATTCATATCGGTCATAAAGATAATGATGTAAGTTTATCGGATTTTCTGACTGATGGTATATATCATTGCGATATGACGCCGAAAAACATAATTTTGAATGATGCGGGCGAGTTTGTGTCATTGATAGATCATGCAAAAATATCGTTTGTTGATAAACATTACGCTTTCAGCAGAATGGCCTTGCCTTATCACAAAATGGGGTTTGATATAGAAGACCTTATCAATGCACATAACAATAATGCTGACAAACAATTAAAAGCGGATAAGATTTATACAACGTTAAACAAAATGTGCCAACAAGACGAGTTCGTTCTGCCAAAGTTTATACATATAAATACAAGATAATGCCATATAAGGCGTAAATCAAAACCTTGCTTTTTGTGGCGTGGTATTTATAATAATAAAAACTTTGCACCCGTGGCTTAACTGGATAAAGCGTTGCCCTCCGAAGGCAAAGATTGCGCGTTCGAATCGCGCCGGGTGCGCCAGTTTTACAAGGAGTTTTTTATATGCGCTACGTATTTCCTTTGATTCTTCTATTGTCTGCCTGTAACAGTATTTATGTAAAGCCCAACAGCCTACAAGTTGGCACAACTGTTTATGCTGACCGCGGTGGATACTCTATGAAACGTAGCGTTAAACAAGAACTTGAAAAGCGCGGTTATAATGTTTTGGTAGGAAAAGCAAAATCCGTTAATGATTTCGGAGAAGACGACATTCAATTAGATACTTCTTACGTTCCTAGCAACGCTAAATACATAGTAAAAGTAAAAGAACGCTCAGAAAGACTTGCGCCAGTCTGGTGCGCGTTTAATGGTTTTTGGTGGTGGAACTTTAACGTTTCTATTGCAGACCAAGATACAGGTGAAGAATTAATGACTTGGCGGGGACGCGGATGTAAAAACAGTTCGCTTAGAAAGTTAAATAGCATTTTGGATAAAATGGAAAAATAAACAGGTGGCACAATAAAGCCACCTGTAATATTTTGTTTGTTTTATTTAAAACTTATATCGCAAAGACAATATAAATTCATGAAATGGTTGATAATCTAATTCTACGTCTGTTTCCGTCGTAGCAGTTCTGGCAATTTCATGCGATATATCGTCTGGCATGCCAACGAATCTGTATTTTAAATCTATCATCCAATTATCAGTAACAGCATAAGACACACCGGCCATTATATTATACATAAATCCTAACTCTGAAAACTTTATATCCAGCGATTGTGCTGCGTCAGACCGAACGTTTAATTTGAAGTCTGTATACCCCAGACCAAAACCAAGTCCAACGTACGGAGTAAAACCTGTGCCGGTGGCAAAATCATAATACATGTTTGCCATCATCTGATAAAAATTGTTTCTTTTCCAATCAAATTCAGAGTCTACATACGCGTCCCTGCCCTTAGAATCTGCGTGTAGATACTTATAAGAAAAAGAAAGTTCAGCGCGAACGTTTGTATAAAAATTGGCACCATAACCGATATTAAGACCAAACTCATCATACTTGTCTTTTGATAGTTTTATTACGGTATCAATGTCTGTTAGTTCGTTATCTGTTTTTATATGTTGTTTCGTTTCACCGAAACCGTATAAACCACCAACAGAAACGTATTGATTTTTCCAATACAAATCTGACGCATATGAATTACTACAAAGTAAAACCATGGCGCCACCTAAAAACATTATTTTTTTCATTTTTTTCTCTCCCTTGTTTCACCTGCCCTAAAATTATAAACATAATCTGATATAAAAAAAGCGGAGAAAATTCCCCGCTTCGTATAAGGCTACATATACCTTATTCTTCAATGTTAGAATATTCGCAAAAGCCTTCATTTGTATCACACCGAGAAATCGTGCCTTCGCTGATGAAATATCCCTGTGGATGCAAGCATGCAGGGCATACTTTTGGCGCTTCTGTACCAATGTGCCACATACCACAATTTGTGCAACGCCACATAACGATTTTATCTTGTTTGAATAAAGTACCGTTTTCAATCGCGTCTATTAACGCACGGAAACGAGATTCGTGATAGCGTTCCGCATAACCAATATTCTTTAAAATAGAAGCAATTGCATCAAAACCTTCTTGCGCAGCAATCTGTGCAAATTTTGGATACATAACTGTGTTTTCTTCGTGTTCGCCGTATGCTGCTGCTTGTAAATTTTCTAAAGTAGTACCAATTTTACCGGCAGGATATGAAGCCGTTATTTCTAAATCGCCGCCTTCCAAAAACTTGAACAAACGAGATGCGTGTTCGCGTTCTTGTTCCGCAGTTTCTAAAAATATTTTAGAAATCGCTTGGTAACCTTCATCTTTCGCCTTTGAAGCAAAGAAGCTATAACGATTGCGAGCCTGAGATTCCCCGGCAAATGCAATTAACAAATTCTTTTCGGTTTGGGTACCTTTTAATGATACTGTTGCCATTATGTTTTCTCCTTTATATATCTGATTGTTAATTTGTGGTCTGAATGTTATCAAAAAACATTTCAAAAAGCAATTTTATTATACGAGGTTATAGCGATAAAAACTGCTTTTCTATTTCTGATATCAGTTCCGTAATTCCTAATCTACCGGCAGCGCTGATAGTTAAAACCGTTGGCTTTTTCTTTCGCCCAAAAGATTTTTTAAAAGCCGTTAATCTGTCTTGTAATTCTTCGTCTTCTATTGCGTCTATTTTGTTTATTACTACAATTTCTGGCTTTTCTACTAGGGCGCCACCATACGAATCCATTTCATGACGAATTGCAGTATATCTTGCTGCCCAATCGGACTCTGTACCATCAATTACATGTAAAATCATTTTCGTTCTTTCCGCGTGTCCCAAGAATCTATCACCCAGGCCGACGCCGGTATGTGCGCCTTCTATCAATCCAGGCAAGTCAACTAAGACAAATTCCCGATTATGTGCATACATTACGCCTAACTGTGGGTTTAGCGTTGTAAAAGGATAATTTGCTATTTTAGGCCTTGCCGATGTTACTGCGGACAATAACGTAGATTTACCTGCGTTTGGGAAACCGACTAATCCAATATCTGCAATTAATTTTAACCGAAGAACAACCGTTCTTTCTTCGCCTGGCAAGCCGTCGTTTGCTTGACGCGGGGCACGATTAGTCGGGCTTTTAAAATGTAAGTTCCCCCATCCGCCGTTTCCGCCACGGGCAGCAAGGTATTCCATTCCATCTTCGTTTAAATCTGCATATTCAATTTCTTCGTTTTCTGACAATATGACAGTACCTGTTGGTACGGGTAGCACCAACGTTTCCCCCGACGCCCCCGTGCGCATTTTTCCCATGCCATTTTCGCCGCGCTGAGCAACGAAATTCGTTTTGAATCTATAATCAATCAAAGTATTAACATTAGGTACAGCTTTGAAAATGACGTCGCCGCCGCGCCCGCCGTCGCCACCATTTGGACCGCCGAACTCAATATATTTTTCGCGTCTGAAACTGGCGCTGCCGTTACCGCCGTCTCCTGCTTTTATGTGAATCTTTGCTTTGTCTAAAAACTTCATTGTGTGTACCTTTGTTTTCATTATAACTTAAAAACTTGCAATTTCCACAGTAAATATTATATAATTAGCACTGTCGCGAAAGCGATGATGATTCTGAAACCGTTGCGAAATAGTCGTTTTGGACTGGGGGGCGGTACCCCACAGCTCCACCAATAAAACATATGGGGCTGACATAGTTTCGACAGGCGCAGTAAAGGCAAATCGGCTGAATCCGACGTGGCGTCGTTAAAAGCTAAATAAAAACTGAATGGCGATAGAATCGCTGCGAACGACAACGTTCGCCTTGCAATGGCTGCCTAAGATGGCTTGGATATGATTGGCAATTGTTGATTGTATCCGTTATAGCTTATTGCGGGGTCGCTGGGTGCCCGGCAACAGAAACCCAGCATATATAAATTAAACAAAAAAGGCTAAATTATGTTTGGAAAAATTAAAAAAGTATTTTTTACAAGTGTTTTCGGTTTGTTATATTTGTCTTTTGTCGCACAACTTGTTTACATTCTGGGTTGGGTACCGGGCGCAGGTAACAAATTGTTATACCTAGGCTTTTTATCATTAGAATGGTTCATATTGATTGCGGCGCGTTATTTATCAAAACGTTCCAGCAATAACGCCCAATACAGCAATTATAACGCGCGTCGCCGGTAATTGTTGCAAAGACATATTATAAAGTCCTTGTTACCAAGGGCTTTTTTATTACTCTTGAAAAATTATAAAAATAACTTATATTTAAATAGCTATGAAACAATATATTTTACCTTTTCGTGATTTGGTCGTACACCCTGGTCTGACTGTGCCGGTGTATATTGATAACCCAATGTCTGTTGCCTGCATAGAAAGCGCGTCTGTGGTCGGGCAAAAGTTGGTTTTGACGCCACAACATAGTTGGGCATATCCGACGTCTGCCGATGATATATATAAAGTCGGCACAATCGGCAACGTTACGCATGTATTACGTATGCCGGATGGCGCGCTACACGTAATTCTTAAAACAACAGACGCCGTTAAATTAAGCGATATCAGCGTTAACAACGGTTTATTCAGTGCAAACGTAACTCCTATTAGATTTTTTAATGATGACAAAAGCGAACAAACGCTTGCTTTACGTGATAAGGTCGCTGAAAACCTGCAGTTATTATCAGTCGCCAGGAAATTTAAACTTGATAAATTACGTTCAATAATACAAGGATATCCATTGCCTGCCTTTATAGACTATGTAATGCAAACAACTGGCATGGATACAGATGATGCTGTCAAGGTTTTGATAACTACTTCTTGGCGAAAAAAATTAATGATATTGCTGGAACAAATAACTTTGATGGCAGAAACCGCAAAGATAGAAGATTCTATCAATAAAAGAATTCATCAACAAATGGAAAACGGTCGTCGCGAGGCCATATTACAAGAAAAAATGCGCGCGATACAGCGTGAAATGGGCGAAGATAGCGAAGAGATGGATACAGAAAACATGCGAAAGCGCATTGTTAACTCTGCAATGCCCGCCGAGGCCAAAGAAAAAGCGTTGTCAGAATGGAAACGTATGCGCAGTATGTCGCCAATGTCAAACGAAGGCGGTCTGTTAAAAACATATTTAGACGAGTTGTTGTCTATGCCGTGGGGCAAATCTGACAAAAACAAAATAGACTTAAAAACTGCACGCAACGTTTTAGACTCGCAACATTCTGGTATGCAAGGCGTAAAAGAAAGAATTTTAGAACATATCGCCGTAATGAAAAAAACAGGCGGCAACCAGGGCAGTATTTTATGTTTTGTTGGTGCACCTGGCGTTGGGAAAACTTCGTTATGCAAATCTATTGCGGATGCCTTGGGACGTAAGTATCAGCGAATTTCACTGGGTGGCATTTCTGATGAGGCGCATTTCCGCGGTCACAGAAAAACGTATATAGGCGCACAAACCGGACGTATAATGGACTCATTAAAACGGTGCAAGTCAAACAACCCTGTAATTGTTTTAGATGAAATAGATAAAATGGGGCGTGATTGGCGTGGCGACCCAGAATCCGCATTGTTGGAAATTCTGGACCCGGAACAAAACAAATCTTTCCGCGACCATTATTTAGAGGTAGATTTTGATTTGTCTAATGTGTTATTCATAGCAACTGCAAATAGTTTGAATATGTCCAACGCATTAAAAGACCGTATGGAAATCATAGAAATTCCGGGATACAACGAAGATGAAAAAGTGCAGATTGCGCGCGAACATTTGATTGCGCGTGCCGCCAGGGATACAGGATGGAATCCTAAAAACATCACGTTGGGCGACAATGCAATAAGGCACATCATTCGTAACTACACAAACGAAGAAGGAGTGCGTGAATTACAGCGTGAAATTACTGCGATTTTGCGTCGCTCGTTATTAGAGCATGATGGAGAAGATGTAAAAACTAACTTTACACCTAAAAAGATAGACGAATTATTGTCTGCCAGAAAACCCGCAGGATTTTCAAAACGCATAGGGTTCGGCGTCAGAGTTTAAACTCAACAGGAATACAAAATGATTTTTATAATTAATACTTCGGGAAAAGATTTAGAATTTGTGCTGGGGAATAAATATAAAAAGATAGAAACTGATAAACAGTCTTTGTCTTTACCGATTGCAGCAGAAAATTTCTTGACTGAAACCGGCGTAACCTGGTCTGACTTGTCTGCGATTGGGGTTGTTGTTGGACCCGGCAGTTTTACAGGTATAAGACTTGGTATCGCATATGCCAAGGGTTTGGGTATGGGACTTGATATACCTGTTGTTCCTATAAATGCTTTTGAAATATACTTGGCAGAATACCCAGATGCGTTTGTTGCAATAGATTCTGGACGTGGCGATTTCTTCGTTGCCGCAAATGGACTGGAACCTTGTACAATGACAATAGATGAAATAGAAACAAAACAAATGCAGTGGGCAAGAACTGTCGGCCACAAACCTTTTAATTTAATAGACGCCCTGCCAGTGGTTCAAAAAAAATTAGATTCTGGCAACTTGGCACCCGTCGTTCCTATGTATTTACGTCCCAGTTACGCAGAAAAAAGTGTTCAATGTACAAAGAACTAGAAAATCTTCATAAACTTTGTTTCCCGCATAAGCCTTGGTCTGCATCGGATTTTGCGGAATTAAAACAGTCTGGATGCGATATAATTGCCAGTCAACATGGATTCGTTGTATGGCGCGTTGTTGCAGACGAAGCAGAAATTATTACTATTGGCGTACACCCAGATGCTAGAAAATCTGGAATTGCCAGTGCTATGTTGACCTTGGTTGAAAACGACGTAATGAAACGGGGGGGCAAGAAACTTTTCTTGGAAGTTGCGGAAAATAATATTGCCGCTATAAAATTATACACAACAAACGGCTTTAAACAAATTGGCGTCAGACCAAAATATTATGACGGCATTGATGCTTTGTTAATGGAAAAATCTTTATAGTCTGTTAACCGTTTACAAATTCAATCACACGATTATCAAAAATTATGTCTCTTGCTTGTAAGGGTGAAGACACATGTATGTCGCCAGCGTTACGCGTCCGAGAAAGCGCAACATACGTCTGACCATGGGCAAACGCACCGCGAGAAATGTCTACGACAACGGCATCCAGTGTTTTACCTTGGGCCTTGTGTATGGTCATTGCATACCCCAGATTTAACGGGAATTGCTTAAAACTGCCGACTTCGTTTTCTTGCAGTCTGTCATTTTCATCACGGACATATTCTATTTTAACCCATTTTTCTGGTTTGACCGTTACTATATCATGATTCGTATTCAGAAGTTCTACCTGTATATCTTTTGCGCCAAGGTATTTGACTATCCCCATAGAGCCGTTATGCCATTTGTCTCCGTTTTTAACAAAGACAACTAACGCACCGACTTTCAAACTTAAACTCATAGGTGCAGGCACATCACGTTCTTGGAAAGTACCGGACAATTCCCCATTATACACCACCGTCGGCGCAGGTATTTCAGCAAGACGATTGCTATTAACTCTTTCCGCAACTGCCCGAAAAGGCGTTATTAACACAGCATTACTTCTTCGCTCTAAATCTTCTATTTTGCAGTTGTTGAAAAAACTTAACGCAGACAAATCGTTGCTTCGTAACCTAGATAAACTTTCCAATAAACATGTATCGTTTTGGCGGTATACAAAATCAAAATCATACCTTAAAAAATTTGCACGTTTGTAAACATTGCTATCAAAAAAATACGCGTTTGAATGTTCGTATGCTTGCTGATAATAATCCATCGCATCTCGTGTGATAACCGGAGGCAGTTGAAACAAGTCGCCTATGGCAACAACCTGTAAGCCGCCGAAAGGCTCGTTATTATGACGCGCCATGCGTGCAAGAATATCTATTGCGTCTAATAAATCAGGGGCCACCATAGATATTTCGTCAATAACAAGTACGTCGGTCGCGTTTAAAATGTTACGCGGTTTAGCCTTTAACTTTAACAATTCAGGCATTATAAAATCACGCGGCTGAATCTGAAATAAAGAATGAATCGTTTGTCCGCCAACGTTCAGCGCTGATACTGCTGTCGGACATGCGCAAACTATTCTTTTCTTTGACGCCGACTTTAAATAATTTACAAAAGTTGATTTTCCGGTTCCCGCCTGCCCTAGAATTAACAAATTAGAATTTGTGCGTTCAATACAATTAAACGCTTGTTTTTGCACGTCGTTTAAAATAGATACTAATTCTGACATATGTTTATATATTGTCATAAGCAAAAATAAAAATAAAGAATATAATAAAAATCACTTGCATATAATTTTAAAAATATATATAATACCCGCCGTGGGTTAGTAGCTCAGTTGGTTAGAGCGGAGCGCTCATAACGCTTTGGTCGTGGGTTCAAGTCCTACCTAACCCACCACTTATAAAAACATTCACGCAATTTGCGTGATTTTTTTTTGTTAATTTTAGTCTCGGACATTTTTTCTCTTGCACTGGGTAGGCGTTTTTTTCTAAGATAATATACAAAAGAGAGGAAGAAATGGAGAAAATCCGCAGTTTTCTTGGCGTTTTAGTGTCATTATTTGTTATTTCTATACCCGGCAAAGTGTTGGCCGCAGACGTTTACGTTTGTAATGAGTTGATAGAATATGTAGAATGTAACGCAAATTTTTATTTGGCTGGTAACACTTGCGAAGCATGCCCATCTGGTCAATACAACTTTGGTAATGGTAATTCTCAAAATTGGCAATCTACGACCCCAGACGCGAACTCCAACGCGGCTTGTGAATGTCCAGAATTCTGGGCGGCTCAAGGCGGCGGAACCCAAGTTATATATGGTGAAGTGTGCGTTCCACAAACCATAGAATGTAAGCCGGGTGAATACTTTGATACAGGAACAAAAAAATGCACGATTTGTCCTGCTGGCTATTATTGCCCTGGCGGCGAAATACAGCCCGCAAACGTTACTTTAAATGGCGGCAAAATAAACTGTCCAAAAGGTTATCCTTACTCCGAAACGGGCGCAAAAGCCATTACGGAATGCTATCGCGGCGAAACAGAGGTAAAATGGACCGGCGTTCAAAAAGAATGTAAATTACCAGAAAATTGTGCGTCTGTAAAATGCGAAGAATGCTCTTTGCCCAACTGCAAATTCAAAATATATTGTAATGCTGACGGCCTAACGGATGCACCTTTGCCGCCATGCGACGAACCCTGCGAGCAAAAAATTGTTTATCTTGAAGCTAATCCGGGGGCTTATACTGTTGGAACAGAGGGTTGTAAAATGTGCCCTGAAAAATATCAAGATGGACCAGGCGTAACAAGCGAAGCCGATTGTATATATTATGAAACAAAATATGGTAAACAGTTAGATCCAGCATTGCCAAGCGGGTGTACCGATATGAAGTTGGGTACTTGTACACCAAAAACATGTCAAGTCGTGCATACATACGGCGGTGAAACAACGCCCTGCACTCCACAAGACTGTACAAAACCAATAACCAGCGTGACAGCGGCTGAAAATAATTATGCTTCCGGTACTTCTTGTATTGCTTGCGAAGCAGGATATACCGCCCCCGCTGGTGCAACAGATCCAAAAGAATGTACCAAACAATGTTCGGTTAAATGTACAAAACCAACTTGCCCAGAAAACAGTGAAAACTGCGAAATCACAGAATCTTTCATAGTTGGTAAAGAAAACCAAGTTGATAAGGTATGCGATGCGGTGCCGCAGGTCTGTGAAATGACATTTTCTTGTAAAAAAGGATATAAAGAATATGAAGGGCAATGTATACCAGAAACTTATACCGTATCATATAATTGCGGTACAGGCGGTGGCGTAGCACCTGGTGGTTCTTCACAGCAATATGGCGGTCAATATCAAATCGCTGCAAATACATGTACTAAACCAGGATTTAATTTCGTTGGCTGGGGTGATGGCACAAGCGTTCAACAACCAGGAAAAATTACATGGAATTATACTTCTGACATAACGTTTACTGCACAGTGGGAACCTTGTCCGAACGATCCTAGTGCTGTCGGCACATGTGGTTGTGCAGAAAAACAATATCCAAACGGTAATGGGTGTTCTGACTGCGTTGTCTCTTGTCAAAGCGAGGCAGAATTCAATCAAGGCAGTTATAATGTATGTAATTCAGAAACAACAAGCCGTTGTTACAGAAATTGTACTACATCAGACGTTTCGCACTCTTCCGCTGTAACAGGAACAATTACAAAAGGCGGAACGAACACCTGTAAGGCAAGTGCTTGTTTGGCGAATTATTTCTTGGATAACGGTCAATGCATGGCTTGTGTAGAAAACGCTACTTGTCCAGGCGGAACGGAATCATTTAAATGTAATACCGGATATCACACTTCCGCTGACGGCGACAGTTGCGAACCAGACGAATATAAAATAACTCTGAACAAAAATGGTGGTACGGGCGACATTAATGGATATACCGGTACAACAGACGCGGTACAGACTTGCCAATACGGTGTACTGTGCTATCTGCCGACCGAAGGTCTAACAAGAACAGGATATGAATTTACCGGCTGGGGCGACAATGCAGGTTGTACAAGCGGTGTATTACAAGACACATTTACATCCAGCAAAACCTTATATGCTTGCTGGTCTCAACAAACAACCCAATGTCAAGCGGGCAAATATTATGACGGTGAAAACCACATAGAATGTCCTTCTGGTAAATTCTGCCCGGGCACTGGCTCTGCAAACATTGGTCAACCGGGTTGCGCGTCCGATTGTCCGATAGGCTATGACGGTTCAACACCTGGCGCAAGTGCAGCCACTGCCTGTTACAAAAACTGTGGGGGCAAATCTATTACAGGCGGTACGGCAACGGTTGTAGCGCCAAAGGTATTCTATAACGGTTCATCATATCCAGCATGTACATATAATGTTACATGTAACGAAGGATATGTGGCTGCTGGTCAAGGAACCGCAGGCGCAACCTGTACGAAGTGTCAAGATGGAGAATACTGCCCTGGCGGCTCTGGTGAAAGCCCAGAGGATTGCCCAGCAGGCTCGTATTGCGAGGAAGGCATTAAAAAAGATTGCCCTGTTGGCGGTACGTCACAATCAGGTGCCGGTTCCATTAACGAATGCTATAAGGTATGTCCGCCTACCCTAGAAATTGCAAACGGTCAGGGCGTATCAACAGGGAACCAGTATTATGACGGTTCTGTATATCCAGAATGCTTGTTTAACGCGAATTGCGATGAAAATTATGTCGCGATAAACAGCCCAAGCACGAATCCTGCGTGTATATGGGGCGACCCAGGCGACTGTCCTGTTGGGTTCTATTGCCCAGAAGACGGCAGTGGTCCTATTCCGTGCCCAGACGGTGGTACATCATTGGCGGGTTCAACAGCAGTTACACAATGCTATAAAATATTTGACCCGTATTCAGAGTTTCAAAATGGCGTTGCTTCTGCGAAATGTTACTATATAGAACAAACATCAAAATATGAAAGATGCAGCATTCTGGAAGTACAAAGTTGTAAAGCAGGCTATTGGTATGCAACGCCAAACGCATTCTTGTGCAGCGGTACGGAAAGTGGTTATTACAGCCCTGAAAACGATATAATACAAACGGCTTGTCCGACAGACCCAAGTGGCGGCGCTGTTGAATCATCAGAATACGCAGACAGTTATACAGACTGTTATAAAACATGCACCATAGAGGTTCCAAATTCTACATCCGTTGCGGCTGAAAACAATACCGTTTATGGAATTAGCGCTGATGCTTATGCGGCCTGCTCTTTTGCGGTTACGTGTAAAACAGGTTATACCGTCGTTGCAAATAATACAGAAGCACCTTCTTGTAAAGCAAATGAATATACGGTTATACTTGACAAGAACGGCGGCAGCGGTTCCGTCCCTGCAAGCGTAACGTGCACTTTTGATAGCGGCAGTTGCGAATTACCGTCAACAACTGGTTTAACGAAATCGGGTTATACAGTTGTTAACAGATGGTGCTCTGATGTAAATGGCGGGACACCTTGTTACACGGCAGGTTCAACGGTTTCTACTAACATATCTGCAACGGGTCAAAACACAACTTTGTATGCGGTATGGACGCCCAATGTATATGCCATACAACTTGACCACCAAAATGCTGATGTCACAGGCACGCCAAATACAGCGTATTTAAAGTACGCAACAGGTTGGTTTAGCGACGCATCCGCGGCTTCGCCGTTAACGAATATGACGCGTATACCAACCAAGACAGGTTATGAGTTTGCCGGTTATTACAGTGCCGTCTCTGGTGGTACACAGGTGATAAACGCCACTGGTTTATTCCAAACGGCAACAAATGCACTGACGTTTACTGTGGCACCTGCCACAATCTATGCCAGATGGGCAGCGGGCACGACAACTTGTGATGCAGGCTCTTATTACCCAGGAACGGGCACTTTGTGTTCTGTCTGCACTGAAAACAATTATTGCCCGGGCGGCAGTTTCGCAACCGACAGCGGTCAAGCCGAAGGTTTACATGCTTGCCCAAGCAATGGTACCTCACCAAGCGGTGCCGCAAGCGTCAACGAATGTTATAAAACAGACTTAAATTATACTGCGACGCACGGCTCAGGAACGCAAACTTGTTATTACAATCCGACAGAATTTGATTATACGTCTGCATGTCAGGATAAAAAAATAACGCTTTGCCATGCTGGATATTATTTAGCAGAAACGTCGGACACAGACTGTAGCGCAGTTGGTATCGGGTATTACAGTCAAGGTACGGGCACTGTACGTACACAATGTCCAAATAACGGTCTGACGGAATCTGATACTTCCACAATGATTCAAGACTGTTATAAAGACGGTGTACCGTATACAGCGGTCTATGGTTCCGGCACACAAAGATGCTTCTATTCAAGCGGCGTTGGGGCAAGTGCTGTTTATCAACGCGACTGTGACACAAAAGTTATTAACAGTTGCTGGGGTGGATATTGGCTTGAAAATCCGTACGATACAGACTGCGTTCCTGTAGGTAAAAATTATTATAGTAACACAGGGGACACAGAACGCTTTGCGTGTCCAAGTAACGGAAAAACAGAAAGCAATACCGCAGAAGAAATTAAACAGTGTTACAAAGATGGGCTGCCATATACCGCGGCACAGCATGGAACAGGTGAATACTTGTGTTATTACACCAGCGGTACAGGTGACAGCGCAATATATGCTTCTAGTTGCGAAACACCGACAATGACCAGTTGTGACGCAGGATACTACTATAATAAAGTACAAAAAGAAGATGACTGTATCGCTGTCGGAATTGGTTATTACAGCCCCGACATTGAAACGTCTCGCTCACAGTGTCCAGACAACGGCTTGACAGAGACAACAACCAGTGCGGCGATAACAGACTGCTATAAGACAGGTTTGTCATGTACTATAACCAACGGTCAAGGTACCCAAACATGTAATTATAACCCAGGTTCAAGTAATTATTCGGGTTCTTGCCGGCCGTGCGTTGTAACACAATGCGACGAAGGGTTCTCGTTGGTTGACAACACCTGCATAACTTGCCCTGCCGGCAGTGTATGCTACGACGGAAAACAACAAACTTGTTCAGAACTGACCGGCGGTCAATATACAGAATCTGACCCAGGCACAACCGATGTAGCAAAATGTTACAAAAACTGTACTGTGGCAGAAAATGCAGTATCTATGTCAGGACGCGATTACTATACTGCACCAGACACTTGCTCTATAGACAAATGTATATCAGGTTATGTATTAGACAATAACAGCTGTACACAATGTCCGTCTGGTAGTTATTGCGATGGAATGTCTGAAAATGCTTGTACCGGTTTAGGTGACGGATCTTGGGCGAATTCTTTGCCTGGCGCAAGTGATGCAAATAGTTGCTATAAAACTTGTGAAACTCGCCCTGTAATTAACGGTACCGCGATACCAATCAAAGACACTGTATTCTATCCAGAAGAATGTGAGTTCCGTGGCGAGTCAGATTCCGGAAATCCATGCGAAATTATAGATGGTGTATGTGTAGAATCGTCGTGCAGCCCGGATCAGGAAATGAAAAACGGGGCATGTGTACCTTGCGATCGTGAAAATGCGCTGTCTTATAAGCCAACAGGTAATTGTCAGGTTGCATCTTGCATATACGGATATCATCCGCGTGGCGATATGTGCGAATATGATATAAAAGAATGCAATATACCAAACGCTGTGTATGCAGAACAAAAGTGGGATAATAAATTACAAGCCTTTGGACCTTGCAAAATATTGGAATGCGACGACAGATATCATTTGGCGTCTAATGCATGTGTATCTAACATTCAGCAATGTAATGTAAATAACGGCGTTGGATTTAAAGAATGGGATTCTGCTAAGAATACTTGGGGCAAATGCGTGGCAAATGAATGTGACCCAGGTTATACCAGCGACCCATCTGAAACAGATGATAAGGTAAGCCAATGCGGTGAATGCAAAAATAAATACAGCAGCCTTGGTGAAATAGCTGTCAGCAGTTATGTGCGCGGTTGTGAAATAGCATCTTGTATGTATCAAGGCGAATTGTATAACTTGGAAAACAACGAATGCGTTCCAATTTGCCCGCAAGAGATGTATGAAGACGAAACCGGAACTATGGTGTGGGATAAGAATAAGAAAAAGTGCGTCCGCACATGTAAAGACGGTTATACAATGTGGTAAAACCCGATGCCCCGATAACATATATCGGGGCTTTTTATTGATAGATTTTTATAATAAACTTTGCTATCTATTATATTATGAAAACATATGATGTAATTGTCGTTGGCGCAGGTGCGGCGGGTCTGTGGGCCGCAGGCGTAGCATGCAACAGAAACAAAAAAGTGTTGGTTCTTGATATGGGCGCCCAACCTGCCCGCAAAGTTGCTGTATCTGGTGGCGGACATTGTAATTTTACGAACGCCTCTGTGGCAAGACATAAGTATTTCGGCGAAAACCCAAATTTTGTTAACAGTGCATTAAGTCGCCTAACGCCTGCTGATATACTGCAATGGGCTAAACAAAATAATATACAATGGACAGAAAAAACGCCCGGACGATATTTTTGCACAGGTCCTGCTACTAATGTTTCAAAAGCGTTAACCAAAAATTGTCAAACCGCAGATATATTATCTAACACAAAAGTTATTGATATAGATAAGCAAGACTTGTTTTATGTAAAAACGAACAAAAGCACTTATACTTCCAAGTCTGTAATAGTTGCCAGCGGTGGTTTGTCTTACCCCGTTTTAGGGGTATCGGATATAGGATATCGGGTTGCTAAAAAATTCGGTCATAAAATAGTACCCGTTCGCCCTGCTTTATGTGCCATAACAACAAAATTATTTCCTAATATATTTGCTGGGATATCTTTAAATGTATGCATTACCATAGGAAAAGAACAAATTGTTGACTCTATGTTGATAACACATTTTGGCTTAGGAGGACCCGCCATATATCGCACAACCGTTAGAAATCTTGATACAGATATACATATAAATCTTTTACCGAATATAAATGTGTACGAGTGGTTAAAACACGAAAAACAAACAAACGGTAAAAAGAAAATAACAAATATTTTATCAATTAAACTTCCTGACCGCATTGCTATGTGGTTGATAAAAGAACAACCAAAAAATATTGCGGATTACAAAGATGCAGATTTGCAAAAACTTGCACAATATATGTCTGACATAACAATTTCAAAAGATTCCTTTAAATTATATAACATACAAAGTGCCGAAGTTGTACGTGGCGGCGTTTCTACGGATGAAACATCCTCTAAAACGCTAGAATCTAAATTATGCCCTGGTTTATTCTTTGCCGGAGAGGTCTTGGATATAACGGGGGATTTAGGCGGTTTTAATTTACATTGGGCTTTTGCTAGCGGGCAAATCGCAGGCGAAAACGCGTGACAGAAAATAAACCTGTTAAAAAAATCTATTTTATGTACTACTGTTTATCCAAAGGCATATGAAATGAAGGAAAAAATCTTTACCGCCAATGACGGCAAACAAATATTTTGTACATTGTGGGACAATGTAAAACAACCAATTGGCGTTGTGCAAATTATTCACGGTATGGACGAGCATGTGTTACGATACGATAGATTTGCTAAATTTTTAAACAAAAATGGCTTTATTGTTTTTGGTGACGACCATCGCGCACATGGTAGAACTGCCAGTACCATTGATAAAATAGGAACGACAGACGGCAACAAAGATTTGTTTAAATCTATTTTATCTGATGAAATTGATATTATGCAATATTTACATAACGAATATAATCTGCCTATCGTTTTATTTGGGCATAGTTATGGCAGTTTTATAACCCAAGCGATGATTGCAAAAACAAATATACATAGCGCTGTATGCTTGTGCGGTTCCGCAAAATTCTGGTGGATATACTTATTTATGGGCAGGTTATTATCATGGTTAGGTTGCCAACTTGTCGGTAAAGACAAGCCCGCAAACATAATAGAATATATGTCTCCGATCAGGACAAAAAAGAACGGCGAAAGTCGTCTGACGCGTGATAAAGCGCAAGTAAAAGCACATGAACAAGACAAATACTATCCACGCAAATTTTCGTACGGTTTTTACTATTCCATGTTTAATAACTTGTTACATTTAAAACGTACAGCCGCGCACAACATCCCAATGCTTATAATCAGCGGCGAAAAAGACCCAGTCAGTATGAACGCCGTATTAGTCAAAGATTTATATAATACATATAAAAGAATGGGAATAAAAAATATTACTATCAAATTATACCCCCAAGCCAGACATGAATTATTAAACGAATTAAATTACAAACAAGTACACAGCGACGTTCTGGATTTTTTTCTAAGTAGCATCAGATGATTTTATAAAAATATGCGTCTGGCGTCATAGGCAAGCCCTAGCCCAACACTTGATAATTTATCACTGGCAGAAATTTCTGCACCTGGGAAGAATTTGGCTGCAATATCATACACTCGCGGTACTTCGGTTGAACCACCCGTCAAGATTACTAATTCTATATGTTCTTTCTTTATACCCGCTTGTAACACACATTCTGATAAACGTTGTTCTATTTTTGCAACATCATTTGATATCGCCTTATTAAACTCTTCGCGAGTTATCTGCACAGACGGTTTGTCAGATATAAAATCTAAAACGCTTTCAAAACTCAAATCTTTTGACAATGCTATTTTTGTCTTTTCAACATAATCCAAATTTATATGCCCTAAGCCGTTTTGTATCACTTCATATAAACGAGCAAGTTTTTCCGGTTGTAACGCCCACGTCTGATAGCCTTTTACCAGATTTAACGTCTTATAATTATAAACGTCATTTACCTGATTCCATGTAGACAGATTTATATAAATGCTATTCGGTATACTTAATACCTTGTCATAAACCTTGTAATCCGTGCCCATACCAAGAACCGGCATAAAAGAACTTAAAGACAAGTTCTTATCAAAATCATTTCCGCCAATTCTAACGCCTGTATTTGCCAAAACGTCTTTGGTTCTGTCCGCTTTATTTCTGTTTCCTGGTGAAAGACGTATAACTGTAAAGTCCGAAGTACCACCACCAATATCTATAACGCACGCTAATTGTTCAGAGTTAATTTTTTGTTCGTGTGCAAAAGCAGCAGCTATTGGTTCATATTGAAAACAAACATTTTTAAAACCTGCCTTGTGTGCAATTCGTTCAAGTTCTTGTTGAGCTTTATCGTCTGCAGCTGGGTCATTATCACGAAAATGTACGGGGCGCCCCATAACAACAGATTCTACTGGCTCTTCTGCTGACGCGTCTATTTTTTGCTTCATATAAGAAATGAAAGCGCCGATTATGTCATCAAATCTAACCATACGTCCGTTTATTTGCGTACTGCTGTCCATAAGTGGCGTCCCTAGAATCCTCTTCATGCTTCGCATAAAGCGACCGACCGTTTCAGAATTCACGTATTTTTGTTGGGCAGTTCTACCATAAAAAACTTCGCTTGATTTTTCAGGAAAATATAAAGCAGTAGGAATTGTGTTATGTCCGCTTTCTACATCAACCATCCTTGGGGCATTTCCATTAGTTATTGCAGCCGATGAATTACTTGTACCGAAATCAATACCCGCAACATAACTTGCCATAACCACCCCCTTAAAAAATTATACAAAGATTATAATATCTGCTTATAAATGCAAGTTTTTTTATTGTAATTGCTTGCACGGAATAAAAACTCTGATAAACTAACATAAAGGAGTCTTGATTATGAAACCGTTATATCCGTCTACGCTTCAATCTGGCGATACCGTAATGGTTATTGCCCCAAGTAGTCCAAGCACTTATATCCATGAAAATGTTATGCAAGTTGCCAAACAACGTTTTGAAGAGCTTGGTCTGAAAGTTGTTTTTGCGCCAAATTTTAATTCTGATTTATTTATCAGCACACCAGAAAGTATTCAAAAACGTGTTGATGATATTCATACTGCTTTTGCAGATAAAAACATAAAAGGAATTTTCACAATACTAGGTGGTCATCATTGTAATCAATTATTGGACTTGCTAGATTTTGATTTAATAAAAAATAATCCAAAAGTATTTTGCGGATTCAGTGATATAACAGCATTAAATAATGCAATATTGTCACAAACAGGTTTAGTAACTTTCTGTGGACCGCATTATTCAAGTTTCGGTATGTTACGTGGTTTTGAATTTACTATGGATGCTTTCAAAAAAGCAATAATGAGCGATAAAGAATTTGATATCAGCGTCAGCCCCGAATGGTCCGATGACCCATGGTATAAAAACCAAGACAATCGCACTTTCGTCACAAACAATGGTGCCCAAGTTATGCACGCTGGCACAGCACATGGCAATCTGATTGGTGGCAACTTATCAACATTTGCGCTACTGCAAGGGACAAAATATATGCCGTCCGATTTTGATGATATAGTTTTATTCGTGGAGGATGATTCTGAATCCAGCGAAGACACGTTTATACGTCAATTAAATGGCGTTTTGATGCAAGACTTTGCAAATAAAATTCGTGGCATATTGGTTGGTCGGTTTCAAAAAGAAACGAACCCGAACACATCGACAATATATCAAACGATAAAGAACCGCCTGCCAAATGTACCTGTGATAATGGATTTAGATTTCGGTCATACAACGCCCCTGTTAACAATCCCAACGGGTGCATGGTGTGAAATAAATGCAAGTGATAATAATTTTGAAATAACAATCAGTCGCAAGGAATAACCATGAATACTTGGTCTTTTAATAATGACGAACTGTTTGAACTTGTGCGTTGTGGGCGCAAAACAGCAACCTGCTCTATATTAGATGCCGAACCTTTATCTAAACCTGGCGACATTGAACAGATTGTAAATTCAAAAGGTGAGATAATAAAAATACAAATCACAAAAGTTGAAATTAAACGCTTTTGCGACATAGACGAAGAATGGGCAAAGAAAGAAGGCGAAGGCGATTTATCGCTTGCTTATTGGCAAAAAGTGCACAAAGAGTTCTTTACGAAATATTATGAAAACTTTACACCAGAAACAAAACTAGTATGTGAGGAGTTTGTATTAATATAACAAAAGGCAAAAAAATGAAGCTAATATTGTGTGGTGGCGGTTGGGCAGAAAAAACTGTCATACCAAACAAAGTCTTTGAAAGTTTAATAAAACCCGACAAACCAATTCTGTATATTCCACAAGCGCGCGACCGTGACCCTGCGGATTATATCACTTGTAAAACTTGGCTACTTGGCGAATTCAAAGATATAAAACACGGCGAAATTGATACAGTTGAATCTTTGTCCGAGGTTATTCATAAAAACTTATCTGATTATGCGGCTATTTTTATTGGCGGCGGAAATACATTTAAGTTATTAAAAGAACTGAAAGAATCCGGCGCCTTCAACAAAATTCAAGAATACATAAACAATAACGGTTTGGTTTATGGCTGCAGTGCTGGTGCATGCATATTTGGAAAAGATATAGACATATGTCTGTACGCAGACCCAAATTTAGTAGAATTAAAAGATACCAGTGGCTTTAATTCTGCATTTGGCTTTTCTTTGGCGGCACACTATACAAATAAAAATGCCGAACGGACACAGCAGGCAACAGATTTTTTGACTGAATATTCACACAAAGAACCTGTAATTGCCCTGCCCGAAGAAGACAGTTTATATATAAATGGAGATACGGTTGAAGTAATTGGCACCCGACCATATTATGTATTTAACCAAGGTAACCGAATGCAATTTGAACCAAATGTTAAATACAAAACAGACGAGTTTATCAGAACTGTAAAAGCGGTATAATATACTGCTCATAATACTGTCGCATATCTTCAAATGGTGTGATGTTTGGATTTAATAGCTCTTTTGGCTCTATCCATACAACAGATATTTTCTCTGGTCTGTTTTCACGAAATGTCAAATCCGTATTGTTCGGCATTTTTGCAACAAAGAAATGATGTTCCTCATTCCACGCACCACGCTTTTCCGCACGCGCTATATTGGGGTGTTTAAAAGAATATGGTACAGGTACAGCAACTGCAACATCCGCCAAACTTGCGGCTGCGCTTCCCAATTCTTCAGTTAATTCACGTTTCAAAGCCGTAATAAAATCTTCGCCGTCATCTAGGCGGCCACCAATTGTGCCAAACCCATTTTCCCCATACTGTAATAAAGCCACACGACCGTCGGAGCGAATAGGTAAAACATAAGCAGAAAAACTTTTGTCTTTAATCATTATATAACCTTTATATTTATATAATATATTTATCATAAATATATGATTGCAAACAACAAAATTAAATTGTATACTACTAGTGAAACAGATTTTAAACGCCTTTACCGCCGGGCTTTGACTATTTAATCTCTGTCATTTCCATAAACAAATCTAATAAAAGGTTTACACATGACTGCTTGTCGTGCGCGCCATAATATATTGGCGTTAAAAATTTTTTCATTTATTGATGCGCTGTATCCTATGTCGATACTGGCGGTGGTTTGGTTTTATCAAGTAACAGGTTCTTATACAACTGCGGCTATGATGTTTGCCATACAAACAAT
>CASETE010000014.1 GCA_949290785.1 uncultured Pseudomonadota bacterium
CGTTGCCGTTGCCGTTGCCGTAGCCGTAGCCGTAGCCGTTGCCGGATAAAAATAGCAAGCAATCTTTGGCAGTTAGTAAGTTTTTCATTTTATTTGCACCAGTTTGTTTTTGCGTTATATAATTTTGCGGACTTTTCAACATCCAGAATTTCAAAGTATGTACCCTTGATAATTATAGATTTGACCATTGGCGACAAACGGATGTTAGCATAAGTCCCCTGTGCCAACTGGTGTAAAGATGCCGCGCCCTCCCAATAGTTGATATTCATGGAATTTTTTAATGTAATGTACCCGTCTTTTAATTCTTTGATATAAACGGATTTAGTTGCTTCGCCGACGAATACACCGGCTTCACTGCGTACGATTATTTTAGACATAGTTGTTCCTTTTGGTTTTGTTATGTTTAATTGCCAGTTCGTGTTATTATCGTTCCCTCATGTCCACGGTGTAAAAGTGGCGGCGACAGGATACATGGCATAACACGGTTCAACAATGCACTGGCGAGTATAGTTAAGGAGGTTTGTCGCCTAAACTTGTGCTGTCTATTCTTTACATAATTCAGCGTGAGCAAAACAACTGTTTGTGACATAAAACGGATAGGGGATGCCGGATATATAATCTGTCAATATCGCCCGTTGCTTTCTATTGGGGTCATCGTCCCAAACATACACGACCTTGCCAACCCATGATTTATAATCGGGTTCTTCTTGGATCGGTTGCTGTTCTTGTTGCGCTTTTTGGTACGCGTCAATAAAACGTTGTGCGGAATAGCAAAATGCTTCATACTGAACCTTCATTTCTTCAAACAATTCGTTCATTTTATTCCTCCATTTTTTTATTTATTTGTTTTTGCAATTCGTAAAATCGGACATCGCAACCGTTGTGATTGTGGGCGTGACAACCAGTGGTGCGCGAACACAGCGGCACAATATTCATAACATCATCGCCGTTTTTGCGACCGTTTATGTGATGCACGTCCAAGCCGATATATTTACCGTTTTCGTTTGGCGCATATTCGCGACCACACAGAAAACATTTTGCGCCCCAATACGCAATGGCGCGCGAACGATAGTCCGCCACGCGCCGGCGTGCATTTGCCGACATTTTCCGCAATGTGGAATTTGCAGACCGGCGCGATTCCGGTTTAATCCGAAAGGTTGAATTGTGGTAATAATTCACGCCAGATTTGCGTTTGAATGTCAGCATTTATTCCCCCTGTGATTCCAAATCGGATAAAATTTCTTGCTTGCGTGCAGTTGCCAAACGCGACAACGCATCGTTGTTATATGTGTTTTTGTATTTGCGTAAAATTGCCGCGATTTGTGGTAATTCAGCGCACGTGTTGATTTCGTCAATTACCGCCGGCGTTGGTTCGGGCAGGGTGATTGGTGCAGATGCGCCAGAATTATCAGCCGAATCCGCATCGCGCGTATCATCAATACAAAACAGACCGTTCAATGCATATTTGCGCGCGTATGACGATGTGGAACCCGTCAATTGCGATGCGTCCATACCCTTTTTAGATTCTTCTTCGCGCGCATAGGCGGTCGCGGAATAAGTATTTTCGCCATCGGTAATGGTTGCCGTGGCGCGCACATAAAAACGCGTACCAACCAAAACAATTTCGTCAGAAATAGATAAAACCAATCCGTTTAATAATGGTTTGGCGGATTCCAAAATATCTTCGCAATTACGATATTTATAACCGCCGAATTTATTATATTGGTTTTTTGGTGCCTTTAATTCGCGTTGAATTTTTGCGATTTTTTCCATAAATTCAATTTTCGTCATTATTTCCCCCTTAGAGTCCGCAAGATGCGGCCAATTCATCGTCGTAAAAAGCCGTGTCGTCATCGCGCAGATGGTTGATAGACATTGCAATGCCGGTTGTACGTGCAAACCGACCACGGCCAGACGCGCGGTGCAGTGCGTCAATTTCACGCACATTACGGCCAATAATTGCCGCCATGCGACCCATTAAATAATCATAAACACGTGGTGTGATTGTGCCTGCGCGTTGCCGTGATTGCAGTTGTGTGGCCAACCAGTTATATGTGTTAAATGCTTTCATTGGTTGTCCCCGTTATTTTGCAATTCCGCCACAGAATGTGGGGTCATTATGAATTTTGTTGATTGTTGGCTGATTGGTCCACGATGCCGTGCGCGTCGTCCAGTACGCCACACATTCGGCGTGTGTTGCCGGTGTGGCGCGCGCATCCACCGCGCGAAACCAGAACGCACAGGCAACGATTGTAATGATTGCGATTATTGGATATTTCATTTTTACGAACCCCCCTTGCTTTTTGTTATATCTGTGTCTATTATGTTTACATAAAGTAAACAATAAGTCAAGTAAAAAAGTTTACAAAAAGTAAAAAATAACACAAAATAAAACAAAACGCCGTAAAACGGCGCAAAATGGAGTAAAAAACAATGCAAATTATACCAATAATGATGCCACAAATAAGTGGTATAACATCGTGGTCAGAATTTTGGATTTGTGTTGCCGCAATGATATTAGTGGTACTGATATTATTGGCGATTATACTGTTCGCTGTCGGACTGATAGTGGCGATGTGTTATATATATGGCCGTGTTGCGGATAAGCGGTTTGAAAGACAAAAGAATAAACAATAAAACTATGGTTATTGGTTTGTTTTTCCAAAATATATATGGTGTTCCGCAATAGACAAATCCGTTTCTATGCTTTCTTTGTTTTGTATCAGCGCGGATGCGGTTTTAATCCCAAAAAACTTTGTTTCATTTAACACAGAATCAATGTCAACGTTTAGATATTTTAACCTTGTACACAAAGATGGATGAGAATCCATAGGGTTAGTTTCAGATTCTTTTAGAACGATGTTTTTTATATCAGATTTAGTATTTTTTTTATGTTCAATAATGAAGTTTAGTAATGTATTTTTGTTTTTTATAACCTTACCTTCTTTTGCGGACGCAACACAATCATTAATGACGGTGCCCCAAAAGATGGATAAGTATGTAATTTTAATCAGCGCAATCGCCATTGTTTTATTGGATGTTTGCTGTGCCCCGTTTATATCGGCCTGTTTTTCGCGTTCGCGACTGACTTTGGCTTCTTCTATAGCAAACAAATTCATAAAATTTTTAAGAAAAACAGATACCGGCATTGCCCCAAAAGAATCTGTTGATTCAAAATCGGCGACAGTGTCATGTAGCCGTTTCCATGTTGGATAAAAATAAAGCGAAAATAATGTATCATATCCTTTGAAATGCGATAATTCATGAACAATTACTGCGGAAAGTTCTTGTTCTGTCATGCGATTTAAAAAAGATAATGACAAAAACAAGGTTTTGCCCTTAATCGGGCCAGACAAACATATTGCATTAGATTGTGTTACATAATAATTATCACCAAGCCCCAAAATAATATTATCGGGTACAGATGTGTTAAAATTATGTGCGATATTTGTCACAAAATCCCAGATTTTATTTTGTTCATTTTTTGAAGCGGTATATCCAATAATTATATTGCGTTTATTTAGTTTTTTGAAAAAATTATATATAGCATAACCGGAAACAAGTACACCAGATGCGCCAATTACAAACATCAATTTAGGTAATATATATCCTGTGTAATACATCAGCGGATAATATATAACACCAATTAAAAATAATGATTGCGCCAATACCATTATGGCAGCGGACAAACCAATGATAAAAAATCCGATTTTGAATGTAATCAACAAAAACAACCGGTTGATACGTGCAATTATAGATAACAGAAAGACAAACAATACGCTGACAAAACCAAAAACAATCAACAGCCACGCATATTTTGAATACATATCCAAATCAGAAGACAATATTTTTAATTCTTGAACTGCAGATTGTAGTTCTGTTAGAGACGTGTCTGTGTCTGGCGACAAATATGTGTTGACAATGTTATACAGAAGAGATATTCCGTTTTCTTTTTGCGCCAAATTATCAAGCATTTCGTCTGTAGATAAATCGGGAAATTCATGAGCCAAATCCATAGAGTTGTCTGCGATAGTGTAAAGGATTTCGGCGGATTGGTTATTTATATTGTTTATAATCAAGTTCGCGCATCCGATGAACAACAAGGGAATAATAGATAAAAAGACAAATGTCAAAAACAGATTCAAATATTTCTTCATTCTATTTCACTTTCTTGAAGCCCGTAAAAATCCATTGAATACAATATGTCATACCCGGCAAAATATAAAACCAAACCAAAATCAGCCACAATTTATAATTTGTTATATTTGCCGCAATAAAAGCAAGTATACACGAAAAAACAAATATCAACCTGCGTATTCCTTCATTACGGATAGAGCCCAAACCCAACGCCCATAAGACATTTAATTTATTTGATGGGGATTTTTTGTTGCGTTGTTTTATGTAATCTATTACAAACCATATACTTTGAAATATAACGACATATAACAATGGCGCAAACAAAGTGTATTTCGTATCTGCAATAAATAACAAATTGATAATAGAACAAATTACCAATGTAAGCCAACCGGCGGCAAAGTTGTTGTTTTTGAAATTTTGTATTCCGTAATGCCGTTCCATTAAATAGCATATAAACCAAGTTAAAAAGAATATAAATAATATCATTCTATTTTCCTTTTCCGAATGCGTGTGAATTTAAGGCTAGCATGCCAGACAATATTTCGCGAATACGATTTACATCGTGGCAATTTTGACCATAAAAATGTTTAATTAGTTCCCGACGCTGGTCCGGCGATATATCCAGATTATTTTCGTGCAAAAATTCGGTAACCGCGTCAACAATATCAATCATTAAGTCGTTGTCAATGGTTGTATACTGTGGATTATGCGGTTCATAGCCATCATTCAAAAATGCAGATACAGGAATTTTGAAATAATCAGATAAACGTTTTGCCATTTCTTTTGATGGGGTACGGTGTCCTTTTTCCGACAATGCGATTGCAGTTGGCGAAACATTTATCGCATCAGCCAATTCGCGAACGGTCAAATTTCGTGATTTTCTGAAAAATATAATAGTTTCTGCAATTGTCATAATTCAACTATATCCATAATTTAGTAAATTTTCTGTTATCAAAAAGTAAACAATTTGTCTTGACATTGTGTTTACAATATGTAATCATCGTATTCGTAATCATTTGGTCAAAGGAAAGGATATGTTTAGATTTATTCGCAAAAAACGTGAGCAAGAATTACGAAAATTCGCAATTATGAACGCAAACTTTTATGCCGACAACGCGGCCGAACGTTTTGCGATGGCGAAAAAGATTTATGAATTTGTTAGTTCGGGTGAACAACCAATTCGCCGCGGGCGTTTATCGCGCCGCGTAAAGTTTTTTGGATTGAATTCAAACTGTCTGCGATAACGGTCAGTTGGCGCAGTAATTGGTTAAATTGATTTTGATCCATGTTCAGTTTCCTTTGTGGTGTTCCTTTGATCTGTTTCTTCATCATACCACAAGGAATCCGGTTGTCAAGGCAGCCGGGACGCGCCGGTGGGAAATTCCATGTCGCCCACCGGTGCGACAAAGTTTTTTTAGGACAGGGAAAGAAAGGAAAGGACAGGGAGTATGAAATCAGTAGTTTTACATCCAAATATGATTGAAGCGCTGGAATTGATGGAACCGGCGCAGGCAGTTGGATTGATAAAAGCGATGGCAATTTATCGCGAAACGGGCGAAATGCCAGACAATCAGTTTTACAAAATGTTCATTATTTCGTGGAAACCGTTGTTAGATAAAAAGGACCGCGGTGGGCAAATTGGCAACAAAAACGCCGAAAAACCAAGCAAAAACGAATGTGAACGAATACAAACAAATAAAAAGAATATAAACGAACAAAACGAATGTGAACGAACCTTTTTAAGAACAAAGAATAAAAATAAAAAAAAGATTTTGTTAACACAAAATCCAAAAAAAGATTTTTTGCAAGAATTTGAAAAATTCAATCCAATTATTTCGCAATGGCTGGAATACAAATCCGCAAGGCGTGAGAGATATAAAACCGAGCAATCAATTCGGGCGTTTGCAAAAAAATTGAAAGAACTGTCGGGTGATGATGTTGATGTTGCCCAGCAAATCATTGACCAGTCAATCGCCAACAACTGGGCAGGTATATTCCCGTTAAAAAAATCCAATTCCGACCCACCGGGTGAACGCCGAAACATTGACGACCCCGAACATTTCGTGATTTGAAAAAACAAAAAAAAGAGCAAGACATGAACGAACATATCGCAGAAAAATTTATTGATTTGGTTGCAAAATTGTATGACCTGTCGGACAAGGCGATTGAAGCAATGCGTGTCAACAGCGCGGAAATTGACGGGGCGTTGGGGGATTATTACTGGGACGACATCAAGGACGCAGTAAACACGTATTTTGTCCGCAAAAACGACAAAACGCGACCAACATTGGCGAAAGTATTGGCGTTGTTGGAAACGAATGATCGCGTTAAAAAGCGCGTACCAGAACCAGATGAAAACAAATACCATCTGCCACGGACACAGTTGTGGTCAATCCGCGACACGTTTGACGCAGTAATTCGGACGATGGTGCAATGCAAAATTTTGGAACCGGAAAACCCAATAGATGCGCCAGTCGCACCCGGGTACAGTTTGGTTGATGCCAGTGGCGCGCCGATATTAAACCCAAAGCAGTTTTTGCGTTGGCAGGTTGCCGATGCAAAGGCAGTGCGTCCAGATGTGTTTGCGCAGTATAAATCCACCAGTTTTTGGGAAGGTTTAGCAATCGCGGTGCAGGCACGTCTGATCACATTACGGGTGCGTGATTGGCACGAGACATTTTACCAGTTGCCAGCCGCAACCAAAGCGGTAATTCGTGATCGGCACCCCGGTGCCACAGGTGTGGTAAACGAAATGATTGCCGCGTGGCCCGGATATGCCATGGCCGGTGTGATGGAGGTGCGGTGATGTTTTTTCAAAATATCGTTGCGACAGATTCAATTTCCGCATGGGTTGCAAAACAGATTGATGCAACGCGTGGCGCGGTTAAATACGGGTGGGATGTTGATGTTCGTCCGCACAAGAAACCGCGCACAGCAGCCCAGAACAGATACATGATGGCGGTATTGACGCACATTGTGCAATTTTACAACGACACGGGATTTATGCCGGTCGGATGTAGCGCATGGGCGATGCGGACAGATGTGTTGAAAGAATATTGGAAATCACGGTTTGGTGTTACCAGCACCGCCAAATTATCCACGGCCGAATTTGGTGAATTTGTGGACAAGATTCAGGGCGCAATGGCAATGGAATCAGGCGGGGAATATGAAATTATCACGCCGCCAGACGAATACATGGAAATGATAAATCGGGGGTAATGGCAATGAAAGAATACACAAAGTTCGTTTATCAGGTTTTGCAGGGGGGGGGTAGTAAAAGCCACGTTCTGTATAGAACAAGATGCGACTGAATATGCAAAAACAATTGGTGGAACAGTTTATAAAATTGGGGCAGTGCGATGAAAGAACAAGAAAGAGTTGTGATTGATTTACCACGCGACAAGTTTGACAACGCCGTTTTAATGGCGTTGGAAAAAGACACCGGTGCGGTGCCGATTTGTGGCGAAATTATTCGGTGCGTAAAAATCGCGATGCGGCGCGAAAAGGTGCGTAATCAACGTATTGCAAATTTGCAAGGGGGAAACAAATGTTAAGAGTGTTGGATTGTTCGTCAATTTCGTATATGCCGGTGCGCGGTGGCAAGCCGTTTGGTGAGTATACAATGTCAGTACGGTTTTACAAACGCGTGGGTGGATTAGGTTGGCAAACATGGTATATGAATTTGTTTGCAAAAAGTCCCAAAACACTGGAACAGTTTGCACGCAAATTAGAACCACGGCAACCAATGCCAAAATTATCACGTGGCATAACCGCAGATAATCCAATTCGCGGTTAAAAAAAGTGGAGGGCGTTAAAATGGGATTGATTGCGCGTTACGAAATCAAAAATGTCGCTAAAAAAGTGCGCAAAAAACGTGCAACGCAAGTAAAGCCAAAATCCGAACCGATATCGGAACTGTTGCCGGATGCGTCCCAATGGTTTCAGCGGTTCATTGACGACGGTTTAATTTGTGGCGTGCGCAAGCACGACAAATTACGCGTGTTTATACGGTTGTGCAAATTATCGCACATGGCGATGCCGCGACCAATGTCTGATTTAGCCAAGACGGGCAAGGGCGGCAGTAGCATCGCCCCGATTGAAAGCGCGGCGCGGTGGGCGTTGGAAAAAAAACAAATTCTGCAAGATGTACGCGAAAGTTTTGAACGCCAGTTTTTGGACATATATACCGAGCAGGACGCGGATTTACTGTGCGATATTGAACGCGGATATGTAAATTTTGGTTATGCAAAAAGCGCATTAAATAACGCGTTGATTGACATAGTGCGCGCGGCCGACCGGCGGCGGCCGATAATAGAAGTCATCACGTCAGTTTGTGGAATTGAAAGAAAGAGAGAGCAATGAGTGATCCAAATTATCGCGGAACATTGTCCGCATATGCGAAATGGGCAGGGATAACATTAAATTGTGCCAAAGCACGCAACCGACGTGGCCGGATTGTGTTTTGTGATGATTTTCCGCACTTGATAGATTTTTTGGCAACGCAGCGCATTCAACGGGGGCGCGGCCGACCACAAACGCGACCGCGAATTTATATAAAAATACGTGATAAAAATGTATAAACTTTTTCAAAAATGTACCCCAATTTTTGCAAATTTTATGGCGGAAATCCGCCAGTTTTGGAAAGCGGTAAAAAATAATGGTTGCAAAACGGCGATTTATAAAATATCATGCAGTTAAGATACGGATTTGTGTATCAAAATTATGCCGGTGTTGAATTTTAGTTGCTGAACCCAACTTGCTTTTTGCACCGGCGCCCAGTTTTAACCGTGGTTATCCGCGGTTTTTATTTTGCAAAAAAACAATCCAAGCATGAAGAATAAAACAAACATTGCGGCACAAATCAAGTCCGCAGCCGAAATTATCGGCAGCACACTGGGGCCAAAGGGTCGTTTGTGTGCAATTACAAAAGATGGTGAAACGATACTGACCAAGGACGGTTATAAAGTATCGCAGAATTTATCAGATAAAACGCCCGGCGCTAATTTTGTACGACAGGTGTGTCGGCAACAAGTGCGCAAGATTGGCGATGGCACAACATCGGTTGCGGTGTTATTGGCGCATTTGATAGATTATCCATTAAAAGATTTATACACATTGCGTGCGCAAATACCGGAATTAAAGTGTTATTTAGAAGCGAACGCGAACAAAAAAATTGACCGCGATGCATTGCGCAAAATTGCAATGGTTGCCAGCAACGGGGACGAAAGTATATCGGACGCAGTTGCAGATGTGGTCAGTCGCAATGGACGGGACGGGCATTATATTGTTGAAGAACATGACGCGGACGGCATAACCACCGAACAAATCAAGGGCTATGTCATGGACGCAGGGTATAGTAATCAGGCGTTTGCAAATACCAAGACAGGCGCGGAATTAAAGCAACCAATCATATTTGTGAAAGATTTTATAACGCTATCAGATATTGCGGAACCGGCAACCGCGGCAATGAACGCAGGTCGTCCATTTTTGGTAATTGGGCAATGTGACGAGCAAGCATTGGCATCATTGGTTGCAAACCATTTGAAAGGCGTTGGGCAATTTTGCAATATCAACCCGTCGCAAATTGGCAATAAACGCCGTGATGTATTGGCGGATTTGACCAAGTTATCACAGCATATAACCGTTGCGCATGTGCGCCGCAGGTCCGCAACATTTGAATATAAAAATGATGCAGAGATAAAAAAATGGATTGATACGATTGCCGGACAATCAGCAGAAACGCCGGCAGAAAAGGCGTGGCGCAGGGAAAGAATTGCAAAGTTGGAATCAAAAATCGCAAAGATTTATGTTGGTGCGGAAACAACCGCCCAGATGATTGAAACAAAAGACCGGTTAGAAGACACATTATTGGCGGTAATTCAATCGTATGACGGGTTTATCAAGGGCGGCGGCACGGCGTTGGAAAATTTTGCACCAACCAAACACAAAGTTTGGCGTGTTATCCACAAAAAGATTGGCATCAAGAATATACCAGATGATGTGATTGAACCAATCAATTTGATTTATCAGACATTTAAGACCGCGGTTGAACAGGCGATTTTGGTTAAAAGGACGGATTATGCAATATAAGGTGTTAAAAGATTTGGTTCAGATTGAGCCATTACCAAACACGGACGCGTTTGATGTATCCGATGTAGAATATGCCCGTGTCATTGCCAAGGGTCCAAAATGCACCGATGATTACAAAGTGGGCGATGTTGTTGGGTATATCAAAAAAACCGCGTACAGGGGCGAAAACATCACGTTTATTTTTGATGAGAACGTCATTATGGTGCGCGAAAAATGATTACAGATTTAGATCGGCGCGAATATTGTTTTGAAAAAAACAAAGCATTGTTAGACGCGGACGCAACGGCCGCAGAATTACAGGAATTTAATACAAATGTGCGCGAAGCACGGTCGCGCGGGCAAGACGAAGATTTATACCGCACAGTGCGTGCGGCGTGCGAAAAATTTGACATAAAACAAAACTTAAACAATCCGCATACATTTGCATATCGCGTGCATGGTCGCGTGTATCCGACAAATTTACGGTTGGAGGCAATGCAAAGGTTGATGGACAAATACGAAGGTTTCTGATGGGAAAATTCAACGATTATGACGATGACGATTTTCGTAATCGCAAATATGTAAACAATCCGCCGTTGTTTTATCTGAAAGCCGTATATAACGCGGCAACGGATATGTATGACATTCGACCGTTTATTTGGATAGACACAGGCGACAGAAATAAACAGGATTTTGTGGAAAGCCCAGTCAAAGAACGGCACATCGTACAATACAGGCGTGAATACAAAGAGTTTCAAGACGAGAGTAAATTACCCAGAGAATCATACACGCGCGATGAAATGATGTGTGTGCCGGATTACCGCGACCGGTATGAATACAATCAACGCATAGTTGGATTATTACCAAGTCACCCGGATTATTTACGAATTATATCCGATTTTTCCGTTAAACTGCGCCCCACAGATTTATATGCGTTGCGCCGTTTGGACGGGATAGATACACCAATGCCACAATCAGAACCCGTGGCCACAGATGGGGGCGCGGATAAAAACGATGCGATTTTGGTTGTGTTGCGTGAGTTGGTCGGTCAAGTACGCGATTTAGGCAGTCGCGTTGCAACAATAGAAAACAAACAAAAGGAATAATATGCCAGACGAAAACAAAATAGAAACACCAATGGACGCAGTTGTTGCGGCGTTGGAAAGCGAAGAACAAACCCCAGACGCATCCGCACCAGACGGCGCAGGCCAAAATGCAGACAATGCGCCAAATGATGACACCGTGCCAGGTGCGCCCACGGGTGAAAATGGTGGTGATGGTGCAGGGCAGAATACAGACGCAAACGCAAATGCGGACGAAGAATTAGTCGCACCAACGCAAGTGCGTGGGGAATTTGCAAAAGAGCACTGGGGCGAAACGCCAAACGCGGCAAAAAAAGAGATTATTCGTCTGGCCGAAGAAAATGAAAAAAATTATCGCCGTGCGGCCGAGGCAGAATACAATGCCAAGCGCAGACGCGAAGTGTTAAAGCCGGTCATGGGATATGTTAAACAAACGGCCGAACAGGCGCGTATTAGTGAAGACGAAGTTATCCGCAATTCCATGGACGTGATTCAGGCGTTAAATGACAATCCGACACAAACGGCGCGTCAGATGATTGGGCAAAAGATGATTGTGTTTGACGACCCGATTGCAGTAATTGACACGATTGCCAAGACGTATAGGTTGGACATCAAGCACGATTATAAATCCAATTCAATGCCGGACGAATTTTACAAAAATCGCCAATCTGCGATTTACAATGCGCGCCAGTCCAGATATGCGGCAAATGAACCAGATGCGACCGACCGCGATCAAGAAAGATTGACGGCAACGACCGAATTTTTATCCGCCAATCCAGAATTAAAGGCGCGTTTGGAACAAGACAACGATTTTAATGCAGTGTTTTTAGCAACACTGCAACAGATGGTACAAAAAGAGCCGTACATTCCGTATGGTGAAATATTAAATCGTGCAGCGGCGCAGTTTGTCCAAAAGCCGGCATCACAAATGCAAACAACCATTGTTGAAAAGAAAGCAAAAGTTGTTGCGCCACAAAAAAGTATGCCACAGGTGAGCAAAACACCAGATAATCCGACAAAATGGACACGGCAAAACACAAATCGTGAATCAAGTGTGGCGGCGCATAATGCGGTTTTAGAAGCAATGCGCAGTTTGGGATTAGACGAATAAAAGGGTAAAGCAATGGCCGATGGAAAGCCCGGACGGCCAGAAACGGTAACGCCAGAGGTTGTCCAGCAATTAAAATATGCATTTGCAAAGGGGTGTTCCGTTGTCGAGGCGTGTTTGTTTGCCGAAATTGCAAGATCTGTGTTTTATGCATACTGCGACAGAAATCCCGGTTTTCTGGACAGTTGTGAAGAATTGCGACAAAAACCGATGTTGAAAGCACGCATGAACATTGTGGAAGCCATAGACAACGGTGATTTGAACACCAGCAAATGGTATGCGGAACGCAAGGCCAAATCAGAATTTGCACAGGCCGTTATTGCCGCGCCCGAGAACAACGCGATTCAATTCGTTGTTGAAAAAGATGACGAGAAATTGTGATGTCAAAATATAGTTTGACCCCAGCCCAAGAAGCGGACAGACAACGCAGAATTGCATTGTTTAACCGTATGTGGGAATGGGATTATCCAGCGCGCCGGCTGTTGATTTATGGTGGCAGCCGCAGCAGTAAAACATTCCGCGTGATGGGCAAGGTGTTCAAGCGCGGTATTTATTATCCAGGCAGCCGTCATTTAATTGCGCGTGATACATTTACATCATTAAAAAATGCGATAATACTGGATACGTTTCCGAAAATGTTGCGATTGTATTATCCGTCGTTTTTCAAACTGTGGAACGATGGTGCGATGAATAATTCCACAAATATATTCAAATTGCCAAACGGCAGCGAGTTTCATTTTCGTGCAATTGGAAATGAAAAAGAGGTGGAAAAATTACTGGGGACAGAATACGCAAGCATTGCCGCAGATGAAGTAAGCGAAGTAAATTACGAGGCATTACAAAAACTGCGTACCCGTTTGGCACAAAAAGTCAAGCATTACAAGGAAGACAGATATATTAAACTGATTGAGGCGTTGATTGAAAATCCGCCACATAAGGGTCACTGGACATACAAGGAACATTTTCTGTATATGTCGCCGTTAGATCCAGAAAAAAAACTGGATAAATCATTATATGCAAATGTTCGCCTGAACCCGATGGACAATTTGGAATATTTGCCAGATGATTATATAGACAGTTTGAAAGAATTGCCGGCACACGAACAGACGCGATTTTTATATGGCGAGTTTGGCGAAGAAGCACGCGGTGCAGTTCTGGCACAGGAATTTGCAAAATACCCAGACAATATGCGCGGCGACGTTGTGTATGACAATCGGTATCCGGTATATACCGCGTGGGATTTAGGGCATACAGACGCAACAGCAATCTGTTTTTATCAGTGGATTGGTGGGCGTGTCAAAGTTATTGATTATTTAGAAGCGACAATGCAGGCGTTACCGTATTTTGTGGAACAATTGCGCGCCCGGAATTATAAATACGACATGGTGTTTTTTCCGCATGATGGGGTAAATACCGAATGGGCGTATGGCAACACACGTATTGAACGCATGCACGAATTGGGTTTTGATTGCGTAACGTTGCCACGAATATTGGAACAAGAACAGATAGATATTGCGCGTTCAATGATTCCGATTGTGGATATTGACCGGAAATTATACCGTTTAATAGATTGCATAAACAACATGCGGTATGATTTCAAAGACGGCGTTATGGACACAAAGCATGTTGTTCATGATGAATATTCACATGGTGCAAAGGCATTTATGTATATGTGCCAATCAATTTACAAAAATCGCGATGAAAAGCGCGAATACACCGAACAAGAACGCCGCGAAAAAATGCAGCAAGCGATGTTGGACGATATTCGCCGTGGGTTAGAAGCGAACCGCAGACAATTATCAGACACCGAAGATTTGACAAGGGTGGTTAGTCGTGAAAGTTATTGAATCTGATAAGCCTGAATTTTATAGTGCGGCCGCGATTATAAAAGAAAATTTACCGCACGCAGAAATCACGCCAAACCACAAAATAATATGTGATGATGGGCGGTATTATGGATTGCTGTATGTGATAGACGGTGTTGCAACATACGACCATGTAATTATTGATAAAATGTGTTGCAATCCGGAATTTATATTCATGGTGCTGACATACATATTCAGTGTGGCGAATATTTGTAATTGCTTTATAGCGCAAGATAATGGACCGTCAATATATTTTACATCACATCTAGGTTTTGTAAACACAGGCATTTTGCGCCAATTACCAAAACCATTGGCAATTTATTCAATGACGGTGAACGAGTGGATGAACAACCGTATCAGGCAGCATGTTATTAAAAGGTATAAAAAATGAACATCAATTTAATTGATAACATAGTTGCCGCAATGCAAATTCCAGTTAGCATCGGTAATGTTGGTGGTATTTTGTGGCGTGAAATGAGAGAACGGGACAAAATTGCAGACGCATTGACTGAATATAATAAAAATCTGCCGTCATCAGAAAGATTACGTGGTGATAATATTGATAAGTATTTTCACCAACGGGGCATGTATCAAGCAGCGCAATTGGGTGCATTGCCAGCCAGTATCGCACTGGCAATGGGATAAGCAAAAGAAGCATGGGACGGATTCCGTAATAGATATATACGTGGTTGGGATAAACAACTGGTAGAACAAGAGAAGCAAAAAGACTTGAAAAACAATTATGACGCTGTTATAATGGGACTAAATAGCAAAGTGCCAGTTGAACAGGTGATAAAAATGCCGCCAACTGTGCAGCGATTAATGGAAGCGGCGTCAGACAAAAAATGAAAAAACTTTTATTATGTTTATTTGGTTTTTTTCTTATAGTGGCGCTGCCGCTGGGGTATGTATCTTATAAAGATGATCAGTTATATTCAGCGTGTATGCATAGTTTAGAAGGCTATTACACGCCAGAAGAAGCACAAATAAGATGCATGGTATAAAAGGCACATAATAAATAAACCGTCCGAAAAGACGGTTTATTTATTACAACAAAACTTTTCTTTTACAAAAACAAACATTTTTACAAAAACAAAATATTCCAATTTTTCCCAAAAACAAACACGCATGGGGTCGCGTGAAACAAAGTATAACTCCGCATTTATTCGTTTAACCAAGGATTTCATATACAAAAGGAGTTTACTATGGCAGGGAATCCGAACTTTGGAAACTTGTATTCTACAAGTACCGACAATTATCTGCCGAAACTGAAAGACAACTATACGTCCATGTCGCGTTTGTTGGATTTCTTGAAAAAGGCAGGCAACATCAGAACCGAAGACGGTGGTGTTGAAATTTTGGAAAATATTGAATTTGCCGAAAACGGCGCGTACAACCGTTACGAGGGTGCGCAGGCGTGGAATTTGGAAAATAAAAAATTCGCAACCGCCGCATCGTATGCCCGCAAAAAAATTGCGGTCACAATGGTTGTCACCGGTTCCGAAATTATGGCCAATAGTGGTAAATCGCGCAAAATTGACCTGATTGCCAGCAAGATTAAAAACGGCGCAAAAACATTGCAAAATGGTTTGGCGCACGACGTTTATTCTGATGGTACAGACGCGTTGCAAATCGGTGGCTTGCAATATTTGGTGTCAGACACACCGAATACCGGTGTTGTTGGTGGCATTGACGCGTCGCAGGCCGACAATGCGTTTTGGCGTAATGTGTCCGACACAGTTGTTATTTCTGGGACAGACGTGGCAAATTTACCAGCCAAATTCCAAGAAATGATTGTCAAGACAACCCGTAACAATGATGCGCCAAAGGCGGTATTTACCGACAACGCAATGTATTTGGCATACTTTGGCCAGTTGCAGGCGCAACAGCGGTTTATTGACACCACAACCGGGGATGCCGGATTCAAGGATTTGGCGATTGCCGGTGTGCCAATCATATTTGACCAAGGTATTGAAGCCGAACCAATGCAGGGTGGTGCAGTTGCCAATCATGCGTATTTCTTGAACACCGATTATCTGTATTTGCGTCCGCACGTAAATCGTAATCCGGCCAAGAAAGACCGCGTAAATTCAATCAACCAAGACCTGTACAGCGAAGCGTGGCTGTGGGCGGGTAATATGACCACGTCCGGTCGTGCGTTCCAAGGCGTGTTGATTGGCACAAATGGCGACTAAACTTATAACCAAAGGTGAATAAAATGGCTTTTACAACAATAAATATGACCGAACCGGTTGCGGCCGAAGAATTGTCCGCATACGGTGCAAAGCCGGGTCAGCACGACAATTTCCCCGGCGGAATTGCGGTGTTTGGCGTGAACACGGGTTCGTCGCCCGTTGCCGCAGGTACCGCATATATTACGCCAGCCGGCGTGTTGCAGTCAGCATCAGTCGCGGGCGCAATAACGGTTACAACGTTGGTTGCGTGTCCAGCGGGTGCCGGTCTGTATGGGGTGGCGATGGGTATTGTGCCCACATCATCCCCAAAAGCCGTGGCATATACAATTGCCGCGTCATAATCGGCAAAATGGTTTTTGGGCGTTCCATTAAAAAAAACGCCCAACAAAAAAACAAACACCATAAAACAAACACTTTTGTAGGAAAAAATTACAGAGTGCTTGCTTTATGGTGATTTTTTTTATTTTAAGGGCAAACAGATGAATTGCAAAGAAATCATAGACAATGTGTTATCACGCGAGGGGCTGTATCGTGTTATTGCAGACCCGTTTGCGACCACGGATTTAATCGTGCAGGAAAACATTCGAATATTAAACCAATTGGTCAAAGCGTTGGTGTTAAAAAATTCGTTGTCTGACCTGTTGCGCGAATGCAAATTTAGCACGTTTCAAGAATTTTCCGCAGGCACGGAATTGGCGGCAGGCGCAGTTATTTATTCAGGCCCATACCGTTATCGTTGTGTAAATGCAGCAATACCACAAATTGACCCGGCGACATTGGGATTACAACCCGGTGAATCAGGCGAAGGTGCAGATGATGTTCAATGGCAATGTTTGGGCGATTGGAACCAATATCCGTTTGCAGATTTGGCGGACGACATCGCGTCCATAGATACGGCAACGATGATGAATCTGGATCAGCGTGTGGAAATGACCGCCCTGAATATGCACCAATGGGCGAAATTAAAAGCATCCGCAGTTGCGGTTGGGACGACAGGCCTGTATACCGTGCGCAACAAGTCAATATATATATTTCCGGGGTTGGCACCAAATACGCCAATAATTTTTCTGTATTACACATCTAAACCGATTGTTGGTATAAATGGCAATATTAAATCCGAATTTACCGCATCGGATGATGATACAGAAATCCCAGCCCAGATTTTAATATTGGGCACCGCGTACAGATATTTGAAAGACAAAGATATTGGCAATTGGGGACAAATAGAGACCGAATATAATACCGCGTTATCGGCATATGAAGCGCGTGGCACCGCGCCGCAACAAATTGATATTGCAGGTGGCGTAACAGTCAATGCCAGTAATTATTCCGATGGCAGTTGGAACGTGGGGGCATAATGTCAGACAGAATAACAATTCCACTTTACCAAACCGGTTGGTCGTCCGAAGCCCCATTGCTGGACAAGGGCGCAGGGCATTTATTGGCGTGTAAGAATTACATTATACGCCAAAATCTGGTGGAATCACGACAGGGACATTTTTTACGCGCATCGCATACCAGTCCGGTGCAAACACTGATACCGATTGAAGAATATAACATACTGATTGCGTGCGCAGGCGACAGCATATATGTGTATCAGTCAGATGATGCCGGTGATTGGACGCTGATTAAAACGCAAAGCGGTTTTAGTACGGCAAATTGGCGATGGGTGTATGTGAATCACACAATCATTCTGGTCAATGGCCAAGACAAAGCCCAGATGATAACCGTGACGGACGCAGGCGAACCATCGCAAACGGTAAATATTGCCGATTGGGCGGTAACAGGTACCAATTCCATCATATTTGCGTGGATTTCGGTATTAAATGCACAGGTTGTGGCCGGATTTGGTAATGATTTAACAGCGTGGTATTTGGAACCGGGATATATCCAAGGCGAATTGAGTGAATTTAATTTGGGTGCATCGTCTGGTACGCCAAAAAAAGGTGGCAACATTATTGGTGGATTTAACATCAATCGTGATGCCGGCACATCGTTAAATGCGTATATTGGTTTTTTAACCGATAATGGTGAAGCGGTTGTTTATACTGGCAACGATTTGGGCGATGCAACGACATTGCAATACAACGGTACATATCAAACCGGATACCCGTTGGGTTGGACGCCATTTATAAACTGGTCAGGTGATTTAATCATAATGACCAACAAAGGATTTATTTCCGCGCATAGTATATTTGCAAACGGTGAAAACCAATCAGCACAGTATATATTTTCGCAACGCATAAATACGTGGTTGTTGGAACAATATGCAAAGTTTGGCAATCAGTCCGGATTTTATGGTATTGTTGTGCCAACAGAAGATATTGTGTTGTTCAATATTCCGCAAGGCAGTGGCACATTTGTTCAAGTGTGTATGAATATCACCAGTGGTAAATGGTCGTTATGGACGGGAATTGACGCGTACGCAATGTGCGTGTTTGGCGGTAAATTATTGTTTGGCAAGGCAGACGGAGTATATGAATATGGCACGTCCAGTACGGACACATCGTTTGTTGCACTGGAATTATGGACATCGTATAACAACTGTGGTTCGGATTTATTAAAACGATTAAACATGTTGCAATTGCGACATTCATCATCAGACAAAATCAATTTGTCATTTGCCGTGTATAAAGATTTTGAAAACCAATCATATTACAACTGGGTTGATACATCGGGCGTGATTGATTCCATTGGCAGTACGGGGTTCATTTGGTCAGATTACGAATTGCCAAATGATCCAACGCCTGGCACAGCATATTGGTCAAACGGTTCGCCCGACGAAGAGGACACTGCATATTGGGCGGGTGGATATGGTGATATGACTGCCAGTGCAGAAGTGTTTTCAACGTCCGGACTGGGGCATAATTTCAGTGTAAAAATCACAGCGAATGTTCAGGGTATTAAACATCAGGTTGTGGATTTAATGTTGTTATTCAACACCAGCAAAACAGCGATATAAACAGGGGGAAAATATGGGCGCAATTACATTGCCATATTCAATGGAACAAGACCGAATAAATCAGGTAAAGGCAAATTCAGTACATATTGATGATAATTTTAACACGTTATTGAATGCGGTAAATGGCAAATTGGACGCAGACGGTTCAACCCCCGCCACGAACAATTTACCGATGAACGGATACAAGGTTGTGAATTTGGGTACACCAACATCGTCGGGCGATGCGGCAACCAAGGGATATGTAGATAGCGCAATCACCGCCGCCAAAGTTGCGGCGACAACATCGCGTATGGGACAGGTTATTATCGGTGACAATATATCAGTGGACGCCAGCGGAAAAATAAGTGTTGCAACCGCCAGCAATGCAGGCGACACAGGCGTGGTACAACTGGGTAAAACGGACACAATTGCAAACGCATCACAGGCATTGGTGCGCAAGACGGTTATAACAAACAGTGTACCAAGTAGCGGCGAAGATGGCGTGATTTATTTTGTATATGCAGCATAGGAGGAAATGATGGGGGTGTTTGCAAAGATAGTATCGGCAGTTAAAGAAATAGATCAAATTAAGACACAAGTAGAAAATAATCAAAAGAATATTGTGTCGGTATGGACATTTGTTGATGGAGTTAGAAAATATCTGTGGGGCGATAAATCAAATTTAATATTTTCATCAACAAAGCCGGGTGCATATTCTTGGACTGTGTCAAGCGGATATGATGGCGCAAAGGTTATTATCAAATATTCTGGCGGTGGCGGTGGTATATTTAACGGCCTTGTCCCATCTGGATATACATATGGCCGCGCAGGCAACGCAGAATTAAAAGAATATACTGTGGTTGTACATACAGGTGATGTCATATCTGGCACGGTTGGTTCTGCTGGGTTGAGTAAAAAAGAACCAAATGTATCAAACGGTGGCACAGGTTATAACAATGGTGCAAGTGGAACACAATTTACCAGTATAGGGGGGACATGGAACCGCGGCGGCGGTGGTGGCGGTTCAACATCGTTACTTATAAACGATGATTTAATAGGCGAGGCATCTGCCGGGGGTGGAATGTACGGCGGTATATCCGGCGCAACCGGCGGAAAAGGAGCAGGTCCCAACGGTGGCACACAAGGGGTGTCTGCCGGCAATGGACTGGGTGCTACAGGTGCAATTTATGACCGTTCCGCGGGTAACACAGACGCAGAAGATGGATTTGTAGAAATTTATTTTGCATAAAGGTACGCAATGAAAAAAAACGAAGCAGCATATTGGCAACGGCAATTAGATTTGGCGTTCAAAAATCCGCTGTATAAAAAATGGCGGAAAACGACCAAAAGCATTATGCGCCGTTATCGCAACGAGCAATTTTCCGGCGAGCAAAATAACAAAGGCATATCGCCAGATGCGGACGATAATCGCGGATATAACCTGTTGTATCGCAATGTTTCGGTGCGCATACCGTTCATTTTGCCGTTTATTCCAAAGGTACAGGTTGACCGCACCAATCGCGATAATGATAATGTTGCACGCACAGCGTCAATGATACTGGAACGCATTGCCAACAAGATTATTGACACGGGTGCGTTCAAAAGTGCGTTGGATTCCGTAAAATTGAGTGCAGAATTGTCAAACATCGGGGTTATTTGGGTATCGTATAATCCAACAGAAACGGAAAATGGACGCATTCGTGAAGATGTTTTGTTTGAATTTGTGCCAGATTGCGATTTTATATGGCAAAAATCCAAGCGGTGGGAAGATGTGGAATGGGTCGGTCGGCGTATCAGATTGACCGCAGACGACATGAGTCAATACGATGCGCCGTTTATGGAATACGCGTCAGATGACACCGATTATAACAGTTTAATTGATAATGACATCATAGACCAGTGCGACCGCAGTGAATCCACCGTCAGCGTGTTTGAAATCTGGGATAGGATAAGCAAGTGCGTTTATATATACGAACCGGCGGGCAACAGAATATTGGCCATATACGATTATCCGTATAATATTAAATTCCCATGCGCCAAACCGTTATCGTATGACACGTTTGTTGACAGTACCGTGCCGGTATCGCGCCATGCGCAATTTTTGTCCCAATACAAGGCGGTTGATGAATGCAATCGCAAAATTACCAAATTAAAGAATGATTTGCGCGTGGCCGGCGCATACGACGCATCGGTTGCCGATTTTGGCAAAATATTTGATGCGGATAATGATAATAAGTTATTGGGATTAAAGAATGTTGAAAAATATCGTAATAAAAAAATGTCCGATATGGTGTGGATGTACGACCCCACGCCGGCGGTCAATGCACTGGTGCAATTAAAAAACGTGCGTGATGCGTATATAGAAGACATACAGCGCGGCGTTGGCACATACGATATTTTAGAGGGTGAAACAAACGCAACCGATGCATATGCGACAAACCGATTAAAAGGTTCGTTTGGCACAATGCGTCTGCAAGATGACCAGAAAGACGCGATTTATTTTGTTCAGGATACAATCCGGATTGCGTGCGACATTATATGTCAGGTATTTGAACCATTGTCCATATTATCGTATTCCACGATTGAATATTCGCCGGAAACATTATCAAATATTATGCAGTCAATCGCACTGTTAAAAAACAGCGGTATGAAAGATGTACGGTTGTCTATATCGTTGGAAGATGTGCGGTCATATTACGATGCGGAATACAAGACAAACATTACAGATATGTGGAGTGCGGTATTTACGCAACTGACCGCCAGTGCGAATATGATACAAGAAATGCCGGAAATGGCAATTGTTTGCAAAGAAGCACTGATGTCAATGATACGCGGATACAAGGTTGGTGCGTTTGTTGAACAATCAATGGAGGCGGCGATTGACAATACCATACGTGCATATCAGGCGCGTATGAGCCAGCCACAACCGCCATCGCCGGATATGTTAAAGGCGCAAAACGAACAGGCGAAATTGCAACTGGAACGCGAAAAATTACAGATAGACGCACAAAAAACAAACGCGGAATTACAGCGTCAGGCAATGGACGATAACGCCCGTGCCGAATTGGAAAACAAACGGATTCAGGCAGAAACGGCAAAGATTATCAGCGACCGTGAAATAAATGAAGCCGAATTACGTTTGAAAGAAAAAGAACTGGACGCGGAAATAGAACTGGCCGTGTATCAGGCATTAAATCCGGACGCAAAGGTAGATACAAATTTAGCAGCATAAGGGGTATAATATGGGGGACAAACCATCAACACCAACATACGACACAAATCGTGCATACGGCGAACAAAACCGCATAAATCAGGCGGCAGGCAATCAGTTATATGCCAACGTAAATAGCCCCACGGGCGGATATACGACGACCGTCGATCCAAATACGGGACAAATTACCATAAATAAAAATTTAAGTGATAATAGCAACGTGGCATTGGGGGCCCAATATGCGGCGTTAAGCAATTATTCCGGCGACCCGACCGAGGCAGCAAACGCATATTACAATGCGCAGATGGAATATTTGCAGCCACAGTTTGACCGACAAGTGCAGCGTGCAGAATCGTCATTGACCAATCGTGGTATCCCGTTGGGCTCAAAGGCGTGGAACGACGCGATGGACGCGGTTTATGATAACCAGAACCAACAAATGGGGGCGTTGTCGTCAAATGCGTTGTTGGCAGGACAACAGTACCAGCAAAACATATTAAATCAAGCCGCCACGGCCGGCGGTCAGGTAATTGACCCGACGATGGTATCGGGGCAGGCCGGCGCAGGATTGGAAAACATTTACGACAAAGTGTTTGCAAATGATGTTGAGAAATATAAAGCCAACATGGCGGATTATAATAATAAAATGGGCTGGGTAAATTTAGGCGGCAAATTGTTGGGTACCGCGACAGGCGCATTAGTATAAAGGGGGAACAAATGGCAACGACAAATCCACAGGCACAAATTCAGGCGGCGTTGATGCCGCCAGCATTACCACAAACATTGGAACCAGTCACAACCAAAAAAAGACAGGTGCAATATACACAGTATGACCCACAGAGTGTCGCCGCGTATAACGAAGCGATGGGCAAGGTTGCACCACGCGCAAGCACGGCCGAATTATTGGCAAATGCACTGGCGGACATAGATGATGCACCAAGTTACGAGGGCGCATACGACACGCAGGTGTCAAACCCGTTGGTGTCAGGGATAACAAACGCATTACAAGGATTTGGTGGTATGTACGGTGCGCGCAAACAGCAGGAACGCGAATATTTGACAGATATGTTGAACGCCGACCGCGAACGCGCACGTATTCAAATGGAAATGGGCAAGAAAAACATTACCGAAGCCGAAGAAAACGGTGTGATGAAGGTGAATAAAAGCGGGAACGATGCAGGTGGAAATACAGGAATAATGGGTTTTTTAAACACACCAATGCCGATGAAGGTGAGTGAATTAAATGAGAAAGCGGGGCGTTGGGATACAAATAAATATAATCCATCAGATCCAGAGCAAGGTTTTTGGGCTAGTATGGGGGCAAGAATGTTGCCAGGGCGTGATTATGGAGTGTCGTTATCGCGTGGTGAAGAAGATGCCAAAAACTTCCAATTATTTGAAACGCAAGCCATGCAGGGAATGTTTGATGTATTGAAAGCGCTGCGCCCTGCTACTGATACAGATGTCATGGTTGCAATGCGTACTGCCGGGGCGGATCCGTTATTAGACAAGGAGGTTCGTGATCAGCGATTGACACGTGTGCTAAATAATGAATTGACAAAAATCGGATTGCCGAAAGTTTCCAATTTAGCGGGTTGGGATCGTCTTGTAGAAGATTTATATGCCCCGGGAGGGTGGCAACGAATTACGGGACAAATTCAAACAAATCCAACAAACCGAATTGATGACCCGATTGGAATTTTATAATAAGAGCAAAAAAATGACCATAAAAGAATTTAGACAAAAATATCCGCAATACAATGATTTGTCCGACAATGATTTGGCGTTGCGTTTGTATAATAAATATTATTCCGATATGGATTTTAACGAATTTAGAAATAAAATCGGTATGCCGGATGTTGTATTACCACCAGACCCATTACAGGGTAAATCAGATGCCGAAGTGGAAGATTATATTTTAGACCGCATCAACGAATCCCGTAAAATGGAAGATGCGAGAAAGACAATGTCAACATTGGGCGGGGCCATGTTGACATCAGGCGAACGCATTTTGAATGATGCCACATTTGGTGGATATGGCGCATTAAATGACGCGCTGGGCGGAAATTTTGACGAACGCAATCAGGTCGGCCAAGAAAATTTGAAAAATGCGGGTGCGGGTTGGATAAATACCGCGTCAAATATAGCAAATACATTTATTGGGGGCGCGCCATTGGGAACGGGTCTGTATAACGCCGCAGGCCGTGTTACAACAAAAGCATTGCCACGGTTGATGATGGCGGCTGGGGCAGGCGGTGCATTAAGCAGCGGACTAAATTCGCGTGGCAGTGTGGCAGAACGATTGACCGATGCATTGGCAGGTGGCGCGGTTGGTGTCGCGTTGGCACCTGTGATGTATGGTGCAGGCAAAGGAATTGAAAAGATTGCAAACAGGATATCCGCAAAACATGGCAGTGCAAAATATTCTGATGTTGCAGGCGATATTAACGCCATTGCCAACAACAAGGATTCGTTCAGACAGGTACGCCGTGGAATCAACGCCAGTGATGATGTGGCACAAATGGTGCGCGAACAAACAGATGACGCGTTGTTGGCGAAATCGCAAGAAGTAAAACAGGGCGTTGGTCAAATACTGGATAAAGCACAGCGCGCAAAAACAGGTACTGGTATCACGGCAAATATGCGTTCGGCCCAAGATGACTATGCGGCATTCATGAAACAGTACGGCGATACATTATTGGACGAGAAACAAGTTGCCGATTTAATTAGCAGATATCCAGACATTCAGCCGTATTTAGAACGTGCAGTTACGCGCGGTGAATTTAGTCGTGGCAAGCCAGTAAATTCATTGGCTGTTTTGCAAGACGTAAACAGTCGTATGAAAATGGATTTGCGTAATGTTACGGTTGATAAGTCAATAATACGCGATAAAGCAATGGCATCGTCCGCATTAGATAAGTTGTTAGACGGCGCGTTTTCTGGAAAATCCGAGTTGGATAAAATGTATCGTGGCGCAAAATTAAAATTTGATTTAATGGATGCGTTGGATAATGTCGGTGGGAAAGAAAACACTAATATAGCAAACAAATTGCTGACCACATCAACAAAACAACAAATTGCAGATTTGTATGGAAATGACATTGCGAACCAAGTCGCACAATATTTGCGTGGCGAATCCAGAGCATTTGACAATTTATCGGCATTAAATCGTTCGGCAAATTCCAAATTGCGCCAATTAGGCAATGATGGGCGGCCGTTATCAGAAACAATGGAATCAGCCGGTGCAATGGTTGGTAATTTAATAGATAAAATCAGTGCGGCCATGCGCCGTGGGTACAATGCCAATATGGCAAACCGTATATTGAGTGGTAATGTCGGGAACAGATTTCAGGTGTCGCCAATTGCAGAAATGTTGGCCACGGTGGGTAATGCGTCATTGACACCAGATAATATGCAAACATTACGTCTGAATCAACAAGAAAATATTGATTTGCCGTTGACCGTAAATGGATTATCGCCAAAAGAATCAGATAAATATTATCATATCAAAGGTCAGTATCAAAACGCCCAAAAGGGATTTCCGGACTTTATAAACAGTCAAATAGTTGGCGCGTTAAAAGAGGGATTGGATATGGGACCAAAGTTGGCACGCGGTGTTGGTTTGGGTACGTCATTACGCGATGCAGGCGATGACTTGACAGCAAACTGGACCGGTGGTATAAATGGATTAAATAATCCATATCCGGCGGACAAGGACAATCGTTTTTTGAATACGTATAAAACAAAAGATATGCGTTTGTTGGATGCGATGTTAGAGGCATTAAAATGAAAAAATATTGGTTATTGATTTTGATATCGGCGTTTGTAATTATCGGGGCGGTCGTTATGATTGCCGACATAAGCAACAAACGACAAGAATGTTATAAAGTCCAAGACCAATATGTTTGCGATGAAATGTACGGTTAAAATAGATTTCTAAAAAAAAAGACCCGATTATATCGGGCTTTTTAATACAAAAAAAAGGACATATAATGAATAAAGATCTAATTCCATCATTGTTGGTTTTATATTTCAAGGCCAAAGATTTGCATTATGCGTATTTGGCAGTGGGACGCAAGGGCGACCACGCATTTATGGACAGATACACCGATGGCATTATGGATTTTATAGATTCAATCCAAGAGGTCGCCAACCGTGCGGTGTATTCCGATTATATGTCGGGCGCGGATATTTTGCGCATCGCCAGCGAACGCATGGGTAAATTCAAACAAAACGCCAGTGTTGATGAACAAGAACGCGAATTGTCCGAAATAATAGCCGAATGTTTGGATTTGTGCGATAAATACGCACGCGAACAAAACAGGGCAACCGGCACGGTCAATGTTTTGAACGGAATATCAGAAAAACTGCAACAATTATATGGGTTTCAGCCAAATAATTCAAAGTAAGGGGAATAAATGTCCGAAAAAATAGATGTATTACAGACACGCGTCAAAGAAGACACAGAACCCGTACATGCGTATAATGATATGCCAGACATTAAAATCAACAGTGATTTATCGGTATCGGAAACCGGTATCGCCGCGCGCAAATCGCGCGAACCAGATGCGGACGGCGATGTAAAGCCATTTGGATTATCCGATAAATTGGAAAACGATTTGGAAATAAAAGAAAAAATCCCAGATTCAGAAATAGAACAAATGGCGCAGGATATAATATCAGAAGATGGCATTTGATATTCGGGTGGAACACCCACAAGATACGGGGGACAGTATCGTACGATGTGAGCCCCCAGAATACATACAACGCGTATTACAGCGATATAAATCAGAATACGAACATCAAACACGGACGGACGGCGATATGGTCGTCCGTTTGCGTTTGGCATTGATGATAACACTGTGCGAAAAGAAGGGATATTTAGACCGCGAATATATTGACCAGATTATTCGTCAGGTAATTCAGAGTTTCAAAAACAAGCACCACACACAAACACTGGGGGCGCAATACGGCGAACATTTAACGCGATTGGCAAAATATGCCGTGGCGTTGGCGGCGCGTGCAGAACCAGAACAAGAACCCGAATCATGCGATATTGACGACGACGATATAGACACATGGTTAAACAGCAATTTAGAGGAATAAAACAATGGCACAACCACATAATAAAAAACTGGGCGAATATCCAATGACAACGCGCGGTCGCGAGCAAGGACCTGAAAAACGGTATCGCAGGTTGCGCTTTCCGGCATTTACAGCAGCAAAATGGACGGCGGCAAATCCATTGTTGCAACGTGGCGAATTGGGTGTAGAAACAGATACGCGCAAAATCAAAGTTGGCGACGGTATTACATATTGGAACGATTTAGAGTATTCACGCGCGGAAACCACATGGGGCGAAGTAAATGGCGATATTACTGACCAAGCGGATTTAGTGGAGTTTATAGATAATGCGGTTGCGGCAGAGGCGAAAATTCGTGCCCAGGCAGATCAACAGTTGCAAACAAATATTGCTAATGTTGCCACCGATTTAACCGCGCACAAACAAGATACAGATAATCCACATAATGTGACAAAAGCACAGATTGGGTTAGGCAATGTTGATAATACATCTGACGCAGACAAGCCTGTATCCACCGCGCAGGCGGCGGCATTGGATGCATTGGAATCAAAATTGCAATCACAAATTACCAGTAATGACACAGACATAAGTAATTTACAAAATAACAAGGCCGACAAGGCAACTGATTTTGAAACACCAATAACAGACACCAACAAGGGCGCAACAATGAAAGAAATAGAAGAAGTGCAAACAACTTCTATTAAATTTAAGGGATATGTTTCAACCACCGCGCCGGCATCAGATGTATATTTGTTGGTTGAAGGTAATATGTGGATAAATGCGACCGCGATGCCGTCATCGTTCCCCGTGCCAGAAAATTCAATACGTGTCTGGGATGGTTCGGCATGGCAGACAACAACAGAAGCATATACGCCGGACGCATTAGATGCATGGTCTAACCTAAATAACAACGAAGGCTATTATTGGTTTGGCGCGTGGAAAGTATTTTCAACAGATTTGTCAACGGAATATTTTACATTAAATCAAACAAATGGTTTATGGGAAATTAAACAATCTGTACATTTGTCCGGTACACCAACAGTTGACACACCAGATGGCGCAACCCCACAGGCCATCGTCAATGTAGATTATGTAAACACCATTGCGGCAAAACTGAATGCGCCGAATAACTTTACGAGCACCAATAATTCATTTGCTACCCAGATTATGGTGAGACAAAACAACGCATTTGCCCCTGTAAATATTGGTTATGATGTAGGAGGCACACAATTTTCGATACATAGTGTATTCGATGATGGTTGGGGGGCGTGGATTGGTGTTGATGCAAGTGGTCCGTGCTGTTCTACACCAGCGCCAGATTCCAATAGTTATAATATTGCCACTACGAGTTGGGTGCGAGATGTCGTGGAGGAGTTTTCAACCCCAACAGGTACAATTATCTCGTTCGCAGGGGGGGTAACGCCGGCAGGTTATTTGAAGTGCGACGGTTCGGCAGTGTCACGAACCACTTATGCAAATTTATTTGGTAAAATTGGCACGACTTATGGCTCAGGGGACGGAAGCACAACGTTTAACTTGCCACAAGGAGACGATCGGTCTCTGTGGGGAAATAGTCGCGGCTGGATCAGTGCAGGTTTGCCCAATATTACAGGGCGTGTGAGTAGTTTTAGATATGGCTCTCAAATAGAGGGCGCAAATGGTGCATTTAGCCAAACAGAAAGCTCATCCCAAGCAAAAGCAACGACTATTTCAACAATTGATGAAGTAGTACAAATTGTTAGTTTGGATGCATCGCGTTCTAATTCTGTTTATGGCGCAACAAATACCGTTCGCCCGCAAGCAATCGGTGTTACGTTCTATATAAAATATTAATGTAAAAAAAGGGGGAAATATGCCAAAAGCGTACCGTTATGACAAAGACACGAAAATTTTTATTGGCGAAGTAGAGCGACAACTGGACCCATTGGAATCAAAAAAAGCGGGAATTGATATATACTTAGTGCCAGGACAATCAACATTGGAGCCGCCGTTGCCGCCAAAAGACGGTTTTGATGTTGTGTGGGATGACGACAAATGGGCGTATAAAGAATGGCCAAAAACAGAAGCGTATGAGCCAACGGAATTGGAATTAAAACAAAAAGAATTATGGGAAACAAAATCGCAGTTGGCGCAACTGGATTATATTGGTGTAAAAATTGCCACGGGTCGCGCCACACGCGAAGAATATGCCGAACAAATTACACAGATGTCTGAATTAGCAGATAAAGTAAATCAGTTGCGTTTAGAGATTGCAGAGCTGGGAGCGAGAGAATAATGACGGACGTGTGGGTTGCAATAATAACCGCCGTGGTCGCGCCAGCGGTTTTGTTTTTACTGCAATGGTGGCGTGAATCGCGTGGCGGAATAAAGCAAGACATACAGCAAATCCGCGCGGACAACCACGATACAAAAATGTCAGTGCTGCGGTTGGAGTTATTAAACGCAATTCAACACAACCCAGACGATGAAATCACCATACTAGCATTATACGACAAATACACACGTCTGGGTGGCAATTCGTACATGCGGGCGTATGTCCAGCGTTGGAAACAAGAACGCCGGCAATTGACCGGACGCGAACCAAAGGGGCGAAAATGTTCAAAGAAATAGCGCGGTTTGTAAAAGGTTTGTTTTTGGACGATGTGGATCAGCCCTGTATAGGGCGTTTTTCGTTGTTTGTGGGGCTGATACTGACGCCATTTACGGCAGTGTGGTCAATGGACACGCCGGGCGATATTGGTGCGTGGGAGGCAGCGGTACGCTGTTCGCCGGGCATTATCGGCCTGATTGCGTATATATTTACCCGTTTGGCGGAAATGAAAGAGTGGATAGCCGAGCAAGCGCAGAATTTTATACCGGGAGACAAAGATGCAAAAGTTCAAAAAACTATATGAAATCCAACATTGCTATATTTGCCACGCGCCACTGACGGCAAAAAATTACACGATTGATCACGAACCACCGCGCGGGCGGGTTGGTGTGTCGGCACAGTTGCCGTGTTGTGCAAAATGCAATCATGACAAGGGTATGCTGACCGCGGACGAATACGCGATTTACAAGGTGTTCAACGCAGTGCGATGCGGCAACAAGAATCCGGAATACATAGAATTTTTACAACAAATCATATCAACACTGAAACAAAGGAGGCGTTAATGTGGAAAGAAATCGGTAAAGCGTGGCGTACGGCGTGGCGCGGCATAAAAGAACACTGGTGTGCGATGTGGCGCGCGTTTGGTGGGTTCTGGGTTGAAACCGGCAGGATTATCAAACAATGCGTGGTGCAACGCGTGGTTGATTGGATTTTGGGGCGTTTGGGATTATAGGTATGAAATATGCAATTGTTATTTTGGTTATTATGTTTGGCGGTGGTTGCTATCTGGCTTATCGGTTGGGGGTTTCTGATTGCCGAACGGATAGCGCATCGGCCGCGGCCAAACACGCCGCAGTGGTTGATACGATTGGCGAACAGATTGAGCAAATGGTTATGTCTATACCTGATGGCGATAACCTTGACTGGTTGTTGCAAAACTGGCGTCGTGCGAATTGAAGTGCCAACGTGTCCGCCGATGCTGCGTGATGCGACATACCGTGTGATGCAGGCAGATGAACGCCGGGACTACCGCATTGCGGTGCAACGGTGCCAGACCACGGTGGATAAACAATGAACGCAAAACAACTGCGCGAATTGATAATTCGCCCGACATTGCACGCACTGAATATGTGGTCAAAACCGGCTGAAGATTTAATGTTGGGTACAGCGTGCCAAGAATCGCATTGTGGTAAATATATCAGGCAACTGGGGTGCAGTGGCACAACCGGGGCATTTGGCGTTTGGCAAATGGAAATCGCAACCGCACGCGATATATACGACAATTACCTGCGGTATCGTCCGGAATTAAAGGCAGCGGTTGAACACCTGCGCGGTGCAGGACAGTCGATACAGGATGCCCTGACCAGCAATCTGGCGTATGCGTGCGCACTGGCACGGATAAAATATTACCGCGATCCATCGGCAATACCGGATGGTTTACTAGGACAGGCGCAGATATGGAAACGCGTATATAACACCGCCGCCGGCAAAGGTACAATTGACGAATATATGACGAATTGGGCGCGGTACGCGAAATAGATTGCTATTTGTTTTTGTTTGTTGTTAGATTTTATACAGGTGTCCGCCCCCGAATAAACCCGGGGGCTTTTTTTATTGTGCAAATTTTGTGCAAAAAATGTGCAAAATTGTGTCAAATTGCGCAAAAAGATGACATAAAATGCAAAAAAATTGCGATTGTACATAACCGCCAAGAAACAAAAATCCCGCGGGAATCCGCGGGTTTTCTTGGTGGGGACACAGGGACTCGAACCCTGGACCCAATGATTAAAAGTCATTTGCTCTACCAACTGAGCTATGTCCCCAAAACCGAACCGGAAATAAGATACTTTTCAGCATCTTTTTCCGTAGTTCGCCGCAAATTATGACATAGTTTTTTATTAAAATCAAGCAGAAATTGACTTTTTTGTAATATTATATTTATGCTATACTATAATTTAATAGAGAGGTCCTGTATGTATATTGATGCGCATTGTCATATCGGCGAAAATATGCAAGAACTAAAAAAAACTTCGGTTAAGTTCGCTTTGGTTAATTCGGCAACAGAATACGATTGGCAAAAAATTATAAAGCTTTCTAAATTAAATATCGGTTTCGTCGGTGCCATAGGTTTTCATCCTTGGTATATCAAAGGCTTAAAAAAGGGTTGGCAGAACAGGTTAAAAGAATTATTGATAGAAAATCCAGAATTAAGCGTCGGTGAAATCGGCTTAGATAAATACAAACCTGATATAGACAGGCAAGAGCAAGTTTTTATAGAACAGTTAAATATAGCTTGTGAATTACAAAGAACAGTAAGTCTTCATTGTGTCGGTGCCTGGGATAAGGTGCTTCAGGTTTTTAAGAGTTTTCAAAAAAGGTTACCGAAATATATAATATGTCACTCTTTTAATGGGTCGCTTGATATATTAAATAAGTTAGTGAAAAATTATGGATCTTATATTTCATATTCACCTATGGTCATAAAAAGTGAAAGTGATAAGGTCAAGAACTTAATAAAAGAAACGCCCAAGGACAAGCTTTTAATAGAAAGCGACAGTTCTGATACAAGCCTGTGCTTGCAAGTTGCAGATTTTATTGCAACAATCAGGCCAGAAGAAGACATAAAAAATCAAATATATAAAAACGGTTTATTGGTAATAAGAAATGGACAGATTGCATAGGTTAAGATTATTGCTGGGAAATCATGCGCTGGATAAATTAAGAGAATCAACGGTAATGGTTGTTGGTTGTGGTGCGGTTGGTTCTTTTGCGATAGAAGCTTTGGCAAGAAGCGGTATAGGTCATTTAATTTTGATTGATAGTGACAGAATAGAGGAAAGTAATATAAACCGTCAGTTATTTGCGCTGGTAAGCACGGTTGGTAAAGATAAGGTTGAAGTTGCGAAAGAAAGAGTCAAAGATATAAATCCAGACATTCAGGTTGATGCGATAAAAATATTTTTTGATGATAAGACAGAGCTAAGTTTTTTACCGGACTTTGTGATAGATGCCATAGATACAGTAGAATCCAAGATTGCTTTATATAAGTGGTGTGAAAGTAAAAGTATAAAGTTTATATCAAGTATGGGCGCGGCGTTAAAGACTGATAGCAGTAAGATAATTATTGATAAAATAAGTAGGACTAAAGTATGTCCGTTGGCTAAGAAGATAAGGGGGCAGGTAAAAGAGCAAGGAATAAAAGATTTTCCTGTTGTATATTCTACAGAGCCTGCCAAGAAAACTACGCAAGCTGGTCATGTTCTTGGTTCGATGATAAGTGTGACGGGAAGTTTTGGTTTGTATATGGCTGAATACGCTATAAAAACGTTGACAAGTAATATTTGAAAAAACTACAATCAAAGTAAGGGAAAATATTATGCGTTTAATGAATAAGTTTTGTGTCTTTTATTTATTGGCTTTGATATTACAGGTTCAAGATTCTTATGGAATAACGACTGCACCGCCATACGGCGTCATAAGCAATGACAAAGGGGTATGTAATAAAGTAGATTGCGACTATACGATAATGGCCGACAATTCTGTTCAAAATCAAATTAATTTAGATAATTGTCAGAATACGATAAAGATTTGTTATACTAATGCTGAGGTATCGGGTGGCGGTTTGACTTCTACACCAGTATCGGTCCAAGTTTGCACAGAATGTGATGATGGTTACACGTTCGACGATCAATATTCAGAAGTGGATAGTAATCGAGCAAATTATTGCACAGTAAGATTTAAAACTTGTATAGAGGATACATCTGGTGGTATAGAATTAAGTTGCCCTTCTGAATGCCCAAAAGAAGATAATTGGACCGAGTCTCCAACGAACGATTTAAAAGAGCTTAAATGTGAAAGACCAACTGTTGGTTTGCCTTATTGTATCAGTCGTTGTGCAGAAGGTAAGGCGTATGAAGTCACGAAAAGCGGTAAACCCATACCAGAAGAATCTGATGGCTTGTATTGTTTAGAATGTCCTGACAACGGCATTTGTTCGGATGGAAAGCTTATTTGTGAAGCAGGAAGTTATAGGTCAAGTGCGCTAATGATTGGTTATAAGGGTGTTTATACTTGTGAAATCTGCCCTGACGTTAAAGGGGTTCCTGCAGTGTCTGAAGCAGGATCGACCTGGGTGACACAGTGTTATGTCCAAAAAAATATAGAATTAGAAGACGATACGGGGTATTTTAAGTTTAAGACCAAAGATTGTTTTTATACAAATCCTACTTCTTCCATTATCCCTGTGCCGGGTGTATAGGTTTGTGTCGATATTAAGGCAATATGTTTAAGTGTATTTTGTTGTATTACTTGGATTTTGTGGATAAGAACCTTTTCCTATATAGCTTATTAGAATTGCAAGACATAAAAAAAGCTTTATAATAGCATTGTCTTTTCAAAGACGAAATATTTTAAAAGGAGAAAAAAAGATGAGAGGATTTACAAATTATGTCCTGAAACCGTTAACTTTTATCGGCGCTATAAATTGGGGTCTGATAGGTTTATTTGGCTTTGATTTAGTTGCGTTTTTATTTGGTGCAGGCAGTTTACTTAGTGCCATAGTATACAGCTTGGTAGGTATAGCTGCTGTTGTTTGGTTAATAATAATGTTAATGGACAATTCAAGTCGTAAAGAATAATAAAAAACGGTATTCATGTCACAACCGCCCCAAAAAGCACACAGGGGCGTTTTTTTATCTTCTTTTTTTATGTGTCATGGCATGCAAAGCGTTTGAGACAATAGTTTTATCTTCAAAATTAAGGTGCCATTTTTCCAATGCAATTTTATAAAGTTCTTTTTTATGTTCCATAAATGTTTCTGGTGACATATCTGCTTTTATAGAATTGCATATTTTATGAGCAGGTCGCAGATTAGACAATTCATCTTGTCCGCCTAACTTTTTTGGTATCCAATGGTCGATGCTAACTTTTTGTTTTTTTAGTATAGGTTGGTTACAAATTGCGCAGCAAATTTCTTCGTGTTTAATTTCAATTTTCAGAGTAATTATAATCTTATTTTGCATTGGTTAATACCGTTATTTTATCATGCTACGAAGAAATTATGTGTGTTTATAGGAAGCAAATCAAATATAAAAAAAGAAAAACGGGTAAAAAAACAGCTGGACAAAAAGCCTATTATTTTGGTATAAAAGCGTAATACAACTAAATACGCACGTAAAATGTTACTTTATTTCTTTTAATATTGTTTATGTTTTTGGTAGTTATATTAAATTGATTGGCAGGGGGAAAATATGCATTCTATTAAAAAGATATATAACGAATACGGTTTAGATTTTGACAATAACCGTTATGGCTTCGGTCAAAGTAGCGAAATAGAGTATACCGACGGGACAGAAATGCGGACTCATGAAAAGGTTAAGATAAAAAAAGTTCAAGCAAAATATTTAAGAATCTGGATAGGTAAGATTGTTATGGTAATAGATAGTGAAAAACCACATTTATCTTTCAAAAAGAAAGATAGATGGAACTTTAAGATAGTATACGGAAAAAGCGGTAAATAAACAAAATAATATGTAAATATTTTTTATATAATTAATTTTTAATTGACAGTTATTTTTTTATAAATGTATAATAAAAATAACTTACAAAAATGTTATGTTGAAATCGTTAAAATATGTAAAACATAAGACCAAAGAGGGATAGTTATGCAAAATAAGTTTATTAAGATTTTAAGTTTTTTAACGGTCTTATTTTTATATAACAGCGGTGCACAAGCTGTTTCGGCTATGGTGTCTGTTGGTGCAACAGGAACAGGCTGTATTGATTTTTCAGATGAATCAACTTGTAATACTCTTGAGTGCGTTTTGGATAGAACAAGTGGAATTGGTGGGCAGAATTGTTCTGGTTATGAACTTATATGTTATCGTTCAGAGACTTCTGGTGGCGGAGCTACCTCTACTAACTATTATGTCAAATCTTGCACTTCTTGTCCTACGGGTTATACTTTGTCTATTACACCAAAATCGGTTAAAAGTAAGTATGCTTCGGCTTGCACGGTTAAGTTTAAAACCTGCACAAAAGCAACCGGTGAAACAGTTTGTCCTTCAAGTTGTCCCAACACATATTGGACAAATACGACAAGTAATCGTCAGGTAAGATGTGTGACAACTTCTGAAGTACCAAGTTGTGAATACAGATGTCAGAAGAATTATTATAAAACCAGCACCTTGAATCCGCCCACATGTACCGCTTGTCCAAGTTATGCGACTTGCAGTTACGGCGACATTCTTTGTAACCAAGGAACATGGCGAACAAACACAATAAATGGCTTTTATACAAGGGTTACATGTACACCGTGCCCTTCTTTAGATGGGGTTCAGGGAACTACAGCACCTAATACGCAAACAGTCTATATAACTGCTTGCTATATACCTGCAAATACGCCGATAACGAATTCTATTGGGACGTATATATTTAAAGAGAAGTGTAACTACAGTAATTAATTTGCTGTTTATAATTGACAATATGTTTTTTATAACGGTATAATTAAATCAAGTTTAAGAAATGGTTGTCTTACAAAGTGCGGCTTCAAGACCAGAGGGGAATAAGTATGTTGAATAAAATAATAAAGTCATTTGGTATTTGTTTATCTATTTTATTTATATATAACAATTGCGCATATGGTATAACCGCGGCTTCTTCTGTTGGTGCAACAGGAACAGGCTGTATTGATTTTTCAGATGAATCAACTTGTAATACTATTGAGTGCGTTTTGGATAGAACAAGTGGAATTGGTGGGCAGAATTGTTCTGGTTATGAACTTATATGTTATCGTTCAGAGGGTTCTGGTGGAGCTACTATCTCTACTAACTATTATGTCAAATCTTGCACTTCTTGTCCTACGGGTTATACTTTGTCTACTACACTAAAATCGGTTAAAAGTAATTATGCTACGGCCTGCACAGTTAAGTTTAAAAACTGCGTAGAAGTAGGAGGTGGGACTACCGTAGAATGTCCTGATGCGTGTCCTTCAGAAACGGAATATACACCCACAACACTTAACAGAGAAGCCATTTGTGAAAAGACCGCCACCAGCGCAACTTGTAAATACCGTTGTCAAGATGGATTTTATAATATAGCGCCTGGTCGAGTGCTCCCAACTTGCGCAAGCTGTGCAGCACATGCTACTTGTACTGATGGGATTATACTTTGTAATCGAGGAACTTGGAGAAAAAATAATAATAATGTTTCTCAGGGGACAATAACAGTAACATGCACCTTATGTCCTGCATTGATAAACGTAACAGGTGCGGTCATGGGAACTACAGCACCTGATAAGCAAGCATTGAAAGTGACGGATTGTTATATACCAGCGAGCCAAAGAATCAAGGATGCTTCAGGGACTTTTAACTTCATAGAAGATTGTTATTATAGCGAGTGATAAAGATTAAGATAAAACAAAAAAGACCATTTCTTTTAATAGAAGTGGTCTTTTTTGATAGCCGTCAGCTTTACGGTTTATAATAAAACTTGACAATTTTATTTTATAGTGTAGGTATAATACGAGTTAAATAAAAGGATTTTTTATGTTTTCCCAAGAAAAAAAGTTGAATATAGCAAAGTGTAATGGATGTAAAGAAAAGTGTGTTTTAGATGCTTTGAAATCCGAATGGTTTGAAGAAAGTAATTTATATTATCCAATGATAGGCGGAAAAATGATAAAAACCTATACAAACAGATGGGGTTATGATGTATTGGCTATAACCAAAGGCAGAGAAAATACTATTAAACGCGCATTTGAAATAGCAAAGCTTTGCGATAATTATAATACCATAAGCAGATAAGATTTATTATTTAAAAAAACTCTGATTTCTTAATCAGAGTTTTTTTAGTCATTTAGGCCTGTTGGGGCTTATATTGCTTGATTCCCCTTTGACGCCAAACACCATATCCATATTTACTCCGTCTGCACCTTCATCAAATTTTACCATACCGACGGCTTCCGTTGGAATGTTGTTTTCCGGAACTGAAGCATAGTAATTTATATCGGTTGTTGCATCAGAAACATTTACTATACCGTCTTCATTTGCTGCAGTATTCAACTGCATATCATATTTGTTCGTATTCGGTTTATAATTTGAAAACGTTATGTTTGAACCGTTCACTTCTACATCATACCAATTATCAAAGCTGGCGGTTAATGTGGACGTTCCTGATTCTTTATTAAAGTTTAATACGGCAGTATCATCTGTCAGATTCATGGTATTTTCACCTTTCGTTACATTTGCCAATGCTTTTCCGCTAAACTCTAAATCTTGGCTTATGTTTTCTGCAGCGATTTCTTGTTCTGGATATCCACCCATAAATAAGATGTTGCTTTCAATCGTGCTTAATACTTCGTTCGTAATTTGGTTGTTATTCGTTATGTTATAAAACCCAAAGTCTGAATATGATAAGCCCAGCTCTTTCCCCACCGAGTTATAAGTTAATGTATTTTTTACAAAGTCTTCATTATCAACTTCTATATTATAAAACTGGTTTCCGTTTTCAATATCTTTGAAAGTTTTGGTTGATAAACCGTCATCTAAAGTCACTTTTGCGATAGTCCCGTCTGATTCAACGGTAAAAGATATTTGGACGTCATCAACCGTTTTGATTACAGCTTGGTCAGCAGATAGTAATACCGCATTATTTAACAAATTGTTAGCGATAGAATTAAAGGAGTTTTCATTACCGTCGCGCCATTTAACAAAGCAATCGGCAGAATAAGCTGCACTGGTATTACCAAAGCATCTATTTAAGCGGTTGTCTATTACATAAACTGCCATATGGAACAGGTCCATATTATCTTTGAATTGATTTTCTATTTCCGTTGTTGTTTTGTTTCCGGATGTTAACCATAAAGCTGCATTAGCTATATCAAGTCTATCGATATTATTTCCGACGCCCGGATTATAATTTGACCATTGGTTAAGTCTATAATTTATATATTTTTCAACTTGAACCTTGTTTCTGGAATACATACTTGTAAGTTTTTTATTATTGTTGACGGCGTCGTTGTTAAAATTACCCATAGGATTTGTAGGGTTTTGACCAGAGCTTGAATCTCGATAAGGAAAATTCAAATCACCCGTCTGTGCGCAAGCTGATAAAATAGCAATCAAAGATAAATAGTAGAAAGCTTTCATTTTTCTTTCTCCTTTTCCATACATAAGAATTATAGCGATAAAGAGCAAAACTACGCAAGGTAATTATTTTCTTGTATAAAGACTCTTGTTTATGGGGGCTTTTTTGTGTATAATGTGTATATAAGAGGCAGGGAGAATCTATTGAAAAAACTTACTTATTTATTAATGGTTTTGCTGATTGCTGCTTGCGGCGGTGGCGGCGGCGGTTATACCGCTTCTTGTCTTGGGACAAGCGAAGGTTGTGTTTCAAGAGTGCCCACGGAAGCCAGAGGTGATGATTCTCGTAACCCTAGTGATGATAGAGGTGATAGCTTGGATAGAGTGCCAAGCGAAGGTCGCGGTGGCGGTTCTCATAACCCTATTGGTGGCAGAGGCGATGAAGGCGACAGAACTCCGGCTGAAGGGCGGGGTAATTCGGCCGTGTCAACGGGAACAAGGACTTCAAGTTTGCCTCAAATACAAGACGTCAGTTATAAATCTTTGGGAAAAGAACTTGGGTTATCTTATGCAGATTTGGGAACTTATATAAGTAAAGATACAAGTCAATCTGATGCTTATTTTTCTGGGGCTTTTATCAGCGGTAATGAAGAATATAAGATATTTATTAAAGATATAAAGCAAGATTTGGTATTTACGGGAAGGGCAGTTGGTAATGCTTCTTCGGATACAGAGATGATTGAATTGGACGGTCCGGCAGAGCTTAATTTTAATAAAGCAACAGGTATCAGCACTTTGGGTGCCAGCTTTGATAACTGGTATGATATTCAGGTTCGTGACGATGAAAAAGGAGTAATAGAGTTTAGCAATTATAAAAACGCTAATGGTATAATGAAAATAGATTCTGAAGATAAAATAATTACGGACGGGGCGAAAATGGAAGTCGGTTATTTTGGTGGTTCACAAGTTCCAACGGAAGCGGCAGGAAGGGTTGAGTTTGAAGACCGTGATATAAAAATGGATATTTCATTTGGGGTAAAATAAAACCGTCATAAAGACGGTTTTATTATTTGATACGTTGTTTAAAAAGATTCTTAATAAAATCTAATGTTTTTCTACGCGTTTTTTTGAATTTAATTTTATTTTCATCTTTACGGATTCTTGCGTTTATAGTTTCAAATATTGCAGTGCGTTTGTTTTCAGGTATAGTTAATACGGTTTTATAATTAGATATGTTATAAACTTCACCTGTTTCGTGTATTAAGCGTAGCGCACCGATATTTGTCACAATAGAACCGTTATTATTTTCTTGCCAGACACATACTTTTGGGTCTTCTATTGCTTTGATAAGAGTTTCAATTCCAGAACTTAAAAATATAGGTGTTTCGCCCATTAAAAATAAGTCCATATCGTATGCAAAAGATTTTTGGTATTTCATATTATTTCCATTTAATTTATCTTTGTTTTTTACTTGAAATTTGTGCGGCTATTACTGCTATGCTTGTGATTGACAGAAAAGCACCGCCACCCATAATCCACAAATCTTCTTTAGTTATTTCGCCTTTTGGTGGCATCATCATCCAAGCCCCCAACAGCATAGTAGCAAAAGGTGATACTGCCAATAAGAATCTATCTAGTTTCGAACGAGGGTCTGTTAATTTCTTGCTCATAATTTTTACCTTTTGATTTATATCATAGACTATAAAAAATATTTGTCAAATGTATTTATAGTATAAAATATTCTTATTTATATAAAGTTGTCATATCTATAATTGACAGGTTTGTAATGATTAGTATAATTAAGTTCTGTTAAGGGTGATTAGCTCAGTTGGTCAGAGCGATACGTTCACATCGTATAGGTCGTTGGTTCAAGTCCAATATCACCCACCATTTTTTGTGTTTATAATAATATACAAAATCTTAAAAATTACTTATTGCAAAGAAGACTTCGATTTTTTTTAAATAAATGTTGACACTGTGTCAGATTTTTAGTCATAATATATCTGACACAACGTCAGATTCGGAAAGGGGAATATAATGCAAAATCTTGCGCACAGTGATAAACGTAAAAGCGAAATAGTAAAAGCTTGTCGGGCTTTGTATAAAAAAATGAATTTTAAAGAAATTACTATAAAAGAAATAAGCGAATATACCAGTTTTTCCAGACCTTCTATTTATAACTATTTTGAAACGAAAGAAAGTATTTTTCTTGAAATATTTAGGGAAGAGTATGCTTTATGGTGTGCGGATATGGAAAACATTATCGCAAAGTATAAGAAACTTACAGTAAAAAGTTTTTCTGAAAAACTGGCTTTGACACTAGAAAATCGCCCGACTTTGTTAAAGTTGTTATCTATGAACTTATACGATTTAGAAGAAAATTGCAGTTTGTATGATTTGACGCTTTTTAAGCGGGAATATAAACGGGCTTTGGATACGGTTGAAAAATTGTTGCTGGTTTATTTTCCGGCAATGACAAAGGTTGAAACGAACAGATTTATTTATATATTCTTCCCATTTATGTTTGGACTTTATCCTTATGCAAACGCTACGAATAAGCAAAAAGACGCAATGGTTGCAGCCGGCATAAACTTTCCTAAAAAAACTGTATATGATTTTGCTTACCAAGCTATATATCTATTACTAAACAATAAAAAAGGGGGGGGAAAATGAATAGTGTATTATCTTCTATTCTTATTGTATATTTTTCTGTAACTGGAACAACGGCCGGTGTTGCGCAAAAGTTAGCTTCTGCACTGAATGCACCGATTTATGAAATAAAAGCGAAGCAACCTTATACAGAAGCAGATTTAAATTGGAACGATGAAAATAGTCGCTCTTCTTTAGAGATGGCTGATATACTTCCGTATCCGGAACTGGATGATTTAAACGCGCCCGTTAAAGAATATAAAACGATATTTTTAGGGTTTCCAATATGGTGGGGAACATCGCCTAAAATAGTAAACCAGTTTGTAAAGTCTTACGACTTGTCTGGTAAGAAAATAATTTTGTTTGCAACATCTGGGTCCAGTGGTCTTGGTGATACGGCTTACGATTTAAAGAAAGACGCAACGGGCAGTCCTGAAATTATAAACGGCAGACGCTTTCCTGCAAGCGTCAGCACAGAAGAATTAAAAACTTGGGCAGAAAGTATAATATAAAGAAAAGGAAGAACTATGAAAACGCCAATAATAATAGGTTTAACATTAATAGGAATAGCAGCAATTGTAATAGGAGTAAAAAGTATGACAAAACAATCTTGGGATAAAACATTTCCGCGAAACGAAAATGTTACAGTTGAAAAAGTAAAATTCAAGAACCGATTTGGTATAGAATTAGTTGGAGACTTGTATATGCCAAAAGATAAGCCTGCAGACAAGTCTGCTGCAATAGCTATTTCTGGACCTTTTGGTGCGGATAAGGAACAGGCTTCTGGGCTGTATGCACAAGAGCTGGCCAGTCGTGGCTTTATAACATTGGCTTTTGATCCTTCGTTCACTGGTGAAAGTGGTGGTTCTGTTCGTAATATAGCTTCACCAGAAATTAGTATAGAAGATATTTCTGCAGCGGTCGACTTTTTATCCAATAACAAAGACGTAGATGCAGAAAAGATAGGTGTGCTTGGTATTTGTGGTTTTGGTGGTTTTGCGCTAAGTGCATCTGCTATAGATACTCGTATTAAAGCTACGGTTACATCAACTATGTATGATACGAGTCGTGTAAACGCAAACGGGTATTTTGATTCAATGACTGCCGAAGATAGACAGGCGTTAAAAGAAAAGCTTAATGCACAGCGCACGGTGGATTTTGCTTCTGGTACTTATGCTGTTGGGGAAGGTTTACCGCAAGAAATAACCGGAAATGAACCGCAATACGTTCAGGATTATTATGATTATTATAAAACATCACGTGGTTATCACCCGCGCTCAAAGAATTCCACAACGGATTGGACGCTAACGACAGCTCTGCCATTTATGAATATGCCAATTTTGTCATATATAAATGAAATTCGCACACCTGTTTTAATGATTCACGGAGAAAAAGCTCATAGTCGTTATTTCAGTGAAGATGCATTTAAGCAATTGACCGGTGACAATAAAGAATTAATGATTATCCCAGATGCAGTTCATGTAGACTTGTATGACGGCGGCGAAAATCATGACAAGATTCCATTTGATAAAATTGAATCGTTCTTTAAAGATAACTTAAAATAAAAAAGTTTAAACAGATGGCAAAAAACTTATGTTTTATATTAGGTTTATCAGTATTTATGTGCTTACCTGTAAAAGCAAAGGAAAATATAATGAAAGTATATTGTGGTAATAAGTCACTGGATATAGAATTGGCGGATAATTTATCTGCCGAAGCATTTGCAGAAAAGTTATCAGATGGTGATATAACTGTTAAAATGTCTGATTATGGTGGTTTTGAAAAAACAGGAAAACTAGGATTTGATTTACCCCGGTCAGACGAAAATATAAAAACATCTGCTGGTGATGTTATTTTATATTCAGGTAATACAATCTCTATTTATTATGATGAAAATGACTGGAAGCTTACTCGTATTGGTAAGATACCGAATATGACCAGGGAAAGCATGCTTGATTTTTTCGGGGGGTATGGTGATACAGATATTATATTTTCATTAAAATAAAACGGGGGAAAAGATGAGAAGAACGATAACCATGCTAGCATTAGTTACAACTTTAACGGCGTGCGATTCTGCGCCAGATAATTCTGTAAATAAATCAAAGGAAAATAATATGGGGGAAAAAATAGTTCAAACGGCTGGACGCGATCAATTAGGTGATTTTGCACCGCAGTTCGCGCACTTTAATGATGATATTTTATTCGGTGAAAATTGGAACAATACAGACATAGATTTAAAAACCAAAAGCATAGTGACGATTGTGTCTTTGATGAGTCAGGGTATAACAGATTCTTCACTTACATACCACCTACAAACGGCCAAGGATAACGGCGTAACGAAATCTGAAATAGTAGGAATTATTACACACAATGCGTTTTATGCTGGTTGGCCAAAAGCATGGGCAGTATTCAGATTGGCACAAAGTGTCTGGACGGAAAACGAACCTGTTCTTACAGAAAAAGATAAATATCAACAGACAATAATGTTTCCTATTGGTGAACCGAATGATGCGTATGCGCAATATTTCGTTGGTCAAAGTTATCTAGCTCCGATTTCCAGTGAACAAATAAAGTTTTCTAATGTTACGTTTGAACCTGGTTGCAGAAACAATTGGCATATACATCATGCAAAAACAGGTGGTGGTCAGATGCTAGTTGGTGTCGGCGGTCGTGGTTATTATCAAGAGTGGGGAAAAGAGCCGGTTGAAATAAAAGAAGGCACTGTTATTCATATACCAGCGGGCGTAAAGCATTGGCATGGTGCAGCTCCAGATTCTTGGTTTTCACATCTAGCGTTTGAGTTAGATGGTGAAGATACTTCTAATGAATGGCTTGAACCGGTTTCTGATGAAGATTACAATAAGTTAAAATAAAAACGAGATATATATGAACTATAAAAAAATAGGTATATTTCTTGGGTGTGCTGTGATATTGATGATAATATCAAGCATAATGACGATAAATATGATTAAAGCGGAGACAAATATGAAAAACGAACCAGCAAAAGTATATTACGTAAAGGAAATCACACCAGAAAATCTTATAAAAGTGTATGATGCGCTTGGGGTAAATCTGAAAGGCAAGGTAGGTGTAAAAGTTTCTACCGGCGAAGCGGGTTCGCGCGGTTATTTAAAGGCGGAGTTAATAGGGCCACTTGTTCATAAATTAAACGGGACTATTTTAGAGTGTAATACTGCTTATGCCGGACAACGCAATACGGTTGAAGACCACTTAAAAGTTGCGGCAGAGCATGGTTTTACTAAGTTTGCGGACGTAGATATTATGGATGCCGAAGGTGAAAAGAAAATCCCTGTTAATAACGGAAAGCACTTAAAGTATAACCTTGTGGGGACTCATTTAGACAATTATGACTCTATACTTAACTTAGCGCATGGCAAGGGGCATGCAATGGGTGGTTTTGGTGCGAATTTAAAGAATCAGTCTATTGGTATAGCGTCCAGGAACGGTAAAGCTTATATTCATTCGGCTGGTTTTACCGAAGACCCGGATATATTGTGGTCTAATTTACCAGAGCAGCAAGCGTTTATAGAGTCTATGGCAGAAGCGGCAAAATCGGTCAGCGATTATTTTGCGTCGCAAGGCAAGCAGATAGTATACATAACTGTAATGAACTTTTTGTCGGTTGATTGTGATTGTGATGCACATCAGACGGATCCAGTTATGGCGGACTTAGGGATAATAGCGTCAACAGATCCAGTAGCGAACGACCAAGCGTTTGTAGATATGATATATGCATCTAAAGACCCAGGGGCTAAGAAATTACAGGAACGAATTGACAGACAGATGGGACGTCATATATTACCGTATGCGGAATCGCTTGGGCTTGGCACGACTAAATACGAACTGATAGAGTTAGATTAATTGAAAGCTATGAAAGAATCTTTAACGGCCGATAAGCTGCAAGAGCTATTCGGGGTAAATTATCAATTTATAGAATGTTTTAATTATGACGATTGGAAGCTTAAAGGTGGTAAAAGCGTTTCAAAAAAAGACGGTATAATTTATAAAAGTTTCAGAAACATTTTGAAAAGCGATTCTCGTTTTAATAACAGTTGTGAATTGGTAGCTGTTATTTCATTAAGTATATGTCCATATCCGTATTCGGAAAGTCCTTTTGTTGGTCAGGTTGTAAGGAAGCCGAAGTATGTAAAACCGAACGAGAAGTTTTTAGGTGAAAGTGGTTATGCAGGGACGATAGTGTGCCGTGATAAAAAGACGGGGAAAATATTAAAAGTGCCGAATAAGTGGCTTTATACTGCTACGCAGCATTGTTTATTGCCGGGTAAGTTAGATTCTGGTTTACCTGGTTTGGCTAATTTGATAGATAGTGATTTATTCTGCCAAGATTATGAAACGTATGAGAAACTGATACGGATACAAGTGTTAGAACGCCAGAGATAACGGTGAATACAAATAGCATAGTGTGTTTTTGTTTTACCTTTATGGCAATTTAGAGCCACTTTCATCCAATTTTGCATAAAAACGGGATAGAAAACAGACAATAAAAAATCCGCAGAAATCTGCGGAAATCTGTGGCTCGGGCAACTGGACTCGAACCAGTGACATACGGATTAACAGTATCTGCGATTCAGAGGGGTGTTAAATTTCAATTTTGTCGCAGATTTCTGCGTGTTCTAGCGAATTAAAAAATGTAAAAAATAGCCATTTTTTTGATTGCTGTGTAGCGGCTGTGTAAAATACAGACCTGTCTAAAACATACCCATTTGGAACTAAATCCAGATTTATACAAAATGACCTAAAGAAAAACCACCCACAAAGGGGTGGTGCAAAAAAGAAAAAGACGACCTAAGCCGTCCATTTGAATTACCGCTAATCCCCCCCCCCTAAAAAATCGCAGATGTACCATATCAAATGGACACACGCTCACGAATAAACTTTGAAACGGTTATCCTGTGAACACCATTGATACGAGCAATACCACTCTTTGAGATGTTATTGTTTAGCAATTCCCTAACTAAGGTCTCTTTGCCGCTAAGTTTGACATATGTATTTTTGCGACCCACTGGACGACCAAGAATCCTGCCTTCAGCCTTCATACGCATCAAAGCTTCCTTGGTGCGCTGGCTTATCAGATTACGCTCAATCTCGGCAGACAAGCCGAAAGCGAATGCCAGAACCTTGGATTGGATGTCGGCCCCCAGACGGTAACCGTCCTTAATGGTCCAGACCTGGACATCCTTATCCATGCATAAATGAAGAATACTCATCACCTGCAGCAGGTTACGACCAAGCCTGGATAGTTCCGAGGCAATTAGTATATCGCCTTTCTCGAGCCGCTTTAACAGTTTTCCCAGTTGACGTTTGCTAAGTGCTTTTGTCGCACTGATTGTTTCATTGATCCACTGGTCAATAACCAGGTTGTTTTTATCCACGTATTGACTAATTTCAAAACGTTGGTTCTCAGTAGTTTGTTTGTCGGTGCTGACTCGAATATAGCCGTATATCATAGCTTACTCCTTTGTTAAATACAGCACATACATTTTATAAACAATTTTTGATATACAACATACAAAAGGATTTTTTTCCAGCCTTTTTATTGCTAAACGAACTTTAAGCAACCTAGATACAATATAAATTTGGATTTTTACTACAAAAATACAATCAGTATGAAACAAAAGGCGAAATTTTGAAAACAGTTCCTGTTGTAACAGCAGAATAAAAACGGGGCGGTGGCCCCGTTTTTATTCGTCTTTGAATAATATCCCAGATATACCAGACTTGCATAAGTCCGCATAGATAGGCCTGTTAAGTCCAAACATTCGGATTAGATTTATTGGTTTTTGGTATACTGTCATATCTTGATACGATGTGACCCCATCTTTGACAGTTTTTATCAATGCACTTGGTAATTCCGATTTGCCAATGCATGAAGACAGGTAAACAAAGCATTCATCGTTGTCTTTCAAATTAGTGCATGCCAAAAAGCGTGCATAAATATTCAGGCTCAAATCTGCTTTGCTAGGGTCTTTGGTCCATGGACTGCCACCACCAATAGGGCAAGCGGTAGAATAAAAATCACAGGCTAATTTACGACCTGTTATGCCACAATCAGCGATTGAACTGTGATATGTATAACGGCCTGTGCCATTTATGATGATGTGCGCTGGCTTTTCGCCCAGAACAGAAACCACAAAATCGCTCAGGTCTTCGTCTTTCAACATAGGTATGGCAACGATAGCGGTCTCTATTTTATCATCATTTAAGGTGATTTGAGTCTTGATGTCCAACCCTAGGTTGTCGGATTGACGGGCTTTGTCATACAAGGCGTTATTTAACTTTTTGGCCAGATATAATTCCCGATTGATTTTCTGTTCGTTTTGGCAAGCATATCCAACGAATACACCCTGGTCGCCCCAACCATCGGCATCAACCCCTTGCGAGATATCAGCAGATTGAACACCAATCAGGTTGATTACATTGATTTTAGATGGGTTGATAGCATAATCGCCCCATATAGAGTAATAACGTTCATCATATCCTATTTCGGCCAGCGCTGTCTTTACCAGAGCGGTCAAATCACCTAGTTTTGCAGATGTGGTCACTTCACCACCCAGAATTACAGTATTGTCTTTAATCATAACTTCAACCGCATAACGAAGATTAGTGTCTTGTTCGATTAAACGATCCAGTATATATGAAGAGATATAATCAGCAGTTTTATCTGGATGACCGATTGAAACGGCTTCGGCTGTTTTTTGCATAGTTGACTCCTTTGGTTTAGCAAAAATAACCAAAGGTGGATTTGAATACAAAGGCTGAAAATTTTGCATAAAAAAACCCCATGTTTAGTCCATTTATAGGCAGGACAAGTCTGGTTAAATCCACCTTATAAACAGTATAGTATCAGAAAACAGGTATGAAATCAAGGTATAAAATAGGGCATAAAAGAACCTGTGAAATCAGTTGTGAAATCAGTTATTAAATCGGTTATGAAATCAAGTTTGAAATCAGATTTAGAATCAATTATGGAATCAAAAAGTAATCAGATATGAAAAGAAAAGTATAGGGTATACTGCTGATTTTAATATGTGTTTATATGTGTTTTTATTTTTGGGCTAGAACAATTTTAAGCAACTTTGGTCCAATTTTGAAAAAAATCCTAGACACAAAAACAACAAAAAAACCGCAGAAATCTGCGGAAATTCTTGGCTCGGGCAACTGGACTCGAACCAGTGACATACGGATTAACAGTCCGTTGTTCTACCGACTGAACTATGCCCGAATAACGTGCTACATATTATAATACTTTTTTTCTCTTTTCAAGTCTTTTTTTTATCTGTTGATACTTACCTTTTTTGGTGCTATATTTCTTAACGTCCAATAATTAATAACTATAAGGAAGTAAAATGTTATTGAAAGGAAAAAAGATTCTTATCACCGGCGTAGCTAACGATTGGTCTATGGCTTGGGCCATCGCTAAACGCGCCCATGAAGAAGGTGCAGAAATTGCTATGCCTTATGCAATGCCTAATCTGGAAAAACGAGTTCGACCATTGGCAGAATCTATTAATGCAGACTTCGTCCAAGAATGCAACGTTCAAAACGATGAACAAATGGACGCCTTGTTTAACGCTATACAAGAAAAATGGGGCCGTCTAGACGGTATGCTACATGCTATCGCTTTTTCAGATAAAAACGAATTAACCGGTAGATACGCCGATACAACACGCGATAACTTCAAAAATACTATGGATATTTCCGTCTATTCTTTGGTCGATTTGACTCGCAGAGCTTCTAAGCTTATGACAGACGGTGGCAGTATAGTTGCTTTAACTTATTTCGGCGGGGAAAAGTCTGTACCTAATTATAATGTTATGGGCGTTGCTAAATCTGCTTTAGACAGCAGCGTTCGTTATCTGGCTGCGGACCTAGGTAAAGATAAAATTCGCGTAAATGCTATCAGCGCAGGTCCTATTTTGACACTTGCTTCTTCCGGAGTCGGTGGAATTAAGTCTATGCTTCGCTTGAACGCAGAAACAACTCCGCTGCGTCGTAATATGACTTTGGACGATGTATCTGGTGCGGCAGTTTATTTGTTTAGTAATTTATCAAGCGCCGTTACAGGTGAAGTTCATCACGTTGATTGTGGTTATTCTACAACAGGTATGATGCCAAACGAAATGAAAGACATTTTGTTGAAAGCTTTGGATGAAGAAGCTAAATAAAATGATACTGTTAAGAAAAAAAGCTCGCTGTTTGGCGGGCTTTTTTGTTGTTTTATTTGAAGATTTTTTCTATAATTCTTTATTATGAAAACACCTGATTTATTCGTTTTATCTGAACACGCAGATTTGCTTGAAAAATTAAAGCAATGGGATATCGCTTATCATCAAAAAGACGCTCCGGTTGTTGACGACGCAACTTACGATGCGGTTAAAAAAAGAGCTTTGGAAATAGAAGCTGAATATCCAGAACTGGCTAAGAACGGTGCTTCTACACATGTAGGGGCGGCAGTTTCGGATAAGTTTAAATCTTTTGCTCATGCAGTTCCAATGTTGTCCATATCAGATGTTTTTGATGAAAAGGAAGTGGCAGATTGGTTTAATAAGCTTGCGGATAAAGAGATTTTTATAGAGCTTAAAGTGGATGGTTTGTCTTATGCCGCAAGATACGAAAACGGTATATTTGTGCGCGGTTTGACAAGGGGAAGTGGGGCAATAGGTGAAGATATAACCGAGAACTTAAAGACCATACCAGACATACCGAAAAAGTTATCTGGTGATTTCCCAGAAGTAATAGAGGTGCGCGGGGAAGTATACATGAAGCGCGAAGATTTTTTATCTTTGAATGAAGAATCTGATAAAAAGTTTGCTAATCCACGAAATGCTGCGGCTGGTTCTTTGCGCCAATTAAATCCTGCTGTGACGGCTTCAAGAAAATTAAGTGCTTTTGCTTATACTTACGGTGACTTATCTGGTCGTAATTGGTCTAAGCAGAGTGAATATTTTGATAAGCTGGAATCGTGGGGGTTTAAGACGACGAAAGCTTGGTCGGCACTGGTGCATACTATGGAAGAAATCCAGAAGGTTTACAATAAAGTTATGTTGCACCGCGCAGAAATACCTTTTGATATAGACGGTTTGGTATTAAAAGTTAATGACGTTGCTTTGCAAGAGAAAATGGGTAGTCGGGCTAATAGTCCAAGATGGGAAGTTGCTTATAAGTTTCCTGCGGCGAAAGGGATAACTGTATTAAAAGCCATAACTGTTCAAGTTGGAAGAACCGGTGTTTTAACGCCGGTAGCAGAGCTGGAACCTATAAACATAGGTGGTGTATTGGTATCCCGTGCGACTTTACATAATGCGGACGAAATAAAAAGGCTGGGATTGAAAGTGGGCGATAAAGTAGTCGTTCAAAGGGCTGGGGATGTGATACCGCAGATAGTAGAGGTTGCAGAAAGTATTTCTGGTGGTAATGATTTCGTTTTTCCTGATAGATGTCCTGTTTGTGGTGGCTTGGTCGTTCAGGAATCTGGTCAAGTGGCAAGAAGATGTGTTAATACGTTGGCTTGCCCTGCACAAAGAATTGGTGAGTTAGAGCATTTTGTTTCTCGTAAAGGTTTTGATATAGAAGGGTTGGGGACTAAGCAATTAGAGTTGTTTATATCAAAGGGCTGGATAAATACAGCTGCTGATATTTTTACTTTGATTAAGTTGCACGGGGAAGAGTTAAAAAAGCTTGAAGGATTCGGCGAAAAATCTGTTTCTAATTTAAACGAATCAATAGAGAGGGCAAGAAATATAGACTTTCATAGATTTTTATTTGCTATTGGTATACCCGAAATAGGTGAAGTAACAGCAAAGATTTTGGCAAAAGCTTTTGGTAATTTGCAGGCGTTACGTCAGGCCCCGGTTTGGAAATTAAAGCAGGTTGAAGGTATCGGCGATATTATGGCAAACGAAATAGTTTCGTTCTTTGCGGACGAGCATAATAATAAAGTTCTGGATGCTTTACTGAATCAAGTTAATATAAAGGAAGTAGAGACAAAACCTGTAATAGAAAGCGCGTTGTTAGGAAAAAAAATAGTTTTAACTGGGACATTATCAAAATATACGCGGGACCAAGCGAAAGAAATCTTAGAAAATCTTGGTGCAAAAGTTCAGGGAAGCGTATCGGCAAAGACGGATATTGTTCTTGCAGGTGCTGAAGCAGGCAGTAAACTGGATAAAGCGCAAGAGCTTGGAATAACAGTATGGTCCGAACAAGATTTTGAAAACGCTATAAAGTAAAATGAAACCCGCAACAGCGGGATTTTTTATAAACTGAATTTGTAAGCGGCACCAAGGTATAATTGCAAGCCGTAAATGCTTGTTTCTGCATAATTGCCTGCGTTATTTTTATGTTCTGTATAGCCATAGTCTTGATATTTTAAGCCAAGATTTAAATCGATTCTTTGGTTAAGTGCAAAATTAATTCCAACCAACGCTTGCCATGACATATCCATACGGAAATCACCGGCACCATAAGCTGCAGACCAAATTGCGCTGGCGCCTATACCAAGTCCAAAGTATGGTGCCACAGCACCACCGTATTCTTTAAATAAATAAACGTTCAGCATATTAGACCAGATGTCATAATTAAACTCGTTTGAATTTTTTTGAAAACTTGTTCCAAGGTAAGCAGATTCAAGTTCTATTTTTACATAGTCTGTAAGCCTGTTGCCGAATACTAAACCAAAGGCGATATCTTCGTCGTAAAAAGTTGAATTACTTGATTCAAAAGGTTTAAAGTCGAATTTTATACTTTCGTTTTTATAAAGCCTAAGTCCCAGATATGTTTCGTGATTTGATTTAATTGATGTGCTGGCTGGTTCCGAAGTTTCTGAAATTATCGGTTCTTCATATATTATTTCTTCTTCGTCATAATCTGCGTATTCGGACCAATCTTCCCAATCGTCTGAAAAAGCCGGTGTAGTGATGGTTAAACATATTATTAAAGCCAAAAGTTTTTTCATAATATCTCTCTATTTTTTATGATAAACATTATATTTATAAAATCTGGAAAAACGCAAGTTGTTTATGTTATACTTTGATAAAAGGAGAAAATAAGGTGTTCCGCAACGGCAATAAAAATAGATTGCAAGATAAACAAAAACCTAACTGGCGAACAAGGTTTTTGGTGTTTTGTATAAATATGTTTTTATTGTTAATTGCTGGTATAGCGATTTATGTGACGATAGTCTTTTTACAGATGCCGTCTTTGGATGCGATATTAAATGAAACCAGACCTGCTGCGGTGATGTTCCTTGATAAGAACGGGCATGAAATAAGAAGCACAAATCGTATAATGGGAACGCCCGTTTCAGTTGAAACTTTGCCTCCTTATGTATGGCAAGCAATAGTTGCAATAGAAGATAAAAGGTATTTTCAACATGGCCCCATTGATATACGTGGAATTACGCGTGCAGTGTTATCAAACTTGATACATGGGCGATTAGCGGCAGGTGGTTCTTCTATAACTCAGCAGACGGCGAAAAATATTTTCTTATCGCGTGAAAAAAAGATTTCCAGGAAGATTCAAGAGTTAATATTATCTTATTGGCTTGAAAACAGATTTGATAAGAATCAAATACTTGATTTATATATGAACAGAGTTTCTTTGGTTGGCGGAATGCGTGGAATAGATGCGGCTTCAAGGCTTATGTTTCAGACGCCGGCTAATGATATGAGTCTTGCTCAGGCGGCTCAGATAGTGGCTATGCTGAAAGCGCCGACGACTTATAGCCCGTTAAAGAATCCTGAAAGAAATATAGCGCGTGCAAGAATTATTTTACAAGAAATGGTTCGTCAGGGGTATATAACTTTGAACCAAGCAAAAATTGCAGCAAAAGAACTTGGACCCGCAACGCCGGCCCCAGATACAAACATATACAGATATTGGACCGATTTTGTTCTTGATGAAGTGCGGTCAAGAATAGGTGCGTTTGAATATGACATGCTTGTGTATACTACCATAGATATGAATTTGCAGGAACGTATTGCCGATATTTTGCCGCAAAAAGTCGGTGATTATCAAGGGGCAGTAGTGGCTATGAATTATGACGGTGCAATAAGAAGTATGGTTGGCGGAACGAACTATCAAGACAGTCAGTTTAACCGTGTGCTTGCCAAGCGTCAACCAGGCAGCACTTTTAAGCCAGTTGTTTATTTGGTCGCATTGGAAAACGGTATGACGCCAGAAAGTTATGTTAATGATTCGCCTTTTGTGGTTGGGGATTACAATCCGAAAAACTATAACGAAAAATATTACGGCGATATAAGTTTGGCCACGGCATTTGCGAAAAGCGTTAATTCTGTTCCTGTTAAGCTGACGCATACTTTTGGTATTGATTCTATATTAGATATGGCAGGCAGATTAGGGGTAGGCACGAAGCTAAGACGCGAATATTCTACTGTTCTGGGGGCATCAGAAATGAGTTTGCTTGATTTAACCACTATGTATGCGGTTATATGGAATAACGGGCAATCGGTAAGACCTTATTCTATTACTAAAATAACAGACACTTTTGGAAACGTTATATACGAACGCAATCCTTCAGACCCGATACAAATATTAATGCCGGATACGGTTATGTATATGACCGAGCTTTTATCAGATGTTGTAAAGCTTGGTGGAACGGGGCACCGTGCGCAAGTTGCTGGCGTAATCGGCGGAAAAACAGGAACAAGTAACGATAACAGAGATGCTTGGTTCATAGGTGCAACGAATGATTTAGTAATGGGCGTTTGGGTTGGTAACGATGATTTTACTCCGATGAGCTCTAAAATAACAGGTGGAACAATTCCTGCCGAAATATTCAAAGAAACGGTAAAATAAGAATATAAAACATTTTTTTCTTTAATAATTTGTGATATAATGTAAAACATGAGAAGAGGATGTTTGTCTTTTGCTGTCCTTGTTTTGTGCGGTTTTATAAGCACTGCACATGCTAACTGGGAATATTCCGGTGTATATGTTGGGGACGGCGCATATCAAGATGATGGCAGTCGTTTTGTTTTATCTTTTCGCGCTGGTGCGTCAATGGGATTGGCAAGTGTAAAAAACCAAGTTGGAACTTTAGCCACCGGTTATTGGTATAACGAATCAAATAACACAGTTATAACAGATGCTTATTATCAAGATTGTATTGATAAAGGACAATGTTCGGGTTATGTTTATGCAGGTATTGCCGATTTGGCAGATGTGCCAGTCAGCAAAAACTTTTCTTCTTTTTCTTTTGCCGCGGGGGCTAGTGTAGGTTGGACGATACCGAATACACCGCAATGGCGCATAGAACTGGGATGGGATACAATACAGAAAAGTGAATATAACGCATCACCTTTGTTTGAAGGGGAAGTGCCATTGGTTGGCGGTGACGTTTCTAATGTTGCGATTTATCTTGAAAGCAGCAGCTTGCAATCAGAAGTGACGACAGATGTCATAAGTGCTATGGCTTTTTATGATTTTTATGACGGGTTATATAAACCGACCAGAAAGGCTATACCTTACGTTGGATTTGGTATAGGTTATGCTGATACTAAAACGGTTATGAACTTGGCAGATTTATACGGTGACTTATCTACAGATGCTAATTTAATTAATTTTGGTAAGGTTGATAGTAACGGAATCTTGCAGTTTAATCGTTCGGAAGTAAATACTGCGAACATAGCAGGGGTTTTAGCGGCTGGTTTTTCTTACGGTATAAACGACAGTTTATTTTTAGATTTGGGTGCAAGACTTACTTATATTCCGAAAATAAAATGGGCTTTGGTTAACGAAGATGATACCAATCAAAGAGATTGGATAAGTGCAGACAATTTAATTTACGCTAATATAATGCTGGGCGTAAGGTTTGAATTTTGATAAATAATAAAAAACCGCTTTTAATGCGGTTTTATTTTACACCGTATTTTCCTCGATTAATTGGTCGATAAGACAAAGCTTCGGCCAAGTCTGTCATTTCAATGTTATCGGAATCTCTTAAATCTGCTATCGTTCTAGCTATTCTTTTTATTCTGTTATATCCACGTGCGGACATAGACATCTTTTCTGCTGCGTTGTTTAAGAAGTTGGTAAGTTCTTCTGACAGCGGGACGTATTTTTCAAAATCTGGTCCGTCTAATAAAGCATTAAGTTTACCTTGACGTTGTATTTGTCTTTTATAAGCTTTAATAACACGTGTTCTAATCTGGTCGCTTGTTTCGCTTTTTTTATTTGATTCTTGCTTATTCATTTCCCACGGGTTTACGGGGTCAACGTCAACATGCAAGTCTATTCTATCCAGCAAAGGGCCTGATATTTTGTTTTGATAAGCTTCAGCGCATCTTGGGGCTTTTGTGCAAGCCAAAGCGGCGTTTCCAAGATGCCCGCAAGGACAAGGGTTCATAGCGGCAATCAACTGAAATCTTGCGGGGTATACCGCGTTTCTTTTTGCACGTGATATAAGTATTTTACCGGATTCCATAGGTTGACGAAGTATTTCAAGCGTGGCGCGATTAAATTCTGGCAGTTCATCAAGGAATAGAACGCCGTTATGAGCCAAAGAAATTTCGCCCGGTCGTGCATCCGAAGCGCCTCCTGCCAAAGCGACAGGGCTGGCGGTATGATGAACGCTGCGAAAAGGTCTTGCGGTTATTAAGTTGTTGTCTTTCAGTTGACCTGCAATAGAGTAAATGATAGATGTTTCTAATATTTCTTCTGGTGTCATTTCTGGCATAATTGTCGGCAGTCTTGACGCCAGCATAGTTTTACCTGAACCTGGGGGACCCACCATAAGCATTGCGTGACCGCCGGCGGCAGCGATTTCCAAAGCGCGTTTTGCGCTTTCTTGACCTTTAACATCGGACATATCGCCAACCGATAAAGAGTTTTGAGTAATAGATTGTTTTAATTCCGGTAATGGCAGAATCTGCGTGCCTTTAAAGTGATTTATTAATTCTATAACGTGAAACGGGGCAAGTATGTTATTATGTCCTGCCCATCTTGCTTCTGAACCTTGCACGCCTGGGCAGATTATTCCTAAGCCTTTATTATTGGCCCATACGCTTGCCGGCAAAACGCCGACGGTTTTTACTATTGAACCATTAAGACCGACTTCACCAAGAATTACATATTTGGAAAGCTCTGGTTCTGGAAGTATACCAATAGCGCATAATATTCCGCATAAAATCGGTAAGTCAAAATGAGAACCTGTTTTTTCCAAATCTGCCGGTGACAAATTAACAGTTAATCGCTTTGGTGGCAGGGAAAGATTCAAAGCAGACAGAACGTTTCGTATTCTTTCTGCGGATTCTTTAACGGCTCTATCAGCCAGTCCGATGATATTAAACTCTGGTTTAGAAAGGCCGGAAGACAGCTGGACTTGAACGTCTATTTCAGTAGCTTCCATACCGTTAAATATTAAAGACTTTAATGAGATCATATTTGATATATTAAAACTTGCGCTTATTCAATTCAAGTTATAAAATACCCGAAAAGTAAGAAAGGAAAAATTATGGCGGTAAAGCAAACTAGCAAAGCGAAAGAATGGTTTAACACGATTTTTTACGGTGTTTTAATTGCGCTGGTATTCAGAAGTTTTTTATTAGAGCCGTTTAATATCCCGTCAGGTTCTATGATACCGACGCTTGAAGTGGGCGACCATATATTTGTAAAGAAGTGGGCGTATGGTTATTCCAGATATTCATTTCCTTTTGGTTCTTGGCATCTTTGGAACGGTCGTTTTTTATCGTCCGAACCCGAAGTAGGTGACATAATCGTATTCAGGAATCCTATTAACGAGCAGCAAGATTATATAAAAAGACTGATTGGTAAAGAGGGGGACACCATACAGATGATAAACGGCAGGTTGCATATAAACGGTGTTCAAGTTCCCAGGGAAAACCCCCAGCGTTATATAGTTGCGACTTTACCGAAATCGTTAAAGCGCGTAGGGTATTACAAGGACGATATTTCCATTAAGGGTAATAAGATATTAATAGACGACAAACCTGTAGATTTTAATTACACGATAGAATATAAAAGCGATAATTTCTGCAACGAATATCGCGGTGCGTGCGGTATATTCGAGGCTACGGAATACACGGAAACTTTACCGAATGGTGTCAAGCATCAGATTATAGAGTTTTCAGATAACGCGATGTTTGATAACACGCCGGCGTTTACGGTTCCTGCTGGTCATTATTTCTTTATGGGCGACAACCGCGACAACAGCGGAGACAGTCGTGCGGACATAGGTTTTATAACAAGGGACAACTTATTGGGTCAAGCATGGTTTATATGGTATTCACATAATTACTATGCGCCGATGATATCGGTATGGTCTTGGGGCAACAAGATGCGTTGGGACAGAATAGGAACGGGGTTAGGTGACAAATGACGAAACTAGATTACGATTTTAAGGACAAAAAGTTATTGGATTTAGCGCTGACGCAAAGCGGTGTAGATTCAGTTCATAATAACGAAAGATTAGAGTTTATAGGCGATCGAGTTCTTGGGTTAACGATAGCGCTTATGCTGTATAAGATGTATCCGGACGAAGACGAAGGTGGTTTGGCACGTCGTCATGCGGTATTAGTATCTACTGGGACACTAGCGGACATCGGTATAAGCATAGGTTTAGACAAGAAGATAAGGCACGGTCATTTGACTGGGGGTAAAGCGCGTCATACAATTGCCAATGGGATGGAGGCTTTTTTGGGTGCGATATTTCTAGACGGTGGTTTCAGCGCTGCGCAGAACGTGATACAAAGCTTATGGAACGAGTTGGCTAGATCAGAAAAGATAGCGTCCAAAGATGCCAAGACCGAATTGCAAGAGCTTGTTCAAAAGCACGCGAACGGTGAATTACCCAAGTATAATTATTCAGAAGCGAAAGGTTTATCGCACAGTCCGACGTTTACGGTGACGGTTAGCGCGATGGGTTACAGTGCAACGGGTCAGGGCAGTTCTAAGAAGATAGCCAGCACGCAGGCAGCGGAAGAGCTATTAAAAGTCTTGCATTTTAAGAAATAAGCCATTAAAATCTGGGAAAACAAAGGATAAAAGATGTTCACGATTTTATTAGTATTGTTAATCATCGTATCGGTATTTATGATAGGTATAATATTGTTGCAAAAGTCAGAAGGCAGTGGTATGTCGGGGTCATCGGCGGCGTCTATGTTTGGCGGTGCGTTGACAGGTGCTGCGGCGGGGAACTTTTTGACGAAAGCGACTGCATGGTTGGCAACTATATTTTTCATTTTATGTGCTTTGCTGGCATTGGTATCTTCCAAGTCTGACATGGCGACGCAACAAAGCGAATTAAGACAAGAATTGATAGAGCAAGAAGCAACAGGTGGCACGACTACGAACGAGCTACCAGTATCAACCGAAGCGCCTGCACAACCTGTCAGTGCAGAATAAAAAGAAATAAGAAAGTGAAAAAAATCCCGCTTAACGCGGGATTTTTAATATTAGGTTAAATTATTTTTTTGAAGATTTTTTAACGGCTTTTTTTGGCGTTGCTTTTTTAGCAACAGCTTTTTTTGCAGTCTTATCAGCAGTTTTTCTTTCTGCTGGTTTGGCTGGTTCGGCTTTCAAGCCTTTTTTGATTTCGTTATACAGTATTACGCCGCAGAAGCAAGCGACAACTGCGCCGAAAGCGGAAATCAAGCCAGATAATACGCCGTCAGAAAAAGCGACGAAGAACACGATTGCGACTATAAAAATGACAGTAGCAACGATGTTTTTGGACAAGATTTTTAAGATTTTTTCAAAAGTTTTCATTTTAAGTTCCTTTTCGTTTGGACGGTTTTATTATATCATAATTCAGTAAAAAAGTCTATGAAAAAAGACCTGGCGCAGCAGGTCTTATTTCCAAGGGAGTATTTCTTAGATGATTATTTGTCCGCCGACCCTTGCTGTTTTAGGCAGTGGGCCGAAAGAAGATGTTGGGTTGACGTAAATATTACCTGTGACGGTAAAATCCCCGCAGAACTGCAACATATTAACGTCGCGCAAGAACAGATTGCCGTCAATTACGGTATTGCAAGGCAGAATATACTTGCGCATATTTTGCAAGTAAAGGTTGCCTTTGATTACGTCACCGGATTTCAGCATTTTACCGGCACCGCGGCTGTCGATTATTACGTCACCATACATAGTGTTATTGACTTTTGCGGTTTGTTTAACGGTAGTTTCGCAAACTTTCACGGCGACTACGCTGACAGGTTTTGCGACGAATTTTCTTGTTTCTGGTTCGCGTTTAATAGGCAAAGCAGGGGTTGTTGCCAGGGTTGTTTTAGTATTATTTAGATTATTATTTGGTAAAGTCGGTGTTGGTATATTTTGTTCAGGTATATTTTGCTTTGCGACAATGACGACAGGTTTTTTATTAGCGTTTACCAAGTCAACTATCAGCATAGAGAACAAAACGATAATAGCGGATAATAAAGTCAGGTTAACAAGGCCGATAAGGTCTATACAGCGGACCCAGTTCCAGAAAGCGCGTGCACCTTTGGTGACAATCATGAAGGGGTAAGCGATAATTTGCTTTGTTTTGGTCCACAAGCGACTGGAAGATTTTGCATTATTTTTTTTACTTGTTTTTTTTCTTGCCAATTTTCTGGACGCTATTTTCATTTTAAGTGTTTTGAACATGCGACAGCCTTTTGTTAATTATTTTTCGTCATTATACCCTAAAAATATACTTTGTCAACTATTTTGTCAATATTTTTGTCAAGTGACTGGTGTGCTGGGGGTATGGGAACAAAGGGGGAATAAAAAATCCGCCGTTATGGCGGATTTTTTGTTGCGCAGATATGCTTTTCGGGCGATTTCTGTTGTCAAATCAGATTATTTCCATGCGCTTGGTATAGAACTGTAATCTGATAACCCAGTCGCACCATAATACATATCATCAACATGACTGGTGGTTTCGCCGGTAAAGAAGTCATATAAATATGTTCCATCGGGCATTCTGGCAGACGGACCAGTTAACCCAGAACAATTATAAAATGTTTGTCTAAACATATCCGTTTGTGGTCTGTTTGTTAAATTACCAAATAACCCAAGTGGTATTTCACCCGAAAGGTTAGAACAACCATCAAATGTGCTGTCAAACATATCAGTTGCAGGTGCGCCGGATATCCCCGCAAATAAGTTTTCTGGAATGGTGCCTGTCAGCCCCCTACAACCACTAAATGTTCTGTAAAACATAGAACTTGCAGGTTTTCCGGATATACCCGCAAATAAGTTTTCTGGAATGGTGCCTGTCAGCCCCCTACAACCATAAAATGTGCTGTAAAACATATAAGCTGCCGGTGTGCCGGATATCCCCGCAAATAATTTTTCTGGGATAGAACCCGTAAGCCCCCTACAACCA
>CASETE010000015.1 GCA_949290785.1 uncultured Pseudomonadota bacterium
GATTTCGTGATGTGTTTTTAAAAAGTTTTATTTTTCATGAATAATTCTTATCTTGAATTATTATTATGGATTTAAAAAATTTTTTTACTTCACTAATCACGAATTCACGAATTTTGTGTAAATTATGTTAATCATATATATTTCCAAAATAAATTCGTCAGGATTCAAATTATGCTAAACATCACCCCAGTGTCAGATTATGTGGTATGGGTCGTAAGTTCATCCAGCAACCCAGTCAGATTTATTACATCTTCATATGTTTCTGTTCGAAGTCTGTCTATAATTGCGAGCCAAGATTTCCGCAGATTTCTGCGGATTTTTTAATACTTTTTTTAATTTAACATTTTTAACAAAACCCCTACATTGTTCGTAAAACTGTCAGAAAGTTCGTTAGAAAAACATATATTTTCATACGGGATACACATATGTTTTTTTAATTATCACTTGAACAATCTCTGAATGTAAAATATAATAGAAAACATTAAAGGTGGATTTAACCTGACTTGTCCTACCTCTAAATGGACTAAACAAGGAGTTGTTATATGCAATTTTTCCTATATTTTATGCCGCATTTTGCACAGGCCGTTTGCACCTGTGTTGGTAGCTACATGAATCCACCTTTGGTTCTTACTGCAAAAACCAAAGGAGTATATTATGCAAAGAACAGCAGAAGCGGTGTCTTTGGGACATCCGGATAAAATCGCCGATTACATTTCAAGTTATATCTTAGATCGGTTAATTGAGCAAGATCCACAGGTCAAATATGCCGTTGAGGTTATGATCAAAGACAATACTATCGTCCTGGGCGGTGAAGTTACTACCTCTGCCCCACTCGGCGATTTGACTGACCATGTTAAGGCCGCCATTGCCGAAATCGGGTACGATGAACGTTACGCATCGGTATGGGGAGAATATGCTATTAACCCAGCGCAAATCAAAGTTATCAACATGATTGGAGTACAATCGTCCGATATCGCCCAAGGGGTTAATCAGGACGGCTGGGGCGATCAAGGCGTGTTTGTTGGTTATGCCTGCCAAGGCGAAGGTAAGATAAATCGGGAATTATATTTGGCCCGAAAGCTGAACAAAGCCCTGTACGATAAAGCCCGTCAATCTGATAATCTCGGCATAGATATCAAGACACAAATCACATTGAACGACGACAAGATTGAAACCACTATTGTGGCAATCCCGATGTTAAAGGACGAAGACCTGACCGACTTTATCATTGAAACATTGGGCGAAAAGCCAGCGCATATCATCGTAAATGGCACCGGACGGTATACATACCATAGTTCCATCGCAGATTGTGGCATTACAGGACGAAAATTGGCATGTGACTTTTATTCTACCGCTTGCCCGATTGGTGGTGGCAGTCCATGGACAAAAGATGCTAGCAAGGCAGATTTGACCCTTAATGTGTATGCTCGTATCCTGGCGTGCGAGAACTTGGCCGACAACGACGAATGTTTTGTTTACCTGTCTTCGTGCATTGGGCGTGCCGAACTGCCCAGTGGCCTGATAAAAACGATTAAAAACGGCATTGTTTCTTATCACGATCTGTGGTGCAATCAAAAACCCAGCGCATTGATCAAGGCATACGGGCTAGATAAACCGATCTATGCAAAATTATGCGACAAAAGTATATCTGGAATACAGAATTAAAAAAAGGTGCCACTTGGCACCCTTGTTTTATTATTTCAATTTATTGTATTCCGTATCACTAACCGGTTCCAACCATTCGGTA
>CASETE010000016.1 GCA_949290785.1 uncultured Pseudomonadota bacterium
CCCAAGCACTTCTAGAGATTCCAACAGGAGTTTTATCTGATAAATATAGCCGAATATTGAATTTAAGACTAAGCGCGTTTTTATGGTTTATTTCTTACTTTTTTACCGCATTATCCGGCAGCGTATCATCATATGGAACAGCTATCCTGATTTTCGCAAGTGTTATCGGTGGCCTTGCTGGTTCTTTAAATTCTGGAACGAAAGAAGCGCTTATATATGAAACACTGTCAGACTGCAGAAAGCAAAGTAAATTTTCTGTTGTATTTTCACGCATAATGTTCTGGGAACAAATAGGCGCAATTTTCGGCGCATTAATTGCCATGGGCACAATGTTTTTGTTTAATATAAATGTTCTTGCTTGGATTACGGTTATATTTGGTTTTTTATTTTTTATATCGTCTTTGTTTTTATACGAACCAAGTACAAGACAAAAATCAGACAAATCATCTTTCGGTATTTTATGGTCTTCGTGTAAACAAATATGGAAAGATAAAAAACTTCGTTCACTTATCAGCATAAAAATGTTACAAGGGCAAACCGCATATAACATGGAAGGAGTATATTTTTCGGCATTAATACCACCCTCTTTAATACCCTTGGCACGATTATTTAGGCAATTTACCGGTGCAATCGGTTTTTATATGGCGGCCATAGTCAGCAAAATAGGCTTCTTAAAAACGCTTGTGTTTTCAAATATTGGTTCTTTTGTTTTTAATTCTGTAGGCTTATTATTAAATGGTATTGCAACACCGTTTATAAACTCTGCCACGAATTTGTTTTATGGTTTTAATCACACTGCGTATAACGCTTTATTACAAGAAAACTTTTCGGACGAGCAACGCGCAACTATGCAAAACATACAATCGTTATTATCTTCAATATCCGGGGGCATGTTGCTGCTGATATTTGGAAAGATAGCAGATAACTATTCTTTATTTACAGCAATGTGGTGTACCGTGGCACTGGATTTTATTGTTGCCTATGCGTATTGGAAACTGCTATCCAAAAACAAATAATTAAAATCTTATAATTTGCTGTCGAACAGTAATTCAGGCAATTCACGAGAATTAATGCCAATGCGACGATATAATTCTTCGGTATTACAAGAAACTATTTCTTTGCCGTTATAGCCGCACTTATCTATTATCTCTTGATATATAGATTCGTCATCGGATTCTATTTCCATATAAGGCTGCAACATTGGCCATTCGTCTAAATCTATTTCTGCGTTTTTATATTTATATTGCGTCCTTATTTTTTCTTGGACGTTTCTTTTTGCAAACCCCAATGCAGTTAATAAAGCATCGGCTTCTTCAACAGAGTTTACTTCTATTTCATATTCGCCAACCTTTTGAACATCTTCGGAATTTTTATCAAAAACATGCTTTACAGTTAATGTAACATGCCCGTTTGTATCGCGCAGGCGAACCCACTTATTCGGATTAATACGCAACGATTTTATACTTGAACTAATAGGCAAATCAACAAATTCAGTAAAACCTTGAACCCTGTCAACTATGTCTGGCAAATATTCAACATTGTACTGTTTCATCACTGGTAACAATTCTGAATCAGGTAACAAATCTGCAACTTCGGTCAAAAGAGTTTTTAATCGTTGTTTATAAGAATATGCAACCAACGGATTAATATCGGAATTTAAAAAATCAATATACTCAGAATATCTGTGGGCAATAGACGGTAAATCATAAGTATATATTTTTTGCTTCGTTTTAAAAATAAATTTTGCACCAATATCACGCAAAATTTTTTCTGTATCTGGAACAGATATGTTCAGTATCTTGATTTCTTTTTCAAACATAACGAACCTCTTTTCTATATAATATAATACAGTTTTAAAAAATCAAATTTTTATAGAACGATTCATATTTAATTTCTGCATAAATATATCATCATGCGACACGATTAAAACCGCCCCCTTGTATTGATTTAACGCTTCCTCTAAAACCATCGTGCTTTTTATATCAAGATTATTTGTCGGCTCGTCCAAAATCAACAAATCTGGTTGATTACCACTGCCGATAACAGCCGCCAAAGTCGCTTTTAATAATTCTCCACCCGACAAAACGCCTACTTGTTTCTTAGATGCATCACCACGGAATCCAAAATTAGCCGCAATAACATGTGCATCGTGCAATAAAATATCTGCATAATCGGCAATATTTTCCACAACGCTTTTATCTGGATTCAACAAAGACAAGTCTTGGTTTAGATATGCGATTTTCCCTGATACTTTTACAGCACCCGATGATGGTTGCAAAACACCACTGATTAATTTAAGTATCGTTGTTTTACCTGCTCCATTGTCACCAAGCAGTCTGACTCTTTCGCCCGTGTGGATAGTTAGATTAAAATCTGATAAAACAAACTTGTCGCCATAAGAAAAAAATACATTGTCCAATCTGACGATTTCTTTGTCGTAAACTTTGACGCTTGGCAGTGGGACTTTTATTGTATCATTGCGTAATTGCGCAGATAATTCTGCCAAACATTTTAGTTGTTTACTTAACTTTGCTTGTATTAATTTTTTGCGTTTTGCTTCGGTTTCTTGGCTTTTGCCTTTCATAGCATTTGCAGCTATTTTTGAACCTGCTGATTTATTATTTCTTTCTTTTTGTTGCTTTGCTTCGTGGTGTTGACGCATATTTTGCGCTTTTGCCATAGTGGCATTTAGCCGCGTAATTTCTTTTTGTGCACTTGTGTATTTTGATTCTAGGCTTTCTTGCATTTGTCTTTTTTGAGCAACATAGAAATCATAATTGCCCCCGAATACAGATAACTTGCCGTTATGCAATTCCAACAACATATCCACATGATTTAACAACTGCCTGTCATGCGACACTATGACCGCGCCACCACGATAAGAAAAAAGTTTCCTGAAAAAGTCTTGGCGGTAACTCGTGTCCAAATTATTTGTCGGCTCGTCCAACAATAAAATATCCGCGTCAGAATCAAATGCGCGTGCTAGTGCCTGTTGCTGACTTTGCCCGCCGCTTTTTGTTGAATTCGTATTAATTTGATTTAACAAATAACACGTTGCATTACGTACTATGCGCCCAGAATCGGGTAATAAATCGCCAGATATTATTTTTAATAACGTGGTCTTCCCTGCACCATTATCTCCGACAATGGCGACTTTTTTATCTGCACTAAACGAATACGATAAATTTGAAAGCAAATCGTCTGCGCCAGAATATGCAAAACTGATATTTAATAAAGAAATATATTTCATAAGGTTGCCTTTTATGTAAACTTTAATCGCCCCGAACAATTCGGGTAACTTGATAGAAAAAAATAAGTTTACATACGACTCATTGGCGCCCCTTTATAAACTAACCTATAATTAATAGTATATATTCAAATATTGTCATGTCAAATATCAATTACACACAATATCGTTCTTGTGCTTTATTAAACAATTTTAGAAAAAACGCTGTGGCATAGAACCGACGCACTCAAATAAGTCAATGCCTATATAAAAACAAATAAAGCCCCAACGGGCTTTATTTACAAAGTACTTTGAAAAATGTCTTCTTTCCAACTTTTACTTTCAAAGCAAGTTTTGTTTCAAAAACGGCCTTTTCATCATTTTGACGAATGTCATTTATTATCACTCCCCCTTGTGTAATCAATCTACGAATCTCGCTATTTGATTGTGAAGGAAGCCCTAATTTTAAGACATCAAACACAGACAAAGTTTGTTTTTCTGTAATAATTTCTTGGGCGTTTTCTGGGAATACTTTATTAGAAAAAGTATCTTTAAAATGTTGCAAGGCCTGTTCTGCTTGCTGTTGCCCGTGCAAAATACTAACAATTGTTTTTGCCGTAAATAATTTTGCACTCATTGGCTTGTGTTCTATATCCAGTGCTTCTATTTCTGCCAAAGGCACACGAGTATTATTTATCAGCAAAATACGTATCATTTCGTCCGGCAACGACATAATCTGCCCGAACATAGTATTCGCATCTGTATTCAAGAAAACCCCAGTTCCGCGAGATTTAGACATTAACTCGCCCGTTATAGGATTTTCCATTAAATTATTGCAGACAATAAACTTATCTTTGTTTTTTAGTTTCTTTAACAAAGTGCGCCCCATTAGTGCATTAAATGTCTGGTCTATACCACACATTTCGACATCCGCATCTAAAGCAACAGAATCAAAGCCTTGAAACACCGGGTACAGGAATTCATGTAAATGGATAGGTCTATTCTCGCTTATTCTTTTTTGAAACATATCACGTTCTAGTAAATGCTGTACTGTTGTATTAGATGCAAGTTCTATTAAATCACGCATAGATAATTTATTTAACCACTGCCCATTAAATACAACCTTGGCAGGATTTACTTTATCATTAAAATCTATGAGTGGTGAAATTTGCCTTATCCAGTCAGCTGAAAATTCCCTAACTTGCTCTGGCGTCAATCTGGCACGTGCAGAATTACGGTCTGATGGGTCACCAATACATGCCGTAAAATCGCCAAACAAAACTATTACTTCATGCCCAAGTTTACGAAATTCTTCCAATAACATAAAGTTCTTTGCGTGCGACAAGTGCAGTGATGTATTAGTTGGATCTGCCCCTATAAAAAA
>CASETE010000017.1 GCA_949290785.1 uncultured Pseudomonadota bacterium
CATTCATAGCAAAAATCGCCGTCGGCATATTCACCAACGTTGCAAGTTACAGCGTTTGCAGACACAATCGGTGTTATTAAAAAGCAGCACAACAGCAATATTTTTTTAATCATACCGCGATAATCCCCCCATATGATATTTAACAATTCTGATTTAATTCTAGAAAAAAAATCCCCACCCATGCAACAAAAAAAGCGATTTAAAATCGCCTTTTTAATTATTTTCTGTCCATGTACACTGAACAAAAGCATGTTCTGTATCGCCGGTCATAATTTTATGTTTAGACACCAATCCGTCAATTGCCACACCAACACTTATTTCAGGCGTATCAGGTTTTATTTCTTTTTTAAAATTAAGTTCTATGCGCTTTAACGTATGCTGGCTGCGATAAACATACCCAACACTTTCAGTCGCCCAAACCGCATATACCGCATTATTTATGTGCTGATTAACATCAATGTCATCAAAGCGACACTTCATCGTATGAAACTTTGTCGGCTCAAAATCTGGATACTTAATAAATTCTTTATCCCAGGCACGTTCGTGAATTATATCCCATTTAGGCAAACTATCGTCTAAACGAACAGGACGACGATTATCCATATTAATCAATATCCACTGCGAAGTCGCACGAACCATTAAACGACCGTCACTGCCACGCACCTCAAAATCACGTGTGGCCCTTACACCGTCTTGGTTTGACGGCCAAGTTATAAAAGACAACTCTTCGGCTTCACGTGGCATCTCAACAATATCAACCAGATAATGCGTAACAACCCACGCCATGTTATGCTCTATCAAATACGTACGGCCACAACCAAGAACCTCGGCATGAGTGTCTGCAACACCCTGCAATTCGTTCATAAGAATCAAAGGACGAACATTACCATATCGGTCACACTGATATGCCTGAAGTATTCTCTTTTCAACATATTTTCCTGACATGATGCATTCGCCCCTTTTTATTAGTCCTTGTTCTGTTGCGCAACAACAAAATCAAGTTTATCCCCCTGTACAATTTCATTCGCACGCGCCGCAGATTTTATTACACCATATAAAACCGCAGGTACATCTGACGGTATTGTTAAAGTTTCTAACTTTGCACCGTTACCAATCTTTTGTTCCGTACGCATTCCACGAACGGTCTTTAACAAATCCAGCGCAATTTGCATTTCCGATACATCTGTATCACGCGCAGAATCAACCGCTGGATATGCAGTTAAATGCAAAGTCTTTCCACCTTCATACCGCTGATATATTTTCTGCCACAGTTCTTCTGTCAAGAAAGGTATAAACGGCGCATATAAACCAATTACCGCACGTAATACCTCATACAACGTCCACTGTGCCGATAGTTTAGAATCAGCGCTATACTTTTCAGGCGACCAAAATCTATCTTTGATAAATTCCAAATACTGATCGCAGAATATTTCATAGAAAAATGTATCAATCGCAGAACGTGAATTATAATTATCATATCTATCCAAATTTCTGCGAACTTCCGCTATGGCTTTATTTAATTCAGATAAAACCCAGCGGTCTTCTATGAACCTATCTGCAACATTTACCCGCTTCGCTGTATCAGGTTCAAAATCTTCCAAGTTCATCAAAGTATATTTTGACGCATTCCATAACTTAGTTAGTAATTTAGAACCACGTTTAACTTCGTCATCGCTATAGCGAATGTCCGTACCAATTGGTGCAGTCGCAATCCAATAACGCAGTGCATCAACACCGAACTTTGCAACAGCATCTAGCGGGTCGGTACCGTTGCCTTTTGTCTTGGACATTTTCTGCCCCTTAGAGTCACGAACAAGCCCATGGAAATTAACCGTTCTAAATGGAACATCACCCATAACATACATGCCCATCATTATCATACGGGCAACCCAGAAGAATATAAGGTCTGTACCCGTATATAATAAATCCGTCGGATAATATTTTTTCAATTCGGGCGTCGCATCCGGCCAACCCAACGTAGAAAACGGCCACAAAGCAGACGAAAACCATGTATCCAAAACGTCTTTATCACGCGTCAACGTCTTTCCACCAGACTGCTTTATCGCCTCTTCTTCTGTTTCTGCAACGTAAATATTACCTTGTTCATCATACCACGCCGGTATATGATGCCCCCACCACAACTGACGAGATATAGGCCACTGACGAATATCCTTCATCCATGACATGTACAAGTTATAACGATGGTCCGGCATAAACTTTATTTCGCCGTCTTCAGCAACTTTTATCGCCTTCTCGGCCAATTTTTTGGCGTCAACAAACCATTGCTCTGTTAAATAAGGTTCAACAACAACGCCACCACGTTCAGAATAAGGCGTCGGTATTGTCTTGTCTTCAATCTTTACTAACAAGCCTGCTGCTTCTATATCCTTGATAACTTCTTCACGTGCAGCAAATCTATCCATGCCACGATATTTTTCCGGGATAACAGGATTATCGTTCATCTTGGCATCTGGCGTTAAAATGCAAATCGCCTTTAGGTTATGACGTAATCCTACCTGCCAGTCATCAAAGTCATGCGCCGGTGTAATTTTAACCGCACCGGTTCCTTTTTCAGGGTCCGCATGCTCATCAGCAATAACAGGTATTTCTATATCCGTCAAAGGAATTATCGCGGTCTTGCCAATCAAATGCTTTAATTTTTCGTTTTCTGGATGTATCGCAATTGCTTGGTCACCAAATAACGTCTCTGGACGCGTTGTCGCAATTTCAATAAAGCCGCCATCTTTCAAAGGATAGTTAAAGTAATAAAACTTTCCTTTTTCTTCGCGCGTTAAAACCTCTAAATCAGAAATAGACGTTTGTTGCTTTGGGCACCAGTTAACCAAACTTTTTTCACGATAAATCAAACCTTCGTTGTACATCTTTACAAACAATTTCGTAACCGCACGTGACAAGCCTTCGTCCATTGTAAAGCGTTCACGTTTCCACGCAGGCGTTACCCCCAATATATGCAACTGATTTATTATCTGACCGCCCTTATCGACCTTCCACTGCCACGCATAATCTAGCAATTCTTCTGTCGTTAAAGAACGCGGATTTATACCCTTCTTGGACAAATCACGTTCAACCAACAACTGCGTCGCAATTGACGCGTGGTCCGTCCCAGGCTGCCACAAAACATCATAACCACACATACGTTTATAACGGCAAATAATATCAGGCAAAACATTGTCTAAGGCATGCCCCATGTGCAAGTTCCCAGTTACATTCGGTGGTGGCATCATTACACAAAAAGACTTCTTTTCAGAATTTACATCGTTATCCCAAAAAGAATTCTCGTCCCAAAAGTTCTGTATTTTTGTTTCTATTTCGCGTGCGTTTAAATTTTTTCCAAGTTCTATTTTCATTTTTTAATCTCTGATTATTGGTTTCCAATTTGTTGTATCTATGTTCTGTAATTCAGCAGGCAAATCCGAACCATTCAACACATTCCAAGTCTGCGTCCTGCCAAAGGGTCCTATTTTCCCACGCACTCGTAATTTATCATTATGGTCTTTCCATATCACACTTGAATAAACGCTGCCCTTCTTAGGGTCCATTATCTTACCATCTTGATACTGACCATCGTCTTTGTCCCACTTCATGTCCCAGATGATATCTAAACCGACATACTTTGGACTGCCTTTGACTTTCGTCGCCAGTTTCGTCGGATTTTTTACCGTCTCTGACAAATTACCAGCCTCATCATACAAAGCGACAATGCGACCACCCAATAAATCGTCGCTGCCGTCTTTATACTCGTACAGCATAACTATTGATTTAGGCAAATTCGTCCCATCATCAATTGTCTGATACAGCCCCGCAACCGAGCCCGCAATACCAGAACCCACGCATAAAAATAAACTGATTATAGATAAAAATATGGTTTTCATCATTACTTCCTGCTTATATTATAACACTTGTAAATCCTAGCAGATTAAAATCAAAATTCAAGCGCGGTATCGCCTTTTTCTTCTTTTATTGACAAATAAAAAATATTTGTAATAATTTACCCAAATGAAACAAAAACTATTTAATTTTTTATGCAACGTAATAAACTCTAGCCTTGTGTCTGTCTACGATGCGCATGATTGCACTATATACACAGTAGAATATAAAACAGACACAGAAACAACTACATTATATTTTGTAGCACGCTGCTGTATTATAAGCGTGAATAACATTTATATTGAATACGCTTTATATACTTCCAAGAGCATTGACGAACCAGTCAATACACCGACATTTTCTGCAACAAGACCACTGATAAGCACAAAAGAAACAGACAAAAAACTGCCTTTGGAAACGCGAAGGCTTGAAAAACTGATAAAATTGTGCTCTAAGAAAATTATCGCCCAAGAACTAGAAGCGCAAAAAAATCATATGATAAAATCAATATACAACGCCAATACACATATGTAGTTTGATTAACTATATCGCGCGCATAACCCTACAAAACACAACACCGTAAACCGCACTGGCACCTGCTTTGGTCAAGACACGATGTAACTCTGCAAACGTAGCACCAGTCGTCATGACATCGTCTACTAATAAAATTTTCTTGCCACGAATTTTATTGGGGTGTACAACCTTGAATGCACCACGTATATTTTCTGCACGTTGCTTAGCATTTTTGTGTCCCATGTCAGGACGGTACTTTCTGTGAACACTATCTACATCCATAACAGCGTTCATCGCCTTGGCAATCGGACGCGCCAACAAAGTTGCTTGGTTATAACCACGATGACATAACCTGCGCCATGCCAACGGCACCGGCATAACAATATCAGGACGTATATCTACGTCACGCAATGCCCACATCATTGCACGCGACATAAATTTAGCATACTTTATCCGACCGGTATGTTTAAACGGTAAAACCGCCGAACGCGACACATCATCATACACGCACGCCGCCCTGATTAAATCCAGCACACAACCACCAGACGCACACGTAGGACAAAGTGGTCTGTCGCCTAAATCTATGCTTGCAGGAAAAGGATACCCACACTTTACGCACTTTGGATTTCCAATCCAATTAAATGAAGCCCAACAATCTGCACATAATTCACCATGCGTTGAAACAGGCTCGCCACAAATTGGACAGGCAGACGGAAATAAAAAATCAATACAAGAATGCGAAAGACTTGAAATTAAATTTGATACCGCGCGCATTTATACGATTACCAAGACATACTTTTATAAGATTTCTTGCTGATTGTATCACCGAACATGTCGCGTTGCTGTTGCGTCATAGTCTCGTACTGATCCAAAGAAATCATACGCAGAACGAGCCCCTCTTCATCGCGTTGCGACAAAACAGGCAATATTCTTTGTTCAGATACACCGGTATCACGCAAAACCTGCTCTACAATCGCCAGGCGACGTGCCGCCAACTTTCTGTCGTCAACATTCCGCGTAGAACGTTCGGGAATTGAAACCTGTACCGCACGCGTTGGATTACTTAATACGATATTCGCATATTCCGTTAGCAAATTATAATTATCACGCGATAACGCGGAATCGTCATTACGGAACTTTATTTTAATTTCAAGCGGACGAATGCCCCCTGCTTCGGACAAATCACGTTCAGACGTAAAGCCTTCTACGTTTGCAGTCATATCACTGGCAACATCAAACCTATCATCTATCTGAAAAGTGGAAAGATGTTTGTTTTCCGACAAAAATGTTTTTCTAAACGCCTTGCGTAATTCCGTTGGCGTCATCTTGGTCATTTCATTACGCGTACTTGTGATACGAGGTGACTCTGCCTTTTGTACAGCACGAACAACAACATCTTCGTCCATAGGAACAACCATACGACCGACGTTTACATCATCCGAACTGTTCTTCACTGCAGACGCATCATCCGTTCTTGCTGTTTTTGCAGCAGCGAACTTATTCCCAAGTACACTATTATCTGCACGACGCTGTAATTCATTTAACCTTGCGATCTGAGCATCTAAATCGGAAACGATATCGTCACTTGATTTTAATTCAGTACTTGTGTTGCTGTAACTGGTTGAATTAGACGCAACATCCAAACTTTCTTCAGGCAATGCAAAATCAGACTTCATAACAGAAAATTCTTCTGGCTGTGGCAAGCGCAGTGGCGTGTCATTACGTGCCCATAAATCAGAACTTGGTCTGCGCGGAATCAAAACGTCCGTACTGGCAAACAATTGTTCACCGGCATCAACAGAAACGTTTTCTGATTGTTTTACCGAACTTGTTTTCTTTGTTGAACGCGCAACAACTGTTCTTGCGTCGGACACTTCTTGTTTTTTATTATTATTTTGCACGGTTTTAACAACTTTTTTCTCAACCGGCAGTCCAAACGCAGCACGTGCAGATACCCCACCCGCTGCAACATTCACCACCGGCAAACGCGCGTCTGCCAAGGCTGGTAACACTATAAATAGGGATAAAACAGAAACATAAATCTGCCGCATTTTCCTTTCCTTCCATTTCTATAATAGAACAAATCACGAATCGCGCGCAACAGAAAAATGCACAAATAATATTTATTTTGTTATTTCTTTAACAATGTTAATGACAGCATCGTTTTCAACCAATGACTTCTGTGCCATTTTTTCAAGTCTTGCAGGATTATCAAACAAGTCTGTCAAAGTAGCCGTTAACCATTTCACTGTAAATTTATCTTGCGGCACGGCAAACCCGCCACCTAATTTAGCAAAACTGTTCGCATTCGCAGCCTGGTCTGGATTTATCCCCAGCGGAACTAATATTGCTCCGCGACCAACTGTTTCTAGTTCCACAACCGTACTAGCCCCACCACGACCAATTACCAACGAAGAACCAGCAATGGTACTTGCCATATCATGAACAAAAGACAATACATTTGCACGAATTTTATTTTCAGCGTATAACTTTTGCAACCGAGAAACGTTTTCCGGACGCGTCTGATGCGTAACAAATATCTTCTTGTTCTTCATAGAAATTAGTGCTGCCGGAACAATATCGTCTAAAACCTGCGCCCCCAAAGAACCGCCAGTCACAAACAAACTTGGACTATCCGGCAAGGAAGCCCCCGCAACCGACAAGAAGTCCTTACGTACCGGCAAACCAGTATACACAACTTTTGCCGATGTTCCTTCGGGCAAACCGTCAACTTTTGGAAAACTTGTCATCAACGTTTTAACCCAACGCAACGCAAATTTGTTCGCGCGCCCGATTGCTGCATTTTGCTCGTGCAGGAAAGTCGGGACATTCCAAACATGCGCAGCAAAAACAGCAGGTACCGATGCATACCCACCAAACGCGACGACGCGTTGCGGACGTAAAAAAGCAAACCTTAAAATCAAATATACTGCTGAGACTCCTATTTTAAACAATGACACCAATTGTTTAATGCGACTTTTAGCGCCAACGCCTGACGCCCATATACGAACGACCTTGGCGGACTCTGGCTTGCCATCTGCCACCATTTTTTTTACGCGCCCGTCGCAAGAAATAGTAACTTTATGACCACGTTCAACCAATTCTGTAACAACGCTTAAAGCCGGAAAAACGTGTCCGCCCGTACCACCGGTTGCAACCCATATTTTCATAGCCAGCCCCCTTATTTCCACTTATCTTCACGCACAACAGCCAATACCATACCAAATAGTAAACAAAACGCCACAAAAGAACTGCCGCCATATGAAATGAATGGCAAAGTCATGCCCTTTGGCGCAAAAATATGCAACGTAGACATCAAGTTTATGCAAACTTGCGTACCAAACAACGCGGCCGCACCGCCGGCTGCATAAAACACAAACGGATCACGCGCCTGCATTGCATCAGTAGTCAAACGTTTTAAAACATACAGTAACAACCCCAATAAAACGCACGCCATTATCGCCCCAAGATCTTCGGCAATAGCAGCAAAAATAAAGTCTGTATGCGCGTCAGGCAATGACTGCTTAACAAACGCGTCGTCACCACTGCCCAACAAACCGCCGTGCTGTATAGATTGAATTGACTGCCGAACTTGATATGTATCACCAGTACCAGAAAACCAAGACACAATACGATTATGCACGTGCGGCATTGTAAAAAACGCAAAAACACCGACCAGCGCAACTATACCTATCAACACAGGTACAATTACCAACGGCAACCCAGCCATAAAAACCATACCAGACAACACGGCAAAATATAAAATAGACGTACCTAAATCAGGATGCTGTAAAATTATCAAAAAAGCCGGAATAAACACACCAAGATAAGCCCACCAACTAAGCCACCTGAAACGCCACGCCTCTTTATTAAAGAAAATATCCGCCCCGTATTTTTCTTTCATCAAAGACAGAAACCATGCCGTAACAATAATGAAACCAGGCTTCATTATATCCGACGGCATAACATTAAACGGCCCCAACGCCACAAAGCGCGCAGAACCCTTTACAACATGTGGCGCAACCAAAGTCACAAGCAATAACAACAAACCAACAGCAACGTTTAAACCGGATATACCCAATACCCACTTTTTATTTAACATACTGGTAACAAAAAGCGTTATCAAACCAATCACATAAAACGGCAGGGCCTTTATGATAAAAAAATGCCACGGTTGCCCTATACGTTCCGCCGCAACCGACCCTGCGGACACCATAAACAACATACCAGTAAAAATAAGTATCAATAAAGCCCCCAGTAGAAATCTATCTACTTCAAAATACCAACTGGTAAGTTTACTTTCTTCGGTTCTTTTAAACATTTCGTGACTATTATACCATCTTTTTTAAGAAAATATACTGATGAAAACTTTTTTATTTTTACCCCCGAATAATCGGGGGCTTTTTATGCGAATTTTAACAAGACCAACGCCAAACCAGAAAACAATATTGATACTATGAAAAACCTTTCAACTATTTTTGTTTCTGTCCACCCAAGTTCTTCAAAATGATGATGCAATGGCGCACGCAGAAAAACCCTGCGACCTGTACCCGTTATTTTACGGCTTGCCTTGAAATACATAGTTTGAACAAATGACGATAATAAAATCAAAACCATCATTCCTGCTGCAATCGCCATTATAATTTCAGACTTTAAAAGCATCGCGACTGTTCCCATAAAACCGCCTAAAGCCAAAGAACCAACATCACCCATAAATATAGAAGCGGGTTTAGAGTTAAACCACAAGAAACCTAATACAGCACCAAACGCAGCCCCCAGAACCGCATACAGACCGCTGGCGGTTGGTAAAAACATAACTGTATCCATAAAACCAATACGCGTTGCCCCATACAACGCTACGACTAACACAATTAATACCGGCATATACAACTTTGCCAACATACCGTCTAACCCGTCTGTAATATTCGTGGCGTTCGCACTGCCAGCAATTACAAAATACGCAAACACATAATAGAAAATCCCCAATGGCAATATTATCCCAAAAGGTAAAGACAACGACAATTCTGGTATATATGGCGGTATCGTCTTGTTAATCAAATATGCCAAGATAACAACACATACCGCCTCTAAGCCCAAACGCGTCATCGGCGACAAACCATTAGACGCCTTGTGCGACTGTGAAACAACCTTTTTATAATCATCAACAAAACCGATTGCACCGAACATTATTAACGACAACAAGGCAATCCACCCAGTTGGGTTGTCTATCGGCATAAACAAAAGGCTGGGGACGATGATAGCAACGCATATCAACAAACCGCCCATTGTCGGAGTGCCTGCCTTTTTAAGATGCGCCTGCGGAACATTTTCACTAATCGGCTGACCCTTTTTTTGCAATTTATGCATAGCATTAATAAACGGACGACCAAATAACAACATTATCAAAAAAGCCAGACCAAATGCGGCAGCAAACTGCGTCCAACCACTCGCAAAAAAATTTGCACCATTATTTAACAAAAAAGATGTCAGCATAAAAATCTCCTTCTTATGCTGACATTTTATCACATAAATTATACAAAACCAAAATTATTTAATTCTGCAATAAATCGGTGCTTCATCGTCAAAAAACAGCGTCCAATCTTCACCCTTGTTCCATAAAGTGACTATGCCGGTTTCGGTCTCACTTATATAACGCGCACCAGACGCAGATATCGCTATGTTAAACACCATTTCTGACCCGTTTATAACGGTATTTAATGTATCGCCGTTATCGGACATGTTGATAGACACGTCGTTTTCACCACACACAAGTTCTATTATGTTTTTATTACCATCACATGCAGATAATGCAAGCCCAATTACAACAAAAGATATCATCTTTTTCATTCATCCCCCCTATTTTATAAAACTTAAAACACACCGCCAACCGCCGGCCCGCTTTCTTTTTCACGAACAGCAGACGGCTGATTTGGTGTTTGCCCTTGTTTAAATGCTTCTGTAATAATCATGCCATTTGAATCAGCAGATGCAGACACCCCGTTACCACGATTAACACGAACAAAAGTCATACCATCTGGTACGGCAAACGGCTGATTCTTTTCGTTTGCTAATGCAACTTTCATAAAATCAGCAAAAACACGCGCAGCCATATGACTGCCAGCACCAGGCCCAAGCGGCTTCGGCGTATCATAGCCTAAATAAACGCCCGCAATTAAATTTTTAGAAAAACCTACAAACCAAACATCTTTTACATCGTTCGTCGTTCCGGTTTTCCCAGCAATAGTATGACCTGGGACCCTTGCTTGCTTACCTGTTCCGCGCTCCACCGCCCCTTGTAATATAGAAACTATTTGATATAGACTTTGCGGGTCTGACAAAGGTTCAGAATCAACAACCTGTTCTTCTGGCACCATGTCTTCTTGCCAATCTATTAAATCTGTCTTTTGACCGTTAATTAACCGACCGTATCTATCTTCTATGTAATCAACCAGTTTTGGTTCTATGACACGGCCACCATTTACAAATGCCGAATACCCCTGCACCAAGCGCAATAAAGTCGTTTCACCAGAACCCAGTGCCAACGATAAATTAACATTCTTTAAATCCGAAGGATAAACACCAAAACGTTGCGCAACCTCTATGGCATTATCTACACCAATTTGTTGCACTAAACGAACCGTCGGAACATTACGAGATGTCTCTAGGGCCAATCTTAATGGTATTTCTCCTAAAAATTTTTTATCGTAGTTTTCCGGTTTCCATAATGAATTGTCTTCCCGCCAACCGACAATCGGTGCATCCAGAATCAACGCTTCGGGCGACATACCGCGCTCTAATGCCGCCAAATAAACGAACGGTTTAATAGTACTTCCAATTTGACGCATCGCTTGCGTTGCGCGATTGAAAGAACTTTCCGCAAATGAACGACCACCAGCCATTGCAACAACACGACCTGTATGCGGATTCATAGCAATTATCGCGCCCTGCAACTTTTCTTTACGTCCGGCATTATAAGCATCCAATTCTTTATTTAACGCGTCACTGGCAGCCTGCTGCAATTCTGGAACTATCGTCGTTTTAATATACAGACCTTGGTTATACAAAGTCTCGCGACCTAAGGTTTCTAATAACTGACGACGAACATCTTCGGCAAAATATTGAAACTTATCTTCCATCTGAGCCGTAAAACCGCTGTTTATATTTAACGGTTCTGCCGCCGCTGTATCTGCCTGCGCTTTTGTAATAAAACCTTCTTCAACCATTCGGCGCAGAACATAATTGCGACGCTCTATGGCGCGTTCTCTGTCGTTTGGTGCCTTGGGTAACGAAGCCAAAAATGCACATTCTGATAAACTTAATTCCGAAACGGGTTTATTAAAATACATCAACGAAGCAGAACCAACACCATACGCACGCGCCCCTAAAAATATCTGATTTAAATACAAGGTCATGATATGCTGCTTTGAAAAACTGCGTTCTAACCGTAATGCCAATATCGCCTCTTTTATTTTGCGCGACAAAGTACGTTCAGACGTCAAAAAGAAATTTTTTGCCACCTGCTGGGTAATGGTTGACGCACCAGAAAAGTTGGCATTAAAACCAAAAACGCGCATGGTATTATTAATCAATGCACGTGCAATACCTTGGACGTCTACGCCCGGGTGCGTCCAGAAATTTTGGTCTTCGGCCGCGATAAACGCATTCACCAACTGTTCCGGCAAATCGTCATAATCTATGAACACGCGCCTTTCTTCGGCATATTCTATTAGTAAACTGCCATCGGATGCATACAATCGCGTAGCAACGGGAGGCGCATAAGTCGCCAGATTTTTATAATCAGGTAAATCGTTACCATAAATTAATACCAACGCCGCCAGCGCCGCTATGCCGGCGGTAAAACCCCAAAATAAAACGTTTAATAAAACGCGCAGTATCTTTTTAAATTTCATAATTTGAAAGTTTAAGATATTTATTATCTCTTTGCAAGTTTTGTATTTAAATAAAAAAGGTAACTCGGCATCGCAACGATCCAGAGGAGAGATTTTTCTGTCACGCCGACAACCGAGTCATAGCACAAAAAATTTATAATCTGATAAACATAACCCCGAAAAAAACCGCCTTGGCGGTCTTATGTTATAATTCAACTTTGCCGTTTGTAGCAATTAAATCCGAATCAAATGTGATTTTCCCGCCCGCTTCGCGAACAAGCAATTCGCCCGCCGCAATTTCTGCGTAATCCAATGGGTCCGAAACGAAAGCATCCAATTTACCAGACGCAACCCATGCCAAATCCAAAGCAGGACAGCCTGTCCGACGAACATCGCCAACCGTTTTGCGACAATCGGTTGTGTTATAACCAACTGTCAACTCTGACGGTTCAGATAAATTAGAAACCCTTATCTTCGCAGAATGGTACGCAGAAAAAACATACGCCCCACGCCCCAATTCCGCATAATAAAGCCTTTCATCAATCGGCGAATAAACCAACGCTATTCTCGTTTCGTCGTTGCTTCTTAACGCCAACGATATAGCAAAATGAGGATTACCACGCACAAAATTTGCAGCGCCAGACAAAGCCAGCACAAACTCGTCACGTCCATCGCCATCATGCGATACGTTCGGCGTCAATAAACCAGCCGAAGGACGGACCAACAACAAATCAGACAAAATACTTTCTTCTATTCTTGCAGACGCCTTTTGTACAAAATCACGCGCCCCACGTAAAGACTGTTGTAAATTTTCTACCTCTCCGAAATCATGACGTAAACCAGACGCAGTACGCTGCAACGCCATAAACATCTTGTTTAATTCCGAAGAACCCTTTATCAACAAATCCATATTTTGCCCCTGTTGAACAGCGCAAGATTAAAATTTAAACCCTGCAAACTTGTTCTTGAACTTTGATGCACGCTGCCCCTTGTCGCCCGCGTTCGTACGCTGACCGGTCCATGCAGAATGATTCAAATTATCCGTAGACAAAACCAAGTCTTTTTTGACAGAAGAAAACATTTTTATGGTTTTACCGTTTGTCATTGTGACGTTGATTTCATGATATTCTGGATGAATGCCTTTTTTCATCGTATTACCCTTTTTAATTCTTTTAAGCCACGAAATTATACAAGGATTTTTCTATAAAGCAAGCATTTTAATATATTTTTAGTATCTGCCAATGCACCCCAAGTACGAATTTCCCGTGGTTTCCAAGACATTTATAAACTGATTGCGATTTTTGCCAGAAAATAATGCCAGTATAGTTCCGGCATCTGTCGCCAGCATATCAGCAACCGTTGCAATGCCAGAATTCATTTTCTTAAAAAAACCACTGGCCGGGTATATTTCCGCCGCCAGCAGTTGATTTTTACCGTTTCTTTCGTGATTTGACGCCTTATCTGCCAGTTCTATGACCATCAACTGACATTCCGGAGAAATTATTAATTTGTCTGTAACAGTTGCCTCGGTCCCCAATAATTCACCCCACCATCCAGTTGATTCACAGAAAACAGGATAGTATACCGTGGCACCAGGGTTTTCTTCCAATATAGTCGATAAATCTATGTCGCCGACTAATACATCAGGCATAACGCCGGTCGCGGTATTTATAACCTTGCGAGCCAACTGATAGTTCACATCAGCTTTTGTTTTGCGCGGCCAGTAAAGAATCGGAAACTGTTTCATTGATATGAATTATATCAGATTCGGAAGGTACAAAAAAGACCACTTTTATAAATAAAACACTTGATTTTTTATTTTTGTAGTGCGGAATGCCACTTTTTCAGGTTTTCCCAAGTAATTTTTATATCTTTTTTTACGTTTTCATAAAACGTTGATGGAATACTTACTTTCGCAAACAATGTTTGTACCAACGCAGGTATCATGACCATAAACATCGCGATAAACAATCCCATCAATATAATAGTTATTATACTGTCGTTGTTCATCATCAAACCGTCCATTAATATCGTCGAATCGTTTTGCGCCAACGCCGTTTGTAAAACATTTGCGCTTTTCCATTGACCAAAAGCCGCGTTCAAGAACATGACAGCAAAACTTACAAACACACCTATAATGGCAATACCTGCTGTTCCTTTTATGACGTCATCTATCATGCCCTTGATTGTCTGCCCGCTGTTTTTAGGGAAAATAGCCCAGTCTTTAAATAGCCAAGACAACAACATTAATGGCATCATTATCAAATCCATAGATAATTTTATGAAAATCTCTAAGAAATAAAACGGTATCGGCAACAAGGCGACTAAAAATAAAACAAAAATCAATAACCCAACAAAGAAAATCGGAATATTAGGAAATATCGGTAAATCCCATAAGATTTTATGCGCGTATTCTTCGTTAAAAGCCATGTTTAACATCGTCCATCCAACCGTCATTCCTAAGCCTGTCATTTGATGAACATTTGCAACCTCGCACGCTAAGTTATGACGCAACCGAGGCGAAAAAGCCCCACGTTCTGCGGCATCTGAACTAATAGACACAGGGTCGGCAACGGCAGTTGCAACAACGCATTGGGCGAAATCGTCGTTTCCGACAATCGCCCTATTCAAAGACAGCCCTACGTTAAACACGGGCTCTATCACAACATCTGTCAATAAACGCGGCAAAGGTATCAAGAGCAACGCAGAAACAAAGGCCGTCTTTATCAGTTGCGTACTAAACAAACTTGTCAGATTCCACGGTTCTTCGGCCTGGCCTTTTAAAAATCCAGAAATTAATTTCCATGCAAACCACACCGCCATTAACGTAATCGCAAACGTTATAGTTGCCGAACTAATGCCACTATAAACGCGCGGCAACAAGCCAGACATCGTCGCCATAATTTCTGAAAACATTTGACAAGACCAACAACTTGAAAAAAAGTTCAACGCGTCTGACATATTAACCGGCGCCATCGTTCTGTATATTGAAAATCCCGCTATGATTCCAAGCCCTGCAATGCCCTTTATCACGAACGGAACAAATGCCCCCGCCGAAAAAGGCAAGAACGAGACAAAAACTATCCAAAATTTTTTTAGCCAACTCATTGTTTTTAAGTATATCATATTTTGCATTAAATGTGATATAATTGATAAGATAAAATATATTAAGCAGAGAATGTTAAGTTTAAAACACAGATTTTTATCTATACTGAAACCGGTTGCTTTAACCTTGGTTACACTTGTACTATGTACGGTGCCGGTATCTGCACACGCCGATATAATAGATGCGCTAAATCTGGCACCGTTTATTCCGACCGTATTAGATTCTTTTATGCTGGTTGCAACAGGCGGTTACGAATTCTTTGTGGGCAAAGGCGACGGTATAATATACATACTAATTTGGGGATTTTTGGCTGTATCTATGGCTTTATACCTAATAAAAATGTACTTTCCTAAGACTTGGGTTTCGTTTTTCGGTTTTTCCGGCGGCGGCGAAATGATTGACGGCAAAGCAGACGGTATGACCATAGCCTCAAATTTATTAAAACCAGCATTTCGTGCCATCATCGCAGCAACAGTTTTATTACAACTTAAACCAGTTTATTTAACAGAATGGCTGGTTAACCCATTTTTACAATTTGGCGCGCTTTACACAGAAAGTATTACAAGCACATTAAACGAATCGGGAATCAAGGCAGAAAAAATAGAATGCCCCCCCAGCATTATTGAAAAAGGATGGATTTCACAATCTAGTTGCGAATTCATGGTTCAACCCGTCGCAGATATTTCACATGCAAACAACCAAATTATAAAACGCGGGTTTGAGTTTTTTAAACGCGGACTGCGCGGATTAATAACCCTGATTCCACACGGCGGCGAAGACTTTTTGAACCTTGTAACAGGGATATTTTTAATAATGGCTTTTGTTTCAAGCAATCTTTTTATGGCGCTGTTGATTATCCAGGCAATCTTTAACTTTGGAATGGCCTTGATTCTTTACCCATTTCAGGTATTGGCTTATGTCGCAAAACCTAATGACAAATGGTTTGATATATGGCCCGCATTTGCCGGAATAACAAAAGCACTGCAACAATTGGTCATAACGATGATTGCTTGCACCTTTATTCTGTGCATAAATATCGCCGTAGTTAAATCTTTATTCCAATGGAGTTCGTCTATATTCGTTGTTGCATCCGGCGGTTCGGCTTCTTCTAATGTACCACAGGTTGCAAATTCTGCGATGGGATTTGGTGAGCATTCTATATTATGGTTATCTTCAATAATGACTTTTTATTTGATGTTGCGCATATTTAATATCACACGCGACAAACTGAAAGAATATGCCGGTTCAGGAATGGATAACTTGTACAACACAGTAAAGAAAGACACGCAATCATTTACACAACTGATAAAAAAACGCGGTAAACAAATAGGCACAGTTTTGGGATGGACAAAAAAATAAATGAATGATGTATTAAACCCTTTGGTAGATAATGCTGTTTTATGCTGGGGATGTCCGGTCTTTGACCGCTTGTTCCAAGTTGTGTCTTATTCCGCAGCGGCGGTGTATAATAAACTGACAATATTTTGTGCCATATTATTTTGTGTGTTATTAGCGTTCTTTATCATGAACGCAGTTTGGAAAAACATCAAAGGAAACATATCAGACCCTTGGTATAAAAAATCCATACAACCCGTGATTATAAATTCTTTGGTGGCACTGACTTTGCTTGGCATGGGGGTAACATTTCCAAGATTTATAACGTCCATTACTTTTGAACCCGTCACTGATATTGCACTGATTTATACACAAACGATGCTGGAAACAACCCCAGAAACAGTAAATGAAAAAGTACCTTATACGCCCCAAGAAATATCCAGCGAAGGTTTTTATCGTCCAGAGCTGCGCGATAAAATAATATTACTGATGAAAACTACGATTACACAGTTTCAATCTTATATCAAACTGGGTATCGCCGTTATGGACAAGGCTTTTTCTTATAAAGCCTTGTTGGGCGTCGGCGCGCTTATCAAACATATAACATTATTTTTCATTGGGTTATATCTGGCATACGGATTCTTTAAGTTATTTTTACGGTTCTGTTTTTACTTCGCCGACATAATTGTTGCAATGACCTTTTTTGCGTTTTTCTTTCCGCTATCATTAATATTAATTGCGTTCAAGGGCGCAGACGCACCTTCTTGGATTTCGGCACTGGGAAAAAACATTGGTACTGCCCAATTAAAAAAACTTATCAATGCAATTATAACGTTGGCTGCCGCAGTGCTTACTTATACTGTGATAATGACAATCATCGCAAAGTTCTTTTCTGCCCCCGGTCAATCAACCGAAGAGATTATGACGATGATTCTAAGCGGCGATATATATGCAGATGCTTTATCGTCCGATAATTTAGCTAGCATCACATTAGTCGGCAGTATCATATTGCTATACGTTGTTAACTTCTTGTACGATCAAATTCCGCAGGTGACTTCTATGGTATTAAGTACTTTCGGCGTATCACAAGAAAATGAACTTAGCGAAAAATTGGCAAATACAGTAATGCAACTTACTTCTAATGCCGTAGGATATGCTACTGCCGTAGGAAAGACAATATTAAACAAGGGCGAAAAAAATAAAGAAAACAAAGATACAAAAGACAAAACAGATAATAAAACAAAATGAAAGCAAAACTGATATCTCTTGCTATATATTTTATAATGGGTGCCATCGCGCTTGGGTTAGGTATATGGTATTTATCTTCTTCTATTGGTGGTGCGTCTTTGACGTATACCAGCGTAAACGGTTTTTTAACTGCGGTTGGCGCATCAGACGGTGATATTACAAACGCCAACGGGTGTTTTATGTGCAAATATGTTTCCGAATTATTCGGCGTAATCGGACGCGCCACGGAAATGTTCTGGACAACTATGGTAGACAATATATGGATATTGCTTGCACTGGGATTTGGGTTGTTCTTGTTTTTATATACTGCACAATATTTGTTTAATGCCGCAAAAGAAACCTCTTCTTTGGACGGAAATGAAAAAAAATTAGAATTCAAATCATGGTTTGACAAAGTATGGCGCCAAGGCGCACGAGTAATGATTGTTGGCGTGCTTATGGGGGCTTTGGGCATGGGTGGAACTGCGGCCCTTAAAACAGTTACAAATATAACTATTACGCCAGTTATGTTCGTTGGTGCAGAACTGTCAATGGCTGCCACAGGAATATCAGAGGCAGCACAATGCCCCGCCTTAGAAAACACAGATAAAAACGACGAAATATTAAACCCCGTACTACAACCTTTTATGTGTGTAGTGGGCAACATAAACAGCGTAATGATGTCCGGCGCGGCGGGCGGTTTTGCGCTGATGAACTATGCTTGGTTAGGCATGGGTGGCGGCGCGTTTACTTGGCTGGCGGGTTTGGCACTGGTAATATTGTTTTTAGTCATTGGATTTGATTTATTCTTTCAGATTTTTTCTGTCATATTCAAACTGGTGTTCGTTATCATATTTTTACCGCTAATTCTTGCAGCCGCCGCATTTGAACAAACATGGTCTTTGGCAAGTGGGGTCGTTAAAAACTCTATTGATACGTTGGTAAAAACGGCTATCCAAGTCATAGGCATTACCTTAAAAACTCTTATCATATATGCCATAGTATCATTCGCAGCAGATGAATATTTCCCAGGTCCCAACGATGGATACAGCGCGATTTTACCGCCATTGATGGGACAAAGCGTGCAAAACCCAGACGCACAAACACTATCTGTCATAAACGTATTTTCAACTTGCGAAGAGGTGTCTTTGGAACAGGGCGTTGTTAACGCGGACAAATTCAAAAATTGTTTTACAGCAAGACGCGCAGAAGTTGAACGTAAATACCCCGGCGCGTTTGACTTTATGTCTGACGGTTGGGACTTCTTGATGCTGATGTTCGGAATATTCTTTATCTATTTCTATATAGTTAAACCAAAGATTGATGGTATACTTGGAAAAGACAGCAAAGAACAGTTTGATTTTGGCGGTTGGACAAAAGAACTGGGCAAAAAAATTTGGCATGCACCGCGACAAATTTTTGACTATGTAGCAAAAGCAGTCGGAGAAAAATAAAAAAATGAAATTATTTAAATTTATTTTATCCAAAATCGCTATCTGCATTTTTGCTTGTTTGTTTTTGACGCCCGCATATGCCGAAGCAACTAATTTACCAATGTCAGAAATCGGCGATTATGGTTCTTGGCTGACAGAACAAAATGTAGGATTATTTACAACCGGTATAAAAAGTGACATAACAGATTTTCAGTCAGAATTTCAAAAAAATCAACTGGTTCAAGACTATGTACCCATAGAAGCAAAGGTCGGACTGGCTTTTATGCACGCATTGTCTTGGTTAGGGGAAACACTTAAAATTCCTTTGGTTAGGTTTGTAATTATATTTATAATAATTGCTTATGCTTTTTGGGTCATGCTGGAAGTATACAATATGATATCCAAGGGGTCTGACGTCAAAGAACTGGTGGAAAGTTTATTAAAGAAAGCCTTGGTTATCACAATATGGATTCTTATACTGGACCAAGGCGCCGCAAAAATATTTATGTGGGTTGTAGGCCCCATAATAAGTGTTGGGACTTATTTATCCGATATAATATTAAACGCTGTTGCAAACGCGGTTGGTACAAATTTACCTGATACCTGTGGTGCAATTCGCGAATACGCAAATGCGCACACTTCTGCTAACATGTTAATAGATCCGAATATGACCGCAGATATCTTGTGCGTTCCGACAAGATTATCAGGATTCTTCTATACAGCAATCGCAACTGGTTGGAAATGGATAATCGCCGGAATAGGTACCAGCGCATTTTCTGTATTGGTCGGCATAGTATTCATTGTAATCTTTTTAGTTAATATATGGAAATTTGCGTTAATGGCCTTGGGGGTAATTGCCGACCTGTTCTTAGCGGTAATTTTACTGCCCTTTACTGCTATTGCAGAAACCGTCGCAAAGACTTCTTATAAAGGAATCGCCGGGGATATATTTAATGGCTTTTTAGGATTATTCAAAACAGAATCTTTGGAAACACAAATTAAAAGATTTATTGATGCCGCGATTTACTTTGTATCTTTATCAATCGTAATCGCAATATGTGCGGCACTGATGGCAGGAACAGTTTCCACTGACTTGTCTGCACAAGTACCAACGTTAGAAAACGCGGGGTTTGTCGTTACATTGTTAAGCGGTTGCTTGGTTACATACTTGGCATTTAACGCAGAAAAAATTGCAAAAGATATAGGCGGCAGCATAAACTCTGACATTGGCAAAGATGTCGGCGAACAAATCAAAAAACTGTTAAAAAACACATATAACAACGGAAAAAGTTGGGTAAAAGCATACAAAGATTCTAAAAAATAACGCATAACTAATCTGTAAATTCTACAAATTGACGCGCAACTTTCTTTATGCCTTTATTTCTGAACGCAACCGTTAAAATGTCTGCGTTTTCTTCTATGACAACGCCGCGCCCCATTTCAGTATGAGACACTAATTTTCCAACAGCAGATTTTGATTCTGTTTTACGTGGCGCAGGACGCGACTGATATGATGTAGGCATTTTATAATGCGTTCTTTGTGCCCCACCCTGAAAATCTAGATATTTATTATCCATTTCCGTTATAAAGCGACTGGGCGAATTACATTGCCGCTGACCGAACATCATTCTGGACATTGCGTTGGTAATTATTGCGCGACGACGCGCACGAGTAATCGCAACATAGGCTAAACGTCGTTCTTCTTCTAAGCCGCCTTCATTAACAGCCTTGTCGTTCGGAAAAATACCCTCTTCCCATGCCGGCAAAAATACTGTATTGAACTCTAGCCCTTTGGCAGCGTGTATCGTCATTATACTTACAGTATCTGTTACTTTACCAATATCATCAGAATCGTTATCGTCCGCAGTCATTAATGCGGCATGTTCCAAAAACTCTGGCAAAGAAGTATATTTTGATATCACATTCGTTATTAACTCTTTTACATTATCCAACCTATCTGGCGCATCAACGTCTTTTGATTCGCGCCACATCTGTAAATACCCAGACTTATCTAATATATATTGCGTCGCGGCCATAGGGGGCATAGATTGCCAGTCAAAATCAAACGCATTTAAAAACTCATCCGCACTGCTTTTCTGCTTCGCCGATAACTGCGCGTTTTTCAACCCGTCCATTAAGTATTTACCACTTGAACGCAATTTAGCAATAGCAGACGCACCGAATCCGCGTCTTGGCTTTCCAATTATACGCATAAATGCAAAATCATCAAAAGGATAGACCAACAGACGTAAGTACGCAATTACGTCTCGTATTTCCATTCTATCATAAAACTTTGTAGCCCCTACCAGTTTAAAAGGAATGCCACGCGACGTAAACTCTTCTTCAAACATGCGAGACAAACTGCCGGTTCTGATTAATACGGCATAATCAGAAAACGGTTCTGCTTCGTCCTTGCGCATAATCGTATCGGCAATAATCCTTGCCTCGTCCCAATCTGTCGGAAGAGTCAAAACATACACAGGCTCGCCTATCTTCACATCTGTAATACTGTGCAAGTCTTTGCCCAGTCTGCCTTGATTATGACGAATTAAAGAATTAGCCGCCCCCAATATATTCGGCGTGCTGCGATAATTCGTTTCCAGTCGGATTATTTTTGCTTGTTTAAATGCGGCCTCAAACCCAAGAATATTTTGTATTTCCGCACCACGCCACGAATATATGGACTGATCATCATCACCAACGCAACATATATTAGGATTATCGTTACCGCGCGTTAATATTTCTAACAATTGCATTTGCGCTTTGTTCGTGTCTTGAAATTCATCAACCATAATATACTTAAATTGTCTTTGATATTTTTCCAAAACCTCGCTATGCGTATTAAATAAATCCAAGACCTTTAATATTATATCACCAAAATCAAGCGCACCCATACGTGCCAGTTCCGCGTTATATGCCTCAAAAATACGCCCGGCAATTTCAGATGTATACGAAGGGGCAGCCAAACCCTTGTCCTTTATTGCAGAAATTCTTTCCACCCAATCTGACGCGTTAAAGTCCAAACCCATTGCAGCAAAAACATTTTTCAAGACCGCTTTTTGATCTTCTTCGCCGTAAATTAAAAAATCGCGCCGCAAACCTACAAGGTCGGAATTAGCACGTAAAATGCGCAAACACATAGAATGAAACGTCCCGCACCAAATATCACCCGCATACCAACCGCCACCGTCAACGGCAAAATCAAACAAACGCTTTTTCATTTCGTTGGCGGCTTTATTCGTAAAAGTCAGCGCCAAAACCTGCCAAGGTTGCGCAAACCCAAGATTTAAGATATACGCAATACGCGTTGTTAAAACCCTTGTTTTTCCTGTTCCAGCACCAGCCAAAACTAACAAGGGACCTTCCGTTGTAGTAACCGCTTCTTTTTGTTTATCGTTAAGATTTTCTAGCATTAAATTCATCCGTCTATTATAATACATAAAGTCTGGTTATCAAAAATATATTTTGCAGGAAATAGAAATGAAACGCGTTATATGCTTTGACATAGAAACAACAGGTCTAGAATACATGCGCGGCGATAGGTGTATAGAAATCGGTGCCGTTGAAATGATAGACGATAAAATTACAGATAACACATTCCACGAATACATAAATCCAGACGGGAAAATCATTCCTCCCGATTCGTATATGGTACATAAAATTTCTAACGCATTCTTGGAAGACAAACCCAAAATGGCGGTGGTTGCACCAAAGTTTTTAGAATTCATCGGCGACAGTCCTATTGTTGCACATAACGGGGCAGACTTTGACTTTCCTTTCATCAATCATGAATTAGCACAACTGGGACTGCCACAAATTCCGAAAGAGCAACAATTGGACTCTATTGTAATCGCAAGGAATCGGGTATTTGGTCCTAAAAGTTATTCACTGGACGCACTAGCAAAGTGGTATGGCATATCACTTACAGCACGTGCAGATGCTCATGGCGCTTTAATTGACGCAGAAATCTTGGCCAAGGTATATAAAGAACTTGAAAATACTGCGCCCGCACCAGACGTTGCAGAAATTATCGCAAAACAGCATCAAGACTTTTTAAACCACCCAAAGATAGGAAATAATTTTCCAAAACGAACTTTTGCACCACACGAAGACGAACTAAATGCACATAACGCTTTTATGGAAAAATTAATGGCATAAAAAAACGCAATTACTTGCGTTTTTTTGTTTAATTAAGCACCTTCGCCACCGTTACCTGTTCCAGAACTTGGCGTATCCGATTCACAAACGCCGTTTTTCATCGTATATCCAGACTCACAAACACATGTACCATAAGTATTACGATTTGCATGTGCCGGACAAGATGCCAAACACTGCGTTCCAAACTGCTCGTAACCTGTGTTACACTTACAACGTTCGTTTACATAACCGTCCGAACCTGCAACACCTGCCGTCGTCTGATAAGTAGAATTATCTGGACACAACAGCGATTGATAAAACATTTGCGAAATACTCTCTATACATGTTTCATTATCATTATCCGGACAACTGTTTGTATCATTAGCAAATACAGCATATGCACAAGTTAACGCAACGTTACGGCAAGCACCGCGCATAACGTTATATATACTGTTAATGCTTGCGCTTGTAGACCACGCATTAACCTGCGTAACCTGTTGGTTGTAACAAGTAGCAATATCAAGCATACAATTTGATGCATAATCTGATATAATCTGTCTTTGCGCCGCTTGAATATTTACCATTGCACGCTGAACATAATTCACCACGACATCATTATAAGGTTTGTAATTTCCGTTTGAATCGTATGTATAGTTTTGACATTTATCCAATACCGCGCGACACAGACCTTCGTCTGTAACTTTCTGCTTTGTCCCTATTTTCTGCAACAGATATTTTACATTGCAAGAACCGTTATTACCGCCGTCACCAGAACACGTAGCCGTGTCCATGCTGATGTTATACGCATTGCTTAAAAAGCCAGAGTTTATATTTGCATTATTATAATTTTGCATAAAATCCGTTATATCTGTAATGTCTTGCCCCAAGATGACTTCACCATTTTCATCAATATAACGTTTTGTAGGATCCAAACACTTATTATAATCTGAACCACATACCATATCATCTGTCATACAAGCGTCCAACGCACCTATACAACCCTTGGCATCATATTGATTCTTGTTCTGTAACACCGCCAGACGCGCTTTTTGCAACATCAAATTTGCACTGCGAACATTGGATACCAAAGTTTCATTCATTTTGGTCAGCCCTTGTTCGTACGCGATACAATCTTTATCAATTGCTAAATCATAATTACCCGTGATTTGTTCTATATTCGCACCGGCTTCTTTACACTGATTCAAAACTGTATTACAACGTTTTTTCGCAGCGTTATATAAATCAGTTCCGCGCAAATTAGAAAAACTGGTAGTACCGGTATTCAAGAAATCTAAACTGAATATATCTGCAGTATCGGCAGTAAAATCCAAACTCATATCCAAACCAGTATAGGTATCCGCCGAATAAGACGTATTACTGCTGGGGTCGCGTATCATCTTTTCTATTTCTTCCAGCATATTACGCGTTTCTGTGGTATCCGTTGCACCGGACAAAGCCGCCTCGGCCTCTGTCTCGTTCATAATGGCACGAATTTCATCCGCAGATAAACCTACATACCTTATACGCTGCGCAACATCATTCAATTGTGTATTTGCGTCTTTAACCGCATTTTCTACCTTCGTATAATTCGATAAATTTGCAGAACAAGAACAACGCTTTTGATTAGCGTCTATCACAGCACAAAACTGATCCATACAATCGTTATACTGTTGCTGACAAGACTGATTTAAATCGGATGTTTGTTCCAGTCGCGTCTTTGCCTGGGCGATGGTTTCCGCGTTTGTTTCTGTGTCGGTACCCGTAACAGTTGCCCGTGCCTGTACAGAGCGCGCACCATTACCAACGTTTGACCCCGTTTGTATATTTGTATCACCAATCGTTGCACGACCGCCAACCTCTGCCGTTGTGGGACGCAAAGTCACACCAGCCCTACGCACCAGAGGATTATTATTAATGCTTGCAGCGTCAACGCGGGCATTACGTCCGACCGTATTTACCGCTGCTTCTAAATTATCACGCGAAGAATTGATTTTCGTTGTATTTACCGCGCGCGAGACGGTACCCGTATTAATCGTCTGACCCGTACCACGCGCAGTTGACGTAACAGTACTATTTCCTAAATCAACAACACGCGCACCGCTACGTACAACCGTACTTCCTTCGGTTTCTGATGGCACAACCGTTCTCGTAGTAACATTTCGCGAAGAATCCATAGAACGAACCGTGTTGCTTACATTACGCGGGCTCTGCCTTACCGCATCGGCAGAAACGCTGGAAGGCAAAGCTCTTGAAGCCGTAACCTCACCGTCTGCAAACACAGCAGGCGAATAAAAAGCCAACAAGAAAAAACAAATTGAAAGTCTTTTCATCTTTCTGTCTATTATACCACAATGTAAAAAAACAAAAAAGATGATTTTTATATAATATATAAAAAAGCACCGTTTGGTGCTTTTTTTATTCTTCTTCTGGAACAACAGAAACTGTCTTTCTGTCACCCAAACCTTTTTTGAATTTAACGATACCAGCAATCTTTGCAAATATCGTATGATCTTTACCCATACCAACGTTTTTACCTGGATGTACAGATGTACCACGTTGACGGATAATGATATTACCTGGAATTACACGACTGCCACCAGATTTCTTAACGCCTAATCTGCGTCCAGCAGAGTCGCGTCCGTTGGTTGTTGCCGAACCAGCTTTCTTATGTGCCATAATTAAACTCCTTTAATTTCTGATTATTCTGATTTATACACCAGAAATTAACCTTTGATTTCCGTTACCTTCAAAACAGTAATATACTGACGATGACCATGCGTGCGACGATAATTTTGACGACGCTTTTTCTTGAAAACCAAAACTTTGTCAGTACGTTTCTGTTCCAAAACCTCTGCAACAATCTTGGCACCTTCAACGAAAGGCGCGCCAACTTTGTCACCAACCATCAATACCTGGTCAAATTCAACTTTACCTTCGGCATTCAGTTTTTCAACCTTTACAATATCCCCCGCCTGAACGCGATATTGTTTGCCGCCGGTTTGAAAGATTGCAAAATTGCTCATTTTCTTTCTCTTTGCTAATGTTCTTGTTCTATTTTGTTCAAAAGTTTCTACAAAAATAACATTTTTAAATAAAAAGTCAAGCATTTTGCATAAACTTTTCTACAAAACACCATAACAAGCAATAAAAAACCGCCCGTGAGGGCGGTTTAATAACATCCAGATACTTTAATTACCAGAATCTGCACGTTTCCAAGTACGTATTGCATCAACACCATTATTCAGCAAGCACTGTTCACGTAACGCAGCAGAATTGCAATTTTCCGCTTCTGTATCTAAGCATAATGGCGTTTCTGGATCAACCGTACCGGCACCGTTTACACCGTTCAAGATTTCGTTCAGCGTAACGATGTTACGGCAAGTATTTTGTGTGTAATCCTGACTATTATTGCACTTTGCATTGTCTTGTTTGTCAATAACAGCACGGAATTGCGATGTAGACGGATTACATATCATCGTTTCATAACAATGCGGTACATTCGCAATCTGAGCACAATACGTCTTGATACGCGCATCAGGCCAGCTTGCATTCGTAGAAGCCTGCGTTTCATAACAATCAAATATTTCGCTTAGGCATTCATTAAAGTTTGTACCGGCCGCAATAGCATTGTTCAGCGTTGTTTCCTTTTCTTCTTGGGCAAACTCTAAACGTTTTTGTTGCAACGCCTGTTGAGCAGCCACTTTCTGATATCCGATATTTTGTGCAGTTGTACGCAACTGTTCACCGTACGCGTCACAATCTGCATTCGCGTCCAACGCATACTTTTGCATAATGCTGCGACGTGCATCTGCAACAGGTCCGCGCAAATTAGAGTACGGATCACCAGACGCAGACGTATAACCAAAGCACGTTGCAGAATTAGATGCGGTATAACCCGTATTTGGTTCTATAAAATCTAACTCGTAACTGCCGGTATTAGAAACAGAAATGTAACTGTTATAATTATACGGGCATTGCGACGCGCCATTTCCGCACTTACGTCCATTTGATGGCGGTGTTCCGCACGCTTCGTATATCCCATTAAAACAGGAATCTAATACACGGTTACATACATTATTATGCGCATATTCAAACAGTTCGTACCCCCACGTTTCTGCCAATGAATCTTTTATGTTTTCACTATCTGAAAACGCGCCGTCTATGCCAGCCAAGTTACCAACAACGTTTGACAAGTTGTTAAACGCACTGGTTAAATTATTCGTATCATCGGATATAATTGTTAACGTTGCTTCTTTTGCATCGGCCCAAGACTTTAACGACGCCAATATGTCACTGCCCGAACCGTCCAAGGCGTAAATATCAAAACCGAAACTATTGCCTGTTTCTTTACAATAAGAAGGCGGCGTGCTGTTACTGCAAGTACCATCAAATATAGCATGTTGTTCGCACCAATCATCAAAAACATCTTCTGATGCGGTACCATTTTGACTTGCTTCTTGCCAAGACACACAGTTCATGACCTTTTCTGCATCTGTTAATTGAAACGCTTCACTTACATCTTTACCTTTGGTTGCAATCAACAACGCCAATTCACCAGAAACTTTTATCAGTTCTTCATTTGCACTTTCTAGCGCTGCTTCTGCCTCTGCAAACGCTTTAACGCGTCCTGCGCAAGCGCATCTTCTTTGCGCAGCGTTACGTGCAGTACAAATTTCATCCATACATGCATAGTAAGACTCTAAGCAATTATTATATGCCTCTGCCGAGATTAAACCGGTTGTAGAATCTATGATATTAGAGTAATTACCCGTATATAACTTATTTGATAAATATGTATAAGTATTAGAATTTACGGCTGCCTTGCTGCCACGAATTGCGCTGCCCTGCAAAGATACGCGCGAAGGCGTTGTTGTTGTACGCGAACGAACGGTACGTGCATTATTTGTTGCAACGCGCGACACAACGTTTGACGCAGTACGCGATACCACATTGCGTCCAGATGGCGTACTTATCACTGTTCCAGTGCCGACATTTGTCGCCGCGCGTGACGTTGCGGTATTACTTGTCGGTCTGGCAGAAACTGTATTTGCAGTTGTCGCACGCGATGTAACAGGGGTCGTCGCAGTACGCGCAACCGTTCCACGCGAAGAGACACTGCGCGAAGAAGTCGTGGCACTGGTACTGGTATTCCCACGAGATACCGTATTCGTAGAACTTTCACGCGATGTAACCGGCCGCGATGACCTTGCACTTGCGTTACCTGCACGTGTTGCTTGTGGTCCAGAAATCATATTTTGTACGGTCGGCGCAATCGGGTCTGCAAACACAGCCCGCATAGATAAAAAAGTAGAACAAACGAAAAAAGCACCAGCCAGTAATAATACTGTTCCCATCGCATCTTTGCAGTAATCTGCTATTTCACGACTTTTCATAAACACTCTCCTGTATTTCTGGAAGCACCAGAAACCCGTTGTTTTATAGTACGACTTAACGCAAGTCATACTATTATTTTGTATAATTATAACATTTTTGTTGCGTTCTGTAAATACGGAATTTTTTATTATTTCTTATTTAATCATGTTAGTGTATAATATCGTCGTTATGAAAAAACTATTTATATTTTTTATCGTTTTATTGTCCGCGCCTGCATTCGCAGACCCGAACCCGATGTTTGGTACAGACACAAGAAATTCTGTAAACTTATATATCGGTCAAGGTACCGGCAGCGGTTCTTTATTTAAATTAGTTGACCCGTTTTTATGGGACTTTGAGCCTATAACTGTATTAATGGCGCAATACAGTCAACCCATGGAAATATTCAGACTGCCTTCTAGAATAAATTTAGACTTTGTACAAAATTTTGGTTATAACAGCAAGCACGGCTTGTCTTTTATGGCAATCGGAATTTCTTGGGACGTCGCAATTGTAAACTGGAAAGGTTTTTACATAGGGCTTGGTATAGGACTTTATATGCGGGATTCTCGCGATGACTACGTTAACAGCCGTCTTGTATTCGGCGAAAGGTTTTTTATAGGCAAAAATATTTCAAATCGTTGGCGCGCAGAATTTTTCACACTTCATTTTTCAAACGGTGATTTTACAGAAACAAATCGTGGTTTTAATTATACCGGTCTTTCCGTCAGTTACAGTTTTTAATTAACGACAGCGCGATTTAATATCAGACAAAATCTTATGCAACATGTCTACACCTGCAAATTGTTGTATTGCCGGGGCAAAATCTTGTATATCCGTTTCTTTTATAGCCGGTCTATTAGAACAAACGCATATTTTCTTTATTTTTTTCTTATCACCACACATACAAAAACCTAAATCATCATTGCAACAACAACCACTTTTACTTAGCGGACAATTGCATGTATTAACGAACTCATATTTTTTGCTGTTACGAAATCGTTGTATTAACAAAGCAGATTTTTTATGGTTCATGATTTTACTCCTATGCAAAAAACGCAAAAATAATACATCTTTTTTATCGCAAGTCAATATAAAACCCGCTTTTATACAAGCGGGTTTATTCTTTCCGTTATCCAAGATTATTTCTTTCTTGGGAATTTAACTGCTGCTTGCGCCGCCGCCAAACGTGCGATTGGCACACGGAAAGGACTGCATGAAACAGAATCAAAATCAGTCTTGTGGAAGAACTCTATTGATTCTGGGTCACCGCCGTGTTCCCCGCATACGCCCAAGTGAATATTTTCACCCTTGGTCTTGCGCGCTTTTTGAACAGCATCTTTAATCAAAATGCCAACGCCTTCTTGGTCAACCGACGCAAACGGGTCTGCAACATATACGCCACGTGCGCGGTATTCATCCAAGATTTTACCAGTATCGTCACGTGACATACCCAGCGTTGTTTGCGTCAAATCGTTAGTACCAAATTCAAAGAATTTGCAACTTTCAGCGATTTCATCAGCCAAAACGGCGGCACGTGGCAATTCAATCATTGAACCAACTGTATATTCAATGCTGTCACCAGTTTCTGCAAATAACGAACTTGCAGTTGCGTCAATAACCGCCTTAACGATATCAACTTCTTTCTTGGAACCGACCAATGGAACCTCTATTTCTGGGAATACGCGAATGCCCGCGTTTTTGCATTCCAAGGCAGCAGACAATATTGCACGCGTCTGCATTTCACAGATTTCAGGATATGTAATTGCCAATCTGCAACCACGATGCCCCAACATAGGATTCAATTCACGCAAAGCCTCGGCACGAGTTTTCACAAAATCAACGGATTTCCCGATATGCTCTGCTAACTCTTTGATATCTTCTTCCGTATGTGGCAAGAATTCATGAAGCGGTGGGTCAATTAAACGAATTGTAACCGGCAGACCGTCCATAATCTTGAACAATTCTACGAAGTCGGCTTTCTGATAAGGCAACAATTTCGCCAGCGCAGCACGTCTACCTTCAACGTCATCGGCCAAAATCATTTCTCTCATATCTTGTATACGATTTGGGTCAAAGAACATATGTTCTGTACGCGCTAAACCTATACCTTCCGCGCCAAAGTCACGCGCTTGTTTTGCGTCTTTTGGCGTTTCGGCGTTTGCTTTAACTTTCAAGACCTTGATTTCATCAACCCATTTCATCAACGTACCAAAGTTACCCGTCAATTCAACAGATACTGTTGGAACCTGACCTTCAATGATTTGTCCCTTGGCGCCGTCAATAGAAACCCAATCGCCTTCTTTGATTGTAACGCCGCTGGTCGTTTTCATTGTCTTGGTTTCATAATCAATCTTGATATCAGGTGAGCCAGATACACAAGGCGTTCCCATACCACGTGCAACAACGGCTGCATGAGACGTCATACCACCGCGCGCCGTGATAACCCCCTGCGCCGCGTTCATACCCGCAATATCTTCTGGGGACGTTTCAACGCGGATAAGCATTACTTTTTTGCCTTCCTTTGCCCACTTTTCTGCATCTTCGGCGTTAAATACAGCCTGACCAACCGCAGCACCTGGGGATGCAGGCAAACCAGTCGCGATAACTTTCTTTTCTGCTTTTGGATCCAACATAGGATGTAACAAGTGGTCTAATTGGTCTGCTCCAACGCGAAGGATTGCTTCTTCTTTTGTCAGCAAGCCTTCTTCTACCATTTCAACAGCCATGCGAACAGCCGCTGCTGCAGTACGTTTACCGTTACGGCACTGCAACATCCACAATTTACCATGTTCAATTGTGAACTCCATATCCTGCATGTCTTTGTAGTGCTTTTCCAACTTTTCACGAACATCACATAATTCTTTGTAAACTTCTGGCATTGCTTCTTCCAAAGACAGGCGACCAGAACCGTCTTTGCTCATCGGCTGTGGCGTACGAATACCTGCAACAACGTCTTCACCTTGGGCGTTAATCAAGTATTCACCATAGTATTTATTTTCACCAGTTGCAGGGTCACGGCTGAAGCAAACACCAGTTGCAGAGTCATCACCGGAATTACCGAATACCATCGCCTGAACGTTTACCGCAGTACCCCAATCGCCTGGAATATTATTCAATTTACGATATGTGATTGCCTTCTTGGACATCCAACTGCCAAATACCGCACCGATACCTAATTTCAACTGTTCCCAAGGATCTTGTGGAAAAACTTTACCAATCTTAACGCCGATTTCTTTGAATTTTTCTACCAATTCTTTCAAGTCATCAGCGGTTAGTTCTGTATCTACTTTATAACCTTTGTCTTCTTTCATACGTTCCAAAGTATGTTCAAACAAATCAATGTCTGCGCCTAATACCACGTCACTGAACATCATAATAAAGCGACGATAAGAATCATATGCAAAGCGTTCATTACCAGAATGCCGTGCCAATGCTTTAACGGTTTCATCGTTCAAGCCCAAATTCAAAACTGTATCCATCATACCTGGCATAGAAACGCGCGCGCCGGAACGAACAGAAACCAATAATGGGTTTTCCATATCGGCAAATTTTTTGCCCATAATTTTTTCAATATGCGCAACACCTGCACGAACCTGATCCATTAAATCTTCTGGATAGGTTTGATCGTTATCATAATAATATTTACAAACGTCTGTTGTAACGGTAAACCCGGCAGGAACAGGCAATCCGACTAAGTTCATTTCAGCCAAGTTCGCACCTTTACCGCCCAGCAGGTTTTTCATATCTGCCTTACCTTCGGCGTTACCGTTACCGAAAGTATATACCCATTTATTACTCATACGGTTTCTCCTTGTGTTAAAAATGCGTAGGAATTCTGCGGTAAATCAATCAAAAAAGCAAGAAAAAACTATTATTACCATCTAAAATTTGTATATTTATTTATGTCTTACTAGGTGTTTTTTCTTGATTTCATAGTTAATAAAAATTTATAATTTACCTGAACCCAATGGGAATTGAGTTCGGGGGCTGTAGCGGCCTTTATCTATTCGGTGCAAAAAGCATCGTTATCTGATGTTTCGGTGTAATTTTGCACCGTTATTATCCCTGACTGTGATGTCGGGGGGCCGTTGGTGTATACAACACGGTAAAACCGAAAGACCAATGGAATCACTAATAGATTGATTCGCTAACTCCCCGACCGTCAATTCTCTGACGGTTTTTTTGACACAAACGGGGACACAAATGAAAAAAATTTTTTTTACTGTTATGTGTATCTTTTATACAAGATACGCGATATGCATTACATGCGATATACACGAATACATCAATAATGGAACGTGTACAACAATTTCGGTTGGATATTATGGAACAAATTGCAACTTGCCAAAAGAATATGCAGAACTTGAATATCTAGAAAGCACGGGCAAACAGTACATAGACACAAAAATAATTATGCAACCAGAATACGAAATTCGCGCAACGGTTAATCCACTGTCAACACCTTCGGAGGGCTATTTTTATTGGGGTACCAGGCCTTACAATATAAACCTAAATAACAAATCATTTACGTTTTGGCCGGTAATTTCTTCTGGTACATCTCGCTGGAACAATAAATATATAACTTTTTTTCATCGCTATTTAACACCCAATGCACTAAATGAAATAGTTCAAAATGAAACTGGGATAACTGTAAACGAAACGACGTATAAATATGCAGGTACATATGAAATGACGGAAGTTTATAACGACACATTATGGATTTTTAAAACTAACGGACTTGACAGCCGATATAACAAGGGACCTTTTAGGATGCACCATTTCCAAATATTAGATGCTGATTCAGAAATTCTTATAAATCTTATTCCGGCACTACGAATATCTGATTGTGCAATTGGAATGTACGACACCGTTTCTAACAAATTCTTTGAAAACCAAGGAACAAGCCCTTTTATAGCAGGCCCCCGTATCAGTTCTTGCACAACACAAACACAATGCACAAATGCCCCGACAAATTCTTATTATACCGAAAGCGGATTTAATAACGACTGCCCATGGAATTGTAAAGAAGACTTTGGACAAACTGTTTATGATACATGTATGCCACTTTGTAAATCAACGGGACATAAAACTTTAAACGCTGGAACAAAAATATCGGTTCCTATGTTTGCAGAACGAAACACAACACCATCACTGATATTTAAATTCCACGATAACAATATTTGTTATGTTGATTTAACCCCAGGTAATACAACAGATGCAATACACGTTTTATTCAAAGGAACAGTTTACCATTCAATGAAGAAAGAACCCCATAAATCACTATGTGAAAATTGATAAAATACTATACTTTACTTCATGACAAATTTATATGATAAAAAGTTCATAAAAAAATTAAATGAACATTTATCACGTGGCGGCGTTATCGCTTTTCCGACTGACACAGTCTGGGGGTTGGGTGCATTGCCGACACGCACAGGCGCAGACGCAATATTTGAACTAAAACAACGCCCAAAAGAAAAGCACCTGATAATAATGTCTGATAGTTTTGAACATATAAAACAATATATGCGTGACTATCCTGAAAAAGCCTTTGAACTTGCCCAAAAATATTGGCCAGGCGCTTTGACCATCGGGGTCCCAGTTGCTGAAACGGATTCTATGTCTTTTGGCGGTGTGCGCGTTCCAAACTATAAGCCATTCCAAGAATTATGCGCGGTTATTGACGGTCACTGCTTGGCAACAACTTCTGCAAATATATCCGGACAACCACCGCTACAATCTGCAGAAGAAATACAAAAACAATTTCCTGAAATTATCGTGATTGATAACGCATTTGATAAAATGGGCGGCGCACCAAGTACTGTTGCAATTCTAACTGGCGAAGAAGTAAAAATCGTACGTGCAGGCGCAATTGAAATCAAATAGGCTTGCTTATAAAAGGGCTACCTTTTATGACAAATCGCCACGGTAATTCTGCATCTAGCCCGGCATAATCTATACCTATTCTTTTACCTGATGCAATTTCTGGATCAAAATCACGTGGCTCTATCCATATTTTTTCGCTATTACACAAATCAATTTTATTGTCTTTGCGACTAATTCCTAAAAACCGCGTAAGTTTACCCGGGCCTTCACAGCCTTTATGCTCTAACGCACGAATTAAAACAGCCGCCGCCACCCCTTCCTTATCTAATACGATATTCAACATATTATACATACCATAACAAAGGTAAACATACGTATGCCCACCTGATAAAAACATTGCATCATTTCGTGCGGTGCATTTTCCACCAAAAGCGTGACATCCACGCTCTGAATCAAGATACAATTCTAGTTCACAAATACGCGCACGAAATACTGAATTATCTTGCAATCTGCAACATAAGTAAGCACCAACAAGTCGCTTTGCCACGTCCATTGGATTTTGTAAAAAGAAATCGCGTCCCAGAATCATATATTATGTCTATCTTTTCGTTTTTATTGCGAACCATAAGATATACATATTTTACACGATTAAAAAATTTATACAAATCTTCTATTTGAATGCGGCTAGATTAACACCATTTTCTGTTTTACCAAGAATATAATCACTGTAAGATTCAGTGTAAGTCAAAGCACCCGCAATACCAGAACCCATTCTAAAAATGTATACATATTCATCATCTGCCGCCATCGCATCAGTATCAACGGGCGTGCCATCGTTATAAACATAGTGTACACAACTCATTACTTTTGGATTACTTTTCTGTGCGACCCGTTCTGAGGTTGCTGGGCATTTAAATACGAAATAATTTTCTGCCATCAGCTTATTTATCGTTTCTTGTTCTTCTGTGCATTGTTCTACGGTTTTTATACTGTTTAAACACAAGGGGCTGTCTGGTTCTTCTTTGCAGATTTCTGGTGGCGTAGTGCACTCTTCTATTGTTTTTGCATACACCTTATGTCCGATAATTTCACAATCGTTAAAATCATTTGCAAAAGCGATGATAGGCATAAACACAAAAAAAGGAAAAAGAAACTTATTCATAATACTCCTCCTTGGCATTAATTTTTTATTATATCAAAGAAAGGTACTTTGTTTAAGCAAAATTTATAGAGTTTAATAAACCAGTTAAAATTAAATATTTACGCAAAAAACAACCAGAAACATAAATTGTGATTTTAGTCGTTTTGTTTTACGAAATAATTTTGCAAATTTTCCCAAAAAGTGAGTTTGTTTTTTCCTTTTTTAAAAACTTGCTTTTTATCACCACTTCCATAAAAGTACAAATCACGTAGTTTCTTGTAAGTATTCACTTTTGCAAATTCTTGTGGAGTTAAAATCGCAGTAATACGGTGCGGTACAACTTCCCCATCAAAGTGAAAGTTAATAATATTACCAACTTGAATCTCTGATTTAATATATCTTAATTCTTTACGTCCTGGGTCAAAGGCACGCAATTTACCGTTTTCATCATATACAGCAATAATTTGATGACCGCTTATGATACGTTCTTTTTTACCACTTTTGCGGTCTTGCTCTGCGTCCCTTAAGTTTTCTTCACGTGCGGTCGTTAATACAACATGTTTTAACCCCACCTCGGTCGCAAGTTTAGAAAAAACTTTTGATATTCCTGTGCATCCAGCAACAGCACGTGGTACTCTTTGCTCTATTATATCATCAGCCGATAAAGAAAAATGCCAATCTATGCCACTAACATTATGTTGCCGCATATATTCATTACGATTATTAGGCCCGATCGCTTTATCAAACATAGCATGCATTTTATCCAGCAAAGATTGAATTAATTCATCTTGATTCACGAAAGACATTATACCATAAAAAAATAAAAATTCAAAAAAACCGCCCAATGGGCGGTTAAAATTCGGTTTCCATGTCGGACTGGACTTAATTCTGGCGACGACCTACTCTTCCGTGGCTGAAGCCAAAGTACCATCGGCGATACGGAGTTTCCCTGTCTGGTTCGGAATGGAACAGAGGGTGACTTCCGCTCTATAATCACCAGAATTAAATCCAGCGAACATTCGTAAATTCATTTCAAATCAACATGCTTTGAACTTACTCTTCAAGCATACGTCTGACTTATCAAAAAGTCAAACAAAAAGATAAAAAGTCAATGGTTCGATTAGTATGGTTCGGCTAAATCCCTCACAGGACTTACACCCACCACCTATCAATGTCCTAGTCTAGAACTGAACTCATGGGGATATCTTATCTTGCGACCAGCTTCCCGCTTAGATGCTTTCAGCGGTTATCTGTTCCGAACATAGCTACC
>CASETE010000018.1 GCA_949290785.1 uncultured Pseudomonadota bacterium
AGCCCCGAAGAGATAGGCCACGTCCGTACGTTATTAAACGGTCAGATATTATCGTTGTACGACGACATAACGGCTGCGAAGGAGGGCAAACCGGTACCTGAACCCGTCACCCAATCAGAATAAAACACAATCCCCGAACAAACGGGGATTTTTAAATTTGTCTTTTATGTTGTATTTAAAAATTATAGTGTGTATAATAAAAATCGTCATAAACAAGGAGTTTTGTATATGTGGACAGCAATTGCAATAGCAGCGGTTTTAGTTTTATATTTTATTACCGTATATAACGGACTTATTGCGCGCAGGAACCAGGCAAAAGAAGCATGGTCAACGATTGACACGCAATTAAAACGTCGTTATGACCTGATACCTAATTTGGTAGAGGCTGTTCGTGGCGCCGCAAAGCATGAAAAAGAAACCTTGCAGGCGGTAATATCCGCGCGTGATGCGGCAATGTCTGCAACGGGTCCGTCAAAAGCAGACGCAGAAAACCATTTGACCGAAACCTTGAAAAGTATGTTTGCACTGTCCGAGAACTATCCGACATTACGTGCGAACGAGAATTTCTTGGAACTGCAACGCGAATTAACAGACACTGAAACCAAGATTCAGGCAGCGCGTCAATTCTATAACACCGTTGTAATGGGCTTAAATACACAGATTCAACAGTTTCCCAGCAACATCGTTGCGAACATGTTCCATATAACCGAAGAAAAACTGTTTGAAATGGACGAATCTGAAAAGGTCGCGCCAAAAGTAAAATTCTAAAACGATCCCGCCAAGGCGGGATTTTTACTTGATTTTTCAGAAAAAACATTATAAACTGAGCCTCGCTGGATAACCAGAACTGATTAAGTTGCATGTACTTTTGGTCGCGCAAACGATAAGGATTCTGTGAAACGTCCGGCAAAATACAAAAACCAAAAGGATAAAACTATGGCAAGAGCAGGCGCAAAGCGCAGCACAAGAAAATTAAAAATCGGACGCAGTCTGGGCGTTAATTTGTGGGGTCAGGCGAAGTCTCCGTTCAACAAACGTAAATACAAACCTGGGCAACATGGTCCAACTTCCCGTGGCGGTAACTCTTCTGATTATGCAAAGCAGATGCGCGCAAAGCAGACCTTAAAAGGTTACTATGGTAACATCGGTGAAAAGAAGTTCCGTTCTTATTATCTAGAAGCTGCCAATATGAAGGGCGATACACCTGATAACTTAATCGGCTTATTGGAACGCCGTTTGGACGCGGTTGTTTATCGTGCAAAATTGGCACCAACGGTTTTTTCATCTCGTCAATTAATCAGTCACGGTCATATTTATGTAAATGGTAAACGCGTAAAAATCGCTTCTTATCAGGTAAAGCCGGGCGACGTAATTACAGTTGGTGAAAAAGCAAAACAAATGCCATTGGTTGTCTTGGCTTTGGAATCTGCGGAACGCACATTCCCAGACTATATCAACGTAGACAGTGCAAACTTTACCGCGACATTTACGCGCGTACCTATGTTTGCAGACGTTCCATACCCTGTTCAGATGTTCCCTGAATTGGTCGTTGAATTCTATTCTCGTTAAAAAGCAAATCCCGCAACCGCGGGATTTTTTATTACCTATGTGGCGGAATCTGCCCCGTTTTGTGTGGAGATAAGTTTTTGCGCCCTGACATACAAACAGTGCGCATGGGCAGATTCCAATAAAAATAACCACCCAAAAATTTCACTAGGTGGTTGGAGTTTCTAAACAATAACTTGAATTGCGTGCTTATTCTGTATATTCACACACTCCAACCAAAACACGGTTGGAGATATTTTTCGTCATCACTGACGCAAGTTAGGGCTTAGAATACCCATAAAAGCAACACGCCTTTACAGGCGCATTATACAATATTTTTTTCTGTTTTGTATATTTTTCTTTTAATTTATTGAATTGACTTTTATCACAAAAAAATCCCCGTGTTGTTCGGGGATTGTGTTTTATTCTGATTGGGTGACGGGTTCAGGTACCGGTTTGCCCTCCTTCGCAGCCGTTATGTCATCATACAACGATAATATCTGACCGTTTAATAACGTACGGACGTGGCCTATCTCTTCGGGGCTTGCGTGACTGTAAAATATCTCGCCAGCTGGCGTCTTGATATGTAACGCGTGTTCTGTGCGTTTATCTTGACGCATATATATCTTTTGATCGCCTATGTTTAATTCATGACCACAATCGCTTTCTTCATCCGCAC
>CASETE010000019.1 GCA_949290785.1 uncultured Pseudomonadota bacterium
AGCAAAAATCGCCGTCGGCATATTCACCAACGTTGCAAGTTACAGCGTTTGCAGACACAATCGGTGTTATTAAAAAGCAACACAACAGCAATATTTTTTTAATCATACTGCGATAATCCCCCCATATGATATTTTTTAACCTTGATTTGATTCTAGAAAAAAATTCCCCACCAACGCAACAAAAAAATCCACACAAACGGTGGATTTTTTATTCTTACGTTTTACAGACATTTTGTTATTTTCCAAACTTGCCACTGCGTGGAAAACCGACCGGTATCGTCCGACCTTGGGACGCCCTTTTGCCGACCCAGGGCTGCCAATCATCTAATTTAGTCGTTCCGCGCCCAGTGGTCCAACCAAAACCGTCGGCATTATTAAAGAACATTACATCCAATACATACGTTCTGTCAGCATTATACTTCTGTAATATTACCCCTTTGCCGCGCGTCATTTCTGGAATTTCCGCCGCAGAGAATATCAGTAACTTGTCGTTTGAACCTGACATCGCAACCGTGTCACCAGATACACGAACGCACATAATTGCAGGATTTCGCGCGTCAGTATTCATTACTTGTTTTCCGGTACGCGTCTGCGCCAAGCAATTTTCACCGCTGACTATGAAGCCCGTACCATGTCTGCCGACCAATAAATATTTTGCCCCGGTATCTAATACAAAAGCACTGACAATATTTTCATCTGCACCGATGTCCGCCATCATACGCACCGATTCGCCAAAACCGCGGGCAGAAGGTAAATCATTCGCAGACAAAGTAAACATCTTGCCGCCACTGGCAAATAAATTTATCTTGTCCGTAGACATCGCATGAAACGCAAACTGCAATTCATCCCCTTCTTTGAACTTCAAATCCAAGTTGTTTAAATCTAAATTCCCCTTGGCAGCACGTATCCAACCCATCGTAGAAATGATTACGGTTAACGGCTCTTTCTCTATGAATTCTTCGGCGTTTACGACAACCTCTTCTGTCTGGGGCAACCATTGCGTACGACGACGCCCCAGCGCAGTCTTTTTGTCATAACGCTTCTTTATGTCCGCAAACCAAGCCTTTAATTGCTCGTTCTGCATGTCGGGACTGGCCAACAAGTCCTGCAGTTTTTTCTGCTCTGCCAGCAAGGCAGCGTCTTCACGACGAATTTCCATCTCTTCCAACTTGCGCAAAGAACGCAGACGAGTGTTTAAAATCGCCTCTACCTGAATTTCAGTTAAGTTAAATTCCGCAATTAAAACGGCCTTTGGGTCGTCTTCGTTACGAATTATCTCTATCACGCGGTCAAGATTTAAATAGACTATTAATAAACCGCCCAATATCTCTAGCCGGCGCGAAATGTTGCCCAGACGCCAATTCGTGCGACGAACCAATACATTCTTTTGATGCGCAATAAATTCACGTAATACGTCACCAATACCCATGACGCGCGGCGCCCCCTTGGAATCAATGACGTTAAAATTCATATTGAACCTGTATTCCAAGTCCGTCATCGCAAATAAATGCGCCATCATCTTGTCGGCAGGTACGTTGCGACTTTTCGGCGTTATAACAATACGAACGTCCGTCGTTGATTCGTCGGAAATGTCGTCAACCAGCGGTAATTTCTTGGCGTCAATCAAGTTCGCAATTTGTTCTACTAACTTTGATTTTATTATGCCGTATGGTATTTCGGTTATAACAACCTGCTCTGCCCCGCGGTCCAACTTCTCTACCTGCCATTTGGCGCGAATTCTGAACGCACCGCGACCGGTATCATAGTTCTTGACAATCGTGTCAAAAGAATCAATTAAAACGCCACCCGTAGGAAAGTCAGGCCCAACCATCTTCTTCATAATCTGCTGCGTGGTTGCATCCGGATTATCAACAACCAATGATAAGGCATCGCATACCTCTGCCACGTTATGCGTCGGAATGTTAGTCGCCATACCAACAGCAATCCCCATACCGCCGTTTGCCAGTAAATTAGGAAACGCCCCCGGCATCACCGTCGGTTCCACCGTGGTACCGTCAAAGTTCGGCATCATATCAACGCTGTCTTCGTCAATGCCTTCCATTATCAGCATGGCAGCGTCCGTCATCTTGGATTCTGTGTAACGGTATGCCGCCTGGGGATCGCCGTCAATGTTTCCAAAATTCCCCTGACCGTCAATCAACGGATAACGAACAGAAAAGTCCTGCGCAAGACGAACCATCGCGTCGTACACAGAAGAGTCCCCATGCGGATGATAATGACCCAGCACATCACCAACAACCGTCGCACATTTGCGAAAAGCGGCCGATGGCGATAACTTCTGACGCAACATAGAATATAAAATACGACGATGTACCGGCTTTAAACCGTCACGGACGTCCGGCAAAGCGCGCGACACAATCGTGCTGACCGCGTATGATAAGTACCGCTCTGACAAAGCGTCCGATAATTGCTGTGAATCTATTCTTTCTATAATTTCTTTACTCATAACACAGAAAAACTTATAACATTTGCAAAAAAATAACAACAGAAAAAACACCTTTTAACACAATAAAAATAAAAAATTAAAAAAATTCACTTTTCCTCTTGACAAAATCAATTATAAGCCTATATATTGTATATACAAACTTTGGTTCCCTGTTTCAGGGCGGGCTGCCGAAAAAAATGGTAAGTCGGGGCGTTTTGAAAAAAATGTCTGAATGTACACCGCTAGTTCTTCTTAATAGCGATGAACCAATCAAAAAAAATGAACTAAAAACACAGACTTCCACGGCTTGAATAAGCTGTTGGTCCGTCTATTTGATTGCAAAGGAGTAAAAAATGAAGGCAAAATTTCTTTATCCTTATCTGCTAAGTGCTGGCATGTTATTATCTTATAATTTATCCGAAGGCCAGACAGAAGCATCTGATGGGCTGATTCCTTTTAATAAACACAAAACTAATTTGCCCGTAAATAATGCAAATACTTTGGCAGATGCGACTTTTTCGCCTTTCGCAGACGCAAATTATTCAACGGCTCAAATGGAACAGGATTTCTTTGACGCCAAAGCGTCCGAATTACGCGATAAATACGTTGAAAATATGGTCGCTTCACAGCAAAAACTGGGGCCATTATTAGGCAAACAAGGATACCGTAACGCCGTTCGTCGCGAACTGCCGGGCGCACCGGTTGGAATGCACTGCGTGTATGGACAATATACGCACTTATCACGCGCACTGAAAGAACTGGGCGATACATTGACAATCATACCAAAAGACGGCGGACGCTCTTGCGTTAACTTCAAAGCACAAATGCGCCAGAAATATAGTTCTCCGGAATTTGAAGGCTGTTTGCACGAAGGTAAAATGTATCAGTCTGATTCTTTATACCAAATCGCATTGCAAGGTTACCTGACAAGAAATCACGTAACAAGCAAAACTTCCGATGAAGTACGCGCAAAATTAGAAAAAGAATTCGCAAAAAAGAACTTCTCGGTTGAATCGTTGGAACCAGGTACTATGCTTGTCGTACCTCGTCGTCGCGGCAGCAGAAGCCGATTCCATATGATTATGTTCTTGGGACGCGGTAAAGTAGAAAACGGTCGTTTTGTCCCAGACCAGAACGGTAAATATATCTACACTGGCCACAACCGCGAAACAATCGGCGACTTGTTCAAGACATGGGATACCTCGTTGGTGTTCGCAGCCGATACAAAGAAAATTACCAGCGTATTATACGCCAAAGAATGGGAATCAATTAAGTCTATGGACAACAACGGCTTAATCCACTTTGTATCAGACGGCAACGTAGATAAAACGGCCAAGTTACAAAAAGCATCTCGCGAAATACTGCTGAAACTGGCACACGAAAAGTACTTCAAAACACAAGAGTCTGTTATACCAGTCGGGCCTGAAAAAAAGTCCTTTGCATATGTGCCACAGATGTACCAAAGCATGATGCAACGTACAATTTAAACAACGTAATGAAAAAAACGCCGAAAATGGCGTTTTTTTTAATTCATCTTGTTTTTTATTTCACGAATACGAGCCAAAATTTCTTTTAAGTCAGCTTCGGTTACGGTTGGAGCCGACTTGTTATTTACCTCATCAGCGAGCACTATACACAACGTCGCCAATAACGCGTTTTCCGGCAATGGACCGATTTTATCCAAAATCTCACGCGCGCGTAAGTCCACCATTTTTCCCAACTCAATCAACCGCGATTCTTGACCGTCTTCGCAGCCCATGGGGTAATTTTTATTAACAATAGGTATTGAAACCACACTCATTTTAACTTCTTTAATATTGATATTGATTCATTTACCATTTCATACGCTTTGGCGTTCTTGTCCCGCAAAGTCTTGACCTGTTCGGTTAAAATCGCCACCTCTAAATCCGTTTGCTTGCCCGCGTTAACCGCCGTCGCACGTAAACGAGATGCAGATTCTTCCAGCGCATTCAATTCTTGAAAAATTTGTTGTTTTATATCTGACATATTTACAGTTTAAGATATTTTTTATATGCGTTCAACACTAAAATGTGATATAATATTTTCGTCTTATTGGGGGATTATGTCTATGAAAACTAAAATCGTATATATTTCTGGTAATGAAGTCTTTGATATTGCTGACATTCGCGCCGCTTTTAACGAGGTACGTGATACCTTGGGACTGGATTCACAAACCGTGCTGTTCGGCGTACCAGTCGATAAAGATGACGCGCTGGGAACGCAAACGTCTGATTCTATTACAGAATATCATACGGATGTACAAGTGAATAACGATATTGATATTAATAGCGAAATACCTCTATCAACGGAAACAAACGACGTTAACGTTATACAGCCAGAGGAAAAAATACAAGAAACAAAAGCTAAAAAAACCGTAAAGAAAAAAACGACAAAAGACACAAAAACAACCGAAACAGAAATAAAAGCCGACGCCCCAGAGACTAAAACTGACGCCGACAACGCAGAACAAGCAGAAAAAGTAATCCCGATTTTGTCTGTATTGTCTACTAAAACAAACGTGACGCCCCAAGATTCGCAAAATACATATACAGAAGACATTCAAAATAAAACAGAAGAAACAACCAATGACGATAAAGCATCTGAACCTGTCACAACAGACATTGATATTCAAACCGAAGAACTAGAAGTTTCTATTAATAACACCGAAGCAGAACCAGTACAGGAACAAACAGCAGACATAGAAGATATGTTGGCAGACGATGCCCCCAGCGAACCGATTGAAAAAACTTTGGAACAACTGCTGGAAAGCATGACGCCACTGCGCGAAGATATAACCGAAGAACACGATACTACGATAATAAATGATGACATAGACTTTGTACCAGAAGAAGATACAAAATCAGAACAATCAGATTCTGACGCTACGTTAGAGCAATTAGCAACAGAATTTGCAGAAAACGAAGACAAAATAACAACCAATATGAAAACCGAGAATCATAGTAAAATCGGCAAGTTAAAAAATATTTTACCTTTTAAAAAGGCTAAACGCGAAGATGCCGGTTTAATGGGCGATTTGTTTGGTTGGGCAGGCATTGCAGCAAACGACGATGATTTTGCCATGCCGGGATTTTTTACAAATGCCGCGTCTAAAAAATAGGCAAAATATGAAATTTAATGAATACAGATACAATTATTAGATTGTTAACAAATTCTGGATTCCACGTACTTGGCGTGGATGAAAGTACGCTATACCTAGAAGACCCATCCTGTATATTACGAGGATTTGAAACTTTTATCGATTATGCATGGATAGCCATCATTTGTATAACAGGAATGTTACTATTTGGTTGGGCTATATCAATGATTCGCGGCATAAAAAACGACATTTTTACCAATCTGCGCAATCTTATAATCATATTTGGCGCTCTGTCCGCCGTCGGTCCAATAGTAAACTTAATATGGGGCGACGATTTATTCGCACGCGGTTGCAGAACAATTGAAATACCAATGTCAGAAGTAAATAGACTATTAGATGCCAGAAAATTAGAACTTAGTAAAAGAAACGAATATGATTTATACGAAGAAATTGACATTTATGATTCCGGCGCGCCAACAAATGAAGACTCGCGTTTACCACACGAAATACCATATGCACAAGCACCCATAATGGCCCCTGATGTTCCACAAGAAATAAACGTTGCTGTATCTGACGAAACAACAAATAAACCAAGCACCGCAAGCAATTCAGATACTGCCACAAAAGCAAAAGGCGATAAAAACGACGTGGTTTATACAAGAAATGATGGCAGCACATACCGTAAAACGGGCGGCACAAGAGCATGGCGAAACAATAACCCCGGCAATTTAAAATACTATGATTTTGCAAAAAGAATGGGCGCAATCGGGCAAGCGGGTAATTTTGCAGTCTTTCCAGACGAAGAAACCGGCAGGCGCGCAATGCAGTCACTATTACGTACTGAAAGTTATAGAAACCTTAGCATAGCAAACGCAATCAGTAAATACGCCCCTTCATCTGATGGAAACGACGTGCAAAAATATCGTCAAAGAATTAAAAATATGACAGGGTTACAAATTGATAGAAAACTAAAAGATTTAAACGATGAAGAACTCGCCCGGGTGGCGCGTGCCATAGAAAAAGTAGAAGGATGGCGCGTTGGAAAAACACAAAATAACTAGGGATAAAAACAATGCAAAACTATGATAATGAAAAAGGTTCTACCACAGTAACTATTTTATTAATAATAATGTTGGTTATCATTGGCGTATTAATTTACATATTGGCGGGGGGACCAACCCCGAAATTCTCGGGCTCGGTTGGTGTACAATCACCAGAAATAAAAATAGACAATGAACAAGCCTATGACATTGAAACAGGCAACTTTAATGACGGACTAATAAAACCGAACTTTTCCGAAACTTATGAATTAAATGAATTCGGCGAAGGCGTCGCACAAAAAGAAATTTTTGACCAAGATATTAATGGCGACGGCCGTAACGATAGAATAACAAAAACAAAATATGAAAATGGGACGGCGCATTATTATTATACATATAAAATAGAACTGAATCAAAACGGCGTCTTTGTTGATATAACTCCCGATGACTTTAAAACCATAGAAGGTGCGGATTGCTCTTTACAAAAACTGCAATTTATATTTACCCCGGACTTTCGCGTAAAAAAAATATCTAGGGATTGGCAAGATTCTTGGACAACGCCTACTATGGCCATACAAACTACATATGCATTGACAGACAACTCCTTGCAACCTATAAACTCAAAAAAACTAAAAGAAATTTGCAACGTAGCAGAATTATTTTAGCAAAAATAAATTACGAGCAGAATATACAATACCACCAGAAACAACGTAATGGTCGTGAATTTCTATGCCCAGCGGTTTTAATAACGCCTGTAATTCTGTCGTAATTTGCACATCGTCACTTGAAAAAGATGTGTTAGGAGTCGGATGATTATGTAACAAAATTACATACTTTGCGCTTAATGCCAACGCACGCTTTACTATTTCACGCGGATATACCACCGCATAATTTATCGTACCAGAACTATGTAAATCGTCGGCTAACAACCGTCTGTTAACGTCCAGATATAATACATGCAATTCTTCCGTAGCCTTACCAGATAATAATAACAAGATATAATTAGATAATATCTTTTCATTATGAAAAACCGTGCCAGTTTCTAAACACGTTTTGTAACTAGACAACATGATTTGATGTACTAACTTTATAAAAATCGCCGTGTTTTTACCGATACCTTTGTATTCAATCAAGTTCTCTATCGGCGCAGTCAAAATAGGATATATACCACCGAACTTTGCAATCAAACCACGCGCCAGCGGTCTGACATCGCGCCGGGGAATCACAAACCCAAGTAACAATTCTAACTGCTCATAATCAGTTAACTTGTTATCCAAGAATTTTTGACGTAACCTTTCTCTGTGTCCCAGGTGAAAATTTACATCTTCTGCACTCACGGTCTTTTCCTGTTAGTTTCATAACATCTTTTCAGTGAAAATTATAACGCCATCTTCCGTTATACCCAAAGTATGTTCCCACTGCGCAGACAGACCGCCGTCAACAGTACGCGCAGTCCAACCATCAGCGTCTATTTTACATTCTGGTCTGCCGGTATTTATCATAGGTTCTATTGTAAAGACTAATCCTGGCACCATTTTTATCTTATCAAAACGTTTATCGTAAAAATGGTAAATCTGTGGTTCATCATGCATTACTTTACCGATACCGTGTCCAACAAAATCACGAGATATAGAAAAACCATGCGGCGCTACAACCTCTTCTATGGTTTTACCAATTTCTGACAGCGGAACGCCAGGACCGCAAATAGAAATCGCCGCATTTAATGCGTCTTGGCAAGTTTGTACTAACTCGCGCGCTTTCGGTGTAACATTACCTATCATAAACATACGTGATGCATCGCCATGAAAACCCTTGTATTCTGCTGTTAAGTCAATATTTACAATATCGCCGTCTTTTAAGATTACGTCATCGCTGGGAATCCCATGAACAATAACGTCGTTAACCGACGTACATATATTTTTAGGGTAACCCTGATAGCCTAAATCAGAAGACCGGGCACCGTTTTCTTTTAAAAAAGCGGCAACCATTCTATCAATCTCACCCGTTGATATACCCGCCTTGACATAGGGCGTTATATAATCAAAACATCTGGCAACCAAATCGCCAACAACGCGCAACCTTTTAAAATCTTTCGGCGCATAAACAGAAGCAAGCATTTTATTTCCTTCTTTTTACAGACAGTTTTGCGGCCCTGACGGCCAGTTTTAAAGCAAAATCACGCAATAATATTTCAGACGGCATACCAGTAGTGCGCAACTGTTTTTCCAATTCGTTTAAGCGCACTAACACAGCAACGATTTCCGATTCCGGCCATATTTTCATTGCTTGATTAAACTTATCCGCCACTTTCCAAAATAAACGCGGTAATTGACCGTCAACAACAGCAGTTAATAATTTCTTAAAGTGCGAATCCAACATTCTGACCAACATATTAGGTTCAGCGTTATCATACAATAATCTATCCAAAGCCATCATAGTTTTCTGAATATGACCCGCAGTTAATGAATACAAAAAGTCATCAGTATCAGCAGCACCCGTATCAGGCAAACACTTTTCTACATCTTCTAATTCTACAATTTTCTTATCGTCAACATACAAGGCTATCTTCGTCAGAAAACCGCGCGTAATACCGCGATCCCCACCTAAGTGCGACGTCATATACGCCATCGCATCCGGCGTAATTTGCTGAATCCCCGTTGCAGCCGATAGTTCCTTTCTAATCAGATTTGCCAGCGAACGCGCATCGTCTGTGTAACATGCCAACGCTGCCAAAGAATCTGAACCCTCAAACAAAGAACGTAACCCGCCGCCTGCCCTTAAATCACCGGCAGTCACAATAACAGTTGCGCATAAGCCGTTATGATTAACCAACTCTGCAATATTTTTGGCATCGCTGTCACCGGCATTGGAAATTAAAACCATCTTGCGACCGCCGAACATTGAAGGACTGCAACTTTCTGCAAATAAAGCGTCTTGCTTGTCGCGCAATTCGTCTGAGTCCACAGCAAATAAATTGTCTTTTTCTATGTCCAGTTTTTCTATCGCCTTGTCGCAAAATTCATCAACCTGACCGGCGTCTGGCCCATATATCAAGACCGCCTTTATTTTTTCTATACCTGCATTAAAATCCGATTCTTTCCATTTCATTTTTTGTCGCTTTCCACATTCTCATAACGATATGTTTCCGCAATTGTACGTGAACTTATTTTATCCGCCAATACCTTGATAGTATTTTGCACCGCGTTATTATAAGACGCATTCGCAGCAACTAAATAGCGCACAAACGTATAAGACTCTGATGCTGATTCTGTACCACGTGCAATTTCTTGACCGTCCGCACTTAATACATAGTCGGCAGTTAACATTATTTCTTGCCAAGTTGCATCGCCCGTTATTTCCAACGCTTTGTATTGCGTAACCGGAGAATGCAAATTAACGGTCAATGTATACTTCGCAGAACTGTCCCTTTGACCGCCAAATTGTGCGTTTAAATTATTTCTAAGGTCTATGCCGTTTATGCCGCTGATTGGTTTGACATAAATATCTGTGTCTTGACCGGAAAACATGGGTCTGAACCCACATGCAGACAACAACAAGACTAAAAGCAAAAAAGTTTTTTTCATTTTATAACCGTTTTCCTATTGCATTTTATCCTTATATTACCTAGACTTTTAATAAATCGCAAGGGGAGAATAATGAATATTTTTATAATGATTTTAGTCGCTATATTTATGGTTGGTTTTTACATGATAAGCAGCCCCAGTCAACGCGTCACAGAACAAGAAACAGAATATGCAATTACACGTGCTGATTTACGTTCTGTTGCTGAATGCGCCGCCGCAGAACACAACGCAAAAATTCGCGGCACAACTTTTACCGATGTATGCACTGAACAAAATAATATAAAAAGTGAATTTATCTGCTTGAATTCTAATCTAAGGAAAACAAACTGTGAAATCGTACGAAATAAAAAACCAGATTACAGTTATCTAATCACCACAACAAATAAAATAGACGACAGTAATTATAATGATATGTTGGAAATATTAGAAACTTATTTCCCGGACACCGGTACGTTTGGGATATTCTTGGACGGTAAAATTATGTCTGGCGGTCAAAGCCATGCACGAACTGTTCCCGACACAATCATAAAAGAAATGGAACTAGAAAACGGGCAACTGGTATACCTGACGCAATATGAAATCCCAGACACTGAAACAGAATTCGCCGCCCCAATACAATCGGATGTATTATGTCCAACAGGTACCGTCAAAACATATCGCTTTGGTCGTTGGCAATGCATAGGATATAATACAAAGACAGACTGCGGTGGCGATATGATATGGGATTCTGAATTACTAGAATGCGTTCCGGACGAAACAAAAAAACCACTTTGCGCGTCGCAACAAACCGCCGTCATCGTAGATAATATATGGGAATGCGTTAACCCTTTTCCAGAAAAAGTATGCCCAGATAATATGGTTGCAAAATTAAATTATACTACGCTTGAATGGGAATGCGTTGCTAACCCGTCAGATACCGATACCGTAAAAAAATGCGACACCATAACCCAGGGTGCTATTTATGGCGCATTGGGTTCTACTGTACGCGTATCATCATCTTCTTGTACAGACTGTGAAATAATGCTGACAGACCCTGAAACCTGCGTTTCTGTCTGCGTACCTGACCCTGCAAAAGTAAATTCATCTAAATGCTATCCGGGTAACCCAAAAGAATGCACAGGCACATCACGCGCGTTTTATTTTGGATTTCCAAGTTATTCGTATGCCGCAAACGTCAGCGAAATCCGCGGTAAAAGACTCGTATTGGATAAAAATCATTCGCAAAACCGAAAATTTAATTGCTTAGATTGCGGAGATAAAGAAATAGATACAGAAAAGTCTTTTCCGCCGTACATAGCCGTATGTAAACAATAAGGTGCGCCAAAGCGCACCTTTTCTATTTTTCCAGCGCTTTTATTTGTTTCATAATCTTTGCCATTTGCGCTGAAATTTTTTTACACTTGTTTTTATACACAGTCATACTTTTTGTTACTTGACCATCATATTTACTAAATAACATGTTTTTCTCTGATAAATTTACGTTTCGCTGCAACACAGCCAGTTGTTTAGACAGTACGTTATATTTTTCACGCAATATATCTATGTCCCAACCGCGCACAACAGCGTTATATGTTATGTAAAATGCCTTGGCTTCATTCAAATTTGATATCTGCCTTTGTATGTCTTCAATTTCCGCGCGTGTTTCTTTTACATCGTTACTATCATAACGATTAAGTTCTATATACTGTAATAACACAGAAATATCTTCGTTTAAATCAGATATTTTTTTATCAACATCATGATTCGTGACAAACATTCCCTTGAATTCGGGTATTTTGTAATCTATGACGCTACGTAATAAAAAAAACATCTCTTGCGTTTTATTCATAAACAGCCCTCTTACTTCAATAGTATAACACTGTTATAATATTTGTCAACTAATAAATATAAAAAGCAATCTGGGAATTCCCAGATTGCGATGCAAATACCAGTCATAAACTTTATTCATTTTGATTATGTTGAACGAAATCGCCACGGTCCAACATTTCGCGAACCGCAAAATGCTTTATCTTCTTGGCAGAAGTTTGCGGTAATTCTTCTTCGGTTATGGCAAAGTGTTTAACCCACTTATACGGTGCGATTTTCAAGTTTGACGCTTTTAACATCATTGCGACTTTTGCAACTGTTGTTCCCGGCTTCACCTGAAACACGGCAAAAGGAACGGTTTTACCCTTGATGACATACTCAAACACGGCCGCGGCTAAAATGTCTTCGTTCTGCAAATACAAGTCTTCCAGTTCATCTGGGTATACATTTTTACCGCTGTCCAAAACGATAACTTGCTTTTTTCTGCCTTTTACCACCAAACGACCATATTTATCCAATTTACCCATGTCGCCGGTCTTGAACCAACCATTTTCAAAGGCGGCAGCATTTGCATCTTCGTTATCAACATATCCCGGCATAACCAGATTACCACGAACCCAGATTTCCCCGATGCCGTGCTTGTCTGGGTTATGAATTTCTATTTCATTACCCGGCAAAGGCCCCGCATAATGCATTGAACCGTCCGGCATACGAAACGCAAAGTTAAAGTTTGCAGGCCCCGTCGTTTCTGTTAAACCATAGCAGTCTCCAACGACAAAACCCAAACTTTCAAAAAACTTCCTGACAGAAGGTTTCAACGTCGCGCCCGCAGATACCAAGACTTTCGTATTTCCACCGAACAGTTCGTGAACGGGCTTTGTAACCTTTCTGACCAACCACCCCATTCCAACAGTGCGCAAAAATCCTCGCAAAGCCAAAACAATGCGCATAAATGTATAAACATGCTTTTCTTTTGCCGTTTGTACAATCTTTTTATAAAACGCTTCCCAGATACGCGGAACTGCAGGAATGACTTCTGGCTTGTACTTTTTAAAGTCATTTATGAATTCGCGCGGATTTAATATAGGTTGTAATAATAATTTACCTTCAAGAACCAAGGGGGCGACTATATTTATCACCACGCCATAAATATGATATAAAGGTAAAAAGCCATAAAAAATATACCCTGGTAAAATAACAGGCTTGTAAAATAAAGCCCCCTGCCCCAGAGACAATATATTGTCATGCGTTAAACCAACGACCTTTGGATTTCCCGTAGACCCAGAAGTAAACGACAACATCGCAATATCTTCGCGCGTTACGTCTGCCTGTACGAAATCGTTAGCATCTGTTTCATCCGGCGTTTCAATGTCGTACATTTTCGGCCCACCATCAATGAAATAATTCTTTTGTGCCAAAACCAATTTGCAGTTTGTGCGTTTCATCATGTTTAAATGTTCCGTCTGTGACAGACCGGTGTCCAACATCAAAACGCGCGCCCCCTGTGACGTTATCGCGAAATAAGACCTAATAAATTCCGGGGTATTACCAGATAAAATAGCAACGGTATCACCCTTTTTTATTTTGAACTTTTTCGCCAATAAAACTGCACGTTGCTTCACACCATTTAATAAATCTGCATAAGTCTCGTTCTGTCTGACAAAAAATACCCTGTTTTTGTTTTTTTTACAGACATCTTGTAACATGTCATATATATTTTTCATCATTTTAATAATACTCTTTTGTTTGTTTGTTTAAACCATTTTTTGCTAAACGCAACTTAATTATACAACGTTTTTTACAGGAAAAACAACCTATTTAACAAAATTCTAGGCAACGGTACACAAAGCATCTTTCTGTCAATATATTGATTAAGATTCGTTTTTTTATACTATATTTTGTGTTTTTTATAAAAACCGAATCATATAACACGATAAAAAAGCAATTTTTTTGACACAAAAAATGGTTTTGTGAAAACATTCAATGAATCGCATATCTTCCTATGCGTTGGAAATGCGCCATTTTAAAAAGTAAAGCGAAAAATTATAAAAAATTTCATTTTTATAAATTGATACTTTTATACCTATACTATATATTGTAATAAAATCCACAAAATAACTACTATATATTGTTTTTTAAAAGAATCGGAGTTATAAAATGCCTATGGTATCTGATGACAATAAAATGCAGATTTTTCCAACACTTAACAGCAAGATTGCTGCCGTTCAAAAGCGTTCTGGGGAAACGGTTCCTTTTGACGCAAAAAAGATTTTTGATGCAATCAAAAAGGCCGTTGCCGTCACAAAAGAAATTAACGACGAACAAATTGTTAACGTTACACAAATCGTATTAGACAAACTGGACGTCAGATATCTTGGCAAAACGCCAAACGTAGAAAACATCCAAGACATTGTTGTTGAAACCCTTATGGATTCCAGGGCATACAAAACCGCCGAGGCTTATATAATATATCGCCAAAAGCGCAGCGAAATTCGCGATTCTTACGTTGACGCCGTTGAAATCATAGAAGGTTATGTTGGCGGTTCTAATTGGCGCATAAAAGAAAACGCAAACATCGGCTATTCCGTCGGCGGTCTTATTTTACGTACCAGCGAACGCGTTACTGCGGAATATTGGCTGAATCTGTATCCGAAAGAAGTATCAGACGCCCACAAAAACGCGTCTATTCACATTCATGATTTAGGTTGGTTGACGGGTTATTGTGCCGGTTGGTCGTTACGCGAATTATTGTACGAAGGTTTTAACGGCGTACCCGGATTTTTACAATGCTCGCCTGCAAAACATATGGCGACGGCGATTTCTCATATGGTGAATTTCTTGGGCACGCTGCAAAACGAATTTGCTGGCGCACAGGCATTTTCATCCATTGATACTTATCTGGCGCCATACGTCAGAATTGATAACTTGTCTTATGAAGACGTTAAAAATTCTATGCAGACTCTTATATTCAACTGTGCTGTACCATGTCGTTGGGGAACACAAACGCCGTTTATAAACTTTACGTTTGACTGGACGTGCCCGGAAGATTTGAAATCGCAACGTCCGTTTATCGGCGGCGAACAAGTAAACTTTACTTATGGCGACCTGCAGAAAGAAATGGACATGATAAACCAAGCGTTTATAGAGGTTATGACCGAAGGTGACGCCCAAGGTCGTCCATTTACTTTCCCGATTCCGACGTATAACATTACTAACGATTTCCCATGGGACCATCCGAATGTAAAGCCGTTATTTAACTTGGCGGCAAAATATGGGATTCCAAATTTCCAGAATTTCTTAAATTCTGACTTGAACCCGACCGACGTTCGTTCTATGTGTTGCAGACTGCGCCTGGACGTACGCGAGTTATTAAAGCGCGGTGGCGGGTTATTCGGTTCCGCCGAAAAGACCGGTTCCATTGGCGTTGTTACGATAAACTTGTCTCGTCTTGGGTACACGCACAAAGGCGACCGCGACGGTTTGTTTGCAGAACTTAAAAGATTACTAGAATTGGCGCGCGATTCTTTGGAAATTAAACGTCGCATCATTACAAAGAATATGGAGCGCGGTTTATATCCATTCACACGTCGTTACTTGGGTAATTGGAACCATCACTTTTCTACCATCGGCGTAAACGGCGCAAATGAAATGGTCAGAAACTTTACAAACGACAAAGAAAACATTGCCACGCCATTTGGTAAGAAACTTGTCCTGGACATTATGGATTTCATACGCGAACACCTGGCAAACTTCCAGGAACAAACTGGAAACTTGTATAATTTAGAGGCTACACCAGCCGAAGGTTGTTCTTATCGCTTTGCAAAAACAGACGTAAAGAACTTCCCAGACATAATAACGGCCGGCACAAAAGAAGCCCCTTATTATACAAATTCTACGCAGTTGCCCGTTAACTTTACAGACGACCCGTTCGTAGCGTTGGAACACCAAGAAGAACTGCAACGTAAATATACCGGCGGAACTATGTTCCACCTATACCTTGGAGAACCAGTATCCAGCGGCGAAGCAGCAGAAAAAATCATTCGTACAATATTTGAAAACTACAAGATTCCTTATATGACTTTGACACCGACATTTTCTATATGTCCAAAGCATGGATATCTGGCAGGCAACTATGAATTTTGTCCGAAATGCGACGCAGAAATTGCAGCAAATCAGAATAACAAATAACCAATAAACATTTAATTTAAGGGAGGAATAAAATGGAACAAACAACACAAAGAACACCTTGCGAAAGATTTTCACGTTCAATGGGGTTCATCAGACCTGTATCAAACTTTAACATTGGGAAATATTCTGAATTCTGTGAAAGAAAAACATTCAAAGAATCTAACTGCTTGTCAACAGGTCAAAGACATTCTGATTTGATGAAAAAGGCGGCTTAATAACATGAAAGAAATTCAGATTGGTGGGTTAGTATCTTTTACAACAATAGACTATCCAGGGAAATTAGCCGCTGTTATATTCCTGGTCGGTTGTCCGTTGCGTTGCGCATATTGTTCTAACCCCCATCTATTAGATGTTCGTGACGGCGAATACGACCCTGAAAAGGTCTTTGATTGGCTGAAAGAAAGGGTTGGCAAATTAGAAGCGGTTGTTTTTTCAGGCGGCGAAGCATTAATGCAGGGAGATGCTGTATTAGAATATATGCAACGCGTAAAAAAACTGGGATTTAAAATAGGTTTACATACCAACGGTTTTTATCCTGAAATACTAAAACGTGCATCTGATACGGTTGACTGGATCGGCTTAGATTACAAGGCAACGCGAAATAAGTATCCCGAACTGGTCGGGCAAAATATCGCACACGACCATATGATAAAAAGTCTAAACATATGGTTGGATACGGGTAAAGATTTTGAAGTCCGGATAACATGTGACCCACGTCATATAACAAAACTGGATTTGTTAGAAATCGCCAATGACCTGCATACACGTGGTGTAAAAAAAATCGCCATACAAAAATATATACCACACTTTGAAGATGAAACACACACAACAACTATTAACGAAAGGAATCAATATTTTGACGATGAAAATTTGCGCAACCAAATAAACAATTCGTTTGAATCTGTAATTTGGCGCGAATAAAAAACAATTTAATATTTACTTTAATAAAAAAACCGCCTTATCGGCGGTTGTTTTATTACTTAGAACGAATAACGCAATCCTAACTTTACCTCGTGCGAATAAACAAATTCGTCGCTGACTGTTGAAGAATTAAAGCGATATGCGATATCAGCGGCCCAGTCTTCTGTAAACACATATGTTGTACCGACTGCTAACTGCCATTCAAATTCTTTTTTGTCGTTATTGACTTCGTACAGATTTATGTCTGGCACCAAGTCATTTTCAAACTCTAAATCCACCGACGCATGTTGTTTATAAGTTCCCAAGCCAACGCCCGCACCAACATAAGGTTGCCACTTAGAGTTTTCTAAATCAAAATCATAATACAAATTGAACATATATGAATTATGCTTTACAGACGTAGACGTTTCTATTTCTGCCAATGTTCCGGGCGTACCAAAACCAATCTTTGATACATCACCTTCAAATAATTCATAATCATCTTCGGACGCGCTGCGCAGGGCATATTCAAATTCCCCACGTAAATGTCCGTATTTTATACCAGCCGTAAACTCACCCGCAATTGCGGCATCAAAATCCATATCACCGCCGGCACCTTCAACAAAAATTGGAGTGTGCGTTACATCCAAACCAATGCGCTTGGCCGATGTGCCCGCCTTGTCAACAAGTAACCCCAAACCAACATACGGCGTTATATCAGCCGCAAAAGCACCCGTCGCAGACATTGTTAAAATTGTAAATACTGCTAAACTTTTTTTCATAGTTTTCTCCTTAGTTAACATAAGAAAACTATCCTACTTTTACAAAGTTATGTCAAACGAAATAATACGGTTATTGTTATCTATTTTTATTGTTTTGTTTTATATACACAATTCCAATCAATGCAATAATCGTATTCGCCATAACCGCATCAAGTAAAACTGAACGCTGATCCGTGTTGGTCAAACCGTCTTTCATTAAAAAGATAAAAATGATTCCCATTATAACATACGGCGATGCAACCGCTAATTTTCGTCTTAGTTCTTTCATGTCGGGTTTCATCTTTTTCATTTATATTTTTCCTTGTAAAATCATTGATTTTTATAAATTTTTAAATAAAATAATTGATATTATTTTACTAAATCTAACCACAGGATATCAAAGCATGTCAGAAAATCAAACGAAAATGCGCGAAGAAAAATGGCAAAAAAGATGGCAAGAAAATAAATGTTTCGTACCAAAAAACGACGGTAAAAAACCAAAGTTCTATAACCTAATAGAATTTCCCTTTCCATCGGGCAGCGGATTACACGTTGGTCATATGTTGCCTTATACTGGTATGGACGTTATGGCGCGCTTTCGCCGTATGCAAGGTTTTGACGTTCTGTTTCCCATAGGATACGATGCTATGGGAATTTCTTCGGAAAAGTATGCGACTAAATGGGGCATGCATCCCAGCGAATCCGTTGCAAAACTGATTAAAATTTTTGCAAAAGACATCAGCATAATGGGGCTGTCTTTTAATCCAGAATCAACGCTGGCGACATCCGACCCGGAATTCATCAAATGGACACAATGGCAATTTATCCAGTTCTTTAAAATGGGACTGGCATATAAATCGCAAATGCCTATGAATTGGTGCCCTAATTGCCGCACAACACTTACAAACGAAGAACTGGAAGACGGCTGTTGCGAACGTTGTCATGGACCTGTTGAGAAAAAAATGAAATTGCAGTGGAACTTGGCAATGAAAAAATACGCGGATAGACTGATTGAAGATTTATCTTTGGTTGACTATCCAGAACATATAAAAACGCAACAAATAAATTGGATTGGACGTTCTTATGGTGCGGAAATAGATTTTTGTGTTGGCGACGATAAAATGCCGGTTTATACCACGCGACCAGACACTATATTCGGGGTTACTTTTTGTGTAATTGCACCGGAACATGAACTGGTTGCAAAATGGTTGAAGGAAAATAAAATCAAAAACGCCGACGTCGTATCAGATTATATAAAAAGCGCACGCGCAAAATCTGAAATAGACCGCACAGATAACACAAAAGAAAAAACAGGAATAAGGCTGGATGGCGTAACCGCAGTTAACCCATTTACAAACAAAGAAATTCCTCTGTTTATATCTGACTATGTGTTAGCGGACTATGGTCTGGGGGCGATTATGGCGGTACCCGCACACGACCAACGCGATTACGACTTTGCGAAAAAGTTCGGGCTGGATATAGTCCCTGTCATTGCAGGCGGTGATATCTCCGACAAGGCGTACGAGGGCGATGGCGAACACATAAATTCAGAATTTTTAAACGGTTTAAACAAAGAAGACGCAATAAATAAAATACTAGAGGTCGGAAAAGAAAAGGGAATCGTTCGTCCTTCTAAACAATATAAATTGCGCGATTGGCCGTTTTCAAGACAAATGTATTGGGGCGAACCCATACCTTTGGTATATTGCGAAAAATGCGGATGGGTACCTGTACCAGACGAACAATTGCCCGTCTTGCAGCCATACATAAAAGACTATCGCCCAACAGAAGAAGGCGAATCACCGCTGGCACGCGCAACAGATTGGATTAACACGACATGCCCAAAATGCGGTGCACCTGCAAAACGTGAAACAGACACCATGCCACAATGGGCAGGTTCCAGTTGGTACTATATGCGATATCTGGACCCTAAAAACGATAAAGAATTTTGCAGCCGCGAACAACTAGATAAATGGATGCCTGTTGACCACTATAACGGCGGAAACGAACACAATACGCGTCACTTGCTGTATTCTAGGTTCTGGTACAAGGTATTATCTGACTTGAAACTGGTACCTGGCGTGGAACCTTATAAAAGACGTACAACCCAAGGGTTAATAATGGGCGCAGACGGCAGAAAAATGTCAAAGTCTTTGGGCAACACCGTCCCCAGCGCAGATGTGGTTGAGGTACATGGCGCAGACGCCTGCCGTATGACCATATTGTTTTTAGCCCCGTGGGGTCAAAACGCCAACTGGTCAGACAGTACACTAATCGGCGTTGACCGCTTTTTGAAACGTGTTGAATCTTTTGCGGATAATTTGACAGACGAAACGCTTGATGAAAAGCAAGAATACTTGGTCAATACTTTGATTAAAAAGGTAACAGACCGTATTAATAATATGCAATTCAATACAGCAATCAGTGCAATGATGGAATTTATCAATAACTTTGCAAACAATATGCCTAAACAAGCATACGAAACATTGATAAAAGTTATAAATCCTTTTGCACCGCATCTGGCCGAAGAAATGTGGGAAAAAATGGGCCACAAAGATATGTTGGTCTTTGAACCTTGGCCAGTATGCGACGAAAGTAAATTGGTCACATCTGAAATTACCGTTGTGATATCTGTTAACGGAAAAAGAAGGGCTGAAATGACCGTTCCTGCCAACAGCAGCGAGGCAGAATTAATCGCACAAGCCCAACCAAAAGTAACCAAGTATATAACCGGCGATATTATAAAAACAATCGTTGTACCGAATAAAATGGTAAACTTCGTATTGAAAAAATAAGCCTAATACCGATTGGTGCGCGCTTGCCAACCGTTCTTAGCGGTTGGCCAGTTTGGCATTGATTTTAAAATTTCTATACGTTGCTGTTTTAAAATTTTCATAAAATCGTCCGTATCTTGCACGGGTATAGAATTCAATACCGATAACGTCTTGGCCCCGATAATACCGTCAACAGACAAACGCGCCCCTGTGTAAATATTTAATGCGCGTTGAATAGTTTTGCCGGCACCAACAGGACCCATAACATACATATCAAATACTGCGTTGCGAATCCTTTCATTATTAATTTCTGGTATATGCGTATTATCCCAGTATTCTGTCTTGTATATCTCGCGAGCCTGGCTTGGCGTCAAGTCTTTTACACTGCACGACATATCAAATCGCGAGTACTTTAATTTATACATATTCAATGTAGTTTGAGTTATCCCCATATTAGTTTCTTCGTCTTTAATTTGATTTTGCCCGTTGGTATAACCGCCCTCGTTTATCTTTAAGTTTTGATACGCTTTTTCAAAATTTATGTCGTCATTCATAGCAATTCATCCCATATAAAAACCCTATATAAATAGGGTAAAAAAAATGCGACAATCATGTCGCTGTGTTAAATTATATTATACCATAAAACAGGTAAAAAATCAATACGAATACAGGCCCGCATGTTTATGCGCGTTTATCGTTGTCGTGCATTCATATTATATAACGCATTTGCTACATATATGTCTTCGGGGAACGTTACCTTTATATTCGTTCTGTCGCCCTGTATCATATGCACTTCACACAATTTATGTTTTAATATCATAGAGCATTCATCGGTAAAACCAACGTCTTGCCCCGACAGTTCAAAAGCCCTTTTTATTACGTCTAAACTAAAACATTGCGGCGTTTGGGTTTGATATATATGCTTTCTATCAACCACCGATAATACGCTTTTGTTGTCGTCTGTTTGTATCAACGTGTCTGTTGCAGGCACGACAGGAACAACCGCCTTGTGCATTTTCAAGTTCAATGCGCAACGTTCAATAATTTTTTGCGAAACCAAAGGTCTTGAAACATCGTGAATAAAAACATTAGCGTTTTGTTCGTCTATTGCAGCAATACCCAAACGCGAACTTTCTTGGCGACTTTTACCGCCAATCACAACCTTATATATTTTGTTAAAGTGTTCATTCAGCAAAATGTTATCCAAGAAATCTTTACACTCGGGTGCTATGACTATGATTATTTTATTTATATACATAGACTTATCAAAAGTATGTAATACGTGACCTATCAATGTTCTTCCGGCGAAGCGAACGAATTGTTTCGGTTGCGTGTAACTAAAACGTGTTCCTATGCCGCCCGCTAAGATAACTGCATAATTCATCAAATGCCCCCCTTGTACAAAGGTTATGTCTGCGACTATTTATACAACCTACGGTTGAACATAAAACTTAACTCTATGAATCAACGTAAATCTATATCAGTCGATAAATAATACAACGCCTAGCGAGACTTAAGCATCATTTTGCACAAAGTCTGATACTTCATAATTAATGCCGTTTTTAAATTTCCTGCAGGTTCATTTTGCTGGCGCTTTTTGTTCCATTTATTATAAGAACGGCGCATACGCGGCGACCAAACGCAATCGTTACCTATGACGCACTCATCTTTTGGCCATTTTATCTTTCTAAATTGTGCCAAGTCTGCGTTATTAATAACGGCTTTTTTTGTATTACCTAAATCCAGAACCGTTCTTTTTTTGTTTTTCTTAAAAATATTTCTGTTTCTTTTTTCGGCAACAGAATTGCTTTTCCCAATTAATGAGAAGTATTCCGACGAACCTTTTATCTTGCTGACGTTTGATAAATCCGTATCAATAATCAAGGCGTTTTTCGTTCCGCTTAAGTCCAATATTCCAGACAGATTTTTGACCGCCCCCATTTCAAATTTCTCGGCCGGCAATTCTGTAATACACATACCAGACATATCAATCCACCTTAAAGTGACGCTTTTCAAACGTCCCCATTCTAAATTATTTGGCAAAGACATATCAAACAAAGCAACGGATTCAATCGGCCATTTGATACCCTTTGTTTTTGATAAATCGGTACCTACAAAACAAGCACTTTTTGTATTACTTAAATCTATACCGATATTCAAATTTTTCCCGCCGTACATAATGAACCTATTTTTTGACCATTTTATTTCATCTATTTTAGACAAGTCAGCCCCTATAAAATAAAACCTTTTTGTATCGCTTAAATCTAACGCGCCATGCAAATTAACCGCATAACTACAATCCAAACGATAATACGTACCCTTTAGATTACTAATATTTGAAAAATCTGCCCCTTGGAAACAAACTTCTTTTTCATTGCCCAAATCTAGTATTTCAGACTCTTCCCTTAAATTTACCAGTTTATTCGCGCCGTCTACACAAACATATTTTGATAAACTTGGGTTATTCAAAGACATCATCTTGTAATTTACATTGTTTACACCAATGTGATTATTGATTTCAGAGTTCTGCCCCGATTTTATTGACATACATATTCCTTTTATTAACAACTTCGTTTATTATGATATAACACAAATAATTTAATTTGTACAACAAAATAATGCACGCAATTCAAAAAAAAAGCGCTTACCTTTAACAACTAGCATAACGCCGGTATAACCAAAATTAAATCTGATAACTATTTTGTCGTTTAATTTATAACTTCGTACAAGAACTTTTTATTATCCAGAGCATCTCCATACAGAAAAATATAAATATACCAAACGAAATGTTTTTAATATTTTTTCAATATAAAACCTTAATTTAGCATCGCATCTTAGCGCGTAAAGTAAAAATTACACCCATCACGTGATATGTACAAAACATCCGGCGATATAAAATAAAATTTTTCTTTTTCTATACCATCTTGTTTTATTACAATTGCATAAAGATTATTCTCATTGGCAGGCAATAACTCTATTTCAGGATTTTCTATTCTTACCTGGGCGTTATCAATATTATATGTAACAGAGACGACATCTTTATCTAAATAAATACTTGAATTTACAAAAAGTTTTGATGTTTCCGCACAATTTGTTGTTATACGCCCCGCATATTCATATTTCTCGTAATTCCATACACCACAATAATCACATTTTTGTGAACACGCTGACAAGCCAAACAACAAAGCACCTAAACCAAGAATTATATTTTTCATAACTTACATTATATCTAATAACCTTAATGTACGCAAATACAAATCTTATAAATTATATTTATCGCTTAACTTATTTGACTATTTTTGCATTTCTAATCGTACAATGTTTAAATTCGCGGTGACGAATATATTCAGGTATAAAACGCGGAACTATTGAAGAGTCTGCTAATTTATCAAAATCCACCCATTTTTCATTAAATCGCTTATTATCGCCGCATTTAAAATTATCTTTTTTGATTAATTCAGAATCATCTGACAAAATCAATCTATATATAAATAATATTTCATGACAAGGTACAGTGTCCCACATAAAGAAATTTTCACAAATAAAGTTTAAACTTAATTTGTCTTTGTCTGACAAAGTATAGCACAATTCTTCGGAAATTTCACGCATAATGGCCTGTTTAGAATCTTCGCCACAATGCACCCTGCCACCAATCAGCCAATACTTATCACCTTCGTTTTGCGTAAGCAATCTGTCGTTATATTCAACAAGTACCGCAGCCCGAACATTAAACTTTCCGAAATTCCCGTCAAACGTTAAGTCTTGCATAATTTCTCCTTTTTCCTTAGTGTATTTAAAAAAAGATTTTTTGCAATAACATTAACATCATAGAGCGATTAATTGCCGCCCATCTATCATAAATTAGTCCCGAGCCTTACCCATACCATGCGTAAGATTTTGCTTAATTTTATTTACATTGTTGTTTGTTTTTAACTGTTTGTTCATACGTTTGTTTGCACGCCATAATTCATAAGACTTCCGGATATGCGGCGGCATTTTTTTTACATCTTCTTGTAGAATATGACAAACATTAATTGGCCATTTGATTTCTTTGACACCAGATAAATCAGTATAACGCAAGTCCACTTCTTTCGTGTTACTAAAATCCAACGCCGCTGGCAGATATTTTGCATAACTTAGGGCTACTCTTTCTGTTGGAAATTTGATTGCTATGACCGTCTTGTCCACGTAACTTTCCGCCACAGAATATAAAAAATCCCTTATAGTCGTCAGATTATAACGCATCTTGGTCGTCATCTTGCTTGCTTCAAATTCATATACTGGCTGACCGCCGTTTATCGCATTAACAGCCCATTCTGGCAATCCAGGCCGCATTAAAACGTGATTTAAAAATGACTGTTTCGCATTTTCTGTTAAATAGCCCTTATTCTGTGCTTCATATATTGGGTCAATATAGAACGTACTATGGTATCTTTATTTTGCTCTATATATTTCGCATCTTTTAAATTTTCTTGTGAATTACCATTCAATATTTGTGGCATGCCGGGTTCGCCCCAAACCAGTTCAATAAGATAATCGTTAAGTTCTTTGTCGTTCAGCAAATTAATGGGCATAGTGTTTTCCTTGTTATTATGTTTATGATGATTATAACAAATTCCATAAATTTTACAAAAAAATAGGGATTTTTCTGGTATTTCAAAAAAACTTTTACCTTTGGATTATGAATCCGAATAAAATAAATGAAATTTTGTCTGGAACAACTTCTGTAAAAATTAATGAGCTATTCCAGATTGCAAAAACATTTTTGATTTAAGATAATGCACAAGTTATTATACGCTTCAATGTGTTATTATCATCTGAAAAACTGTCACGAAAAAGCCGATTATAACTGGTAGTAACAGTATAAATTCTGCCATCTTATATTGCTTATGTTTTATAAAATACAGCCCACACAAAAAAACAACCATAGATTCAACAAAGGACGCAATCAAAAAATATGTATTTATTTCTGGATTTATCCATGCCAGTCCCATAGACTCCGCCCCCCATGGACATTTTCCAAGTGGCCCCCACGAACTACATTTATTTATGATATTGTCATAATAATCTTTACAACACGCAAACATAATAAATGCGTGCCATAAAAATAACAGCCATAAAAATACTTTTTGAAACTTCACTATGTTAGTATTCTACATAAAGTAGCAA
>CASETE010000020.1 GCA_949290785.1 uncultured Pseudomonadota bacterium
AAAACACTGTTTCGTCCAGTGCGGCACATTCATCGCACGTACCATCGGTCCCTTCGCTGTGCCATCGCCATATTTTTGGTTGTTTTGCAAAGTTGGGAATGTTTAAATCATATATAAGCAGATTACGTGTTATAATGTTGCCCGCAGGATATAATACTTTGACCGCTATGGTTTCGGATTGGATTACATAATTGTCTATATCAAAATCAATTCCCAGATTGTCAAAATATTCACCATATTCTGTTTGAATTGCGTCTTCGGCTTCTTGTTTAGCATTTTCAAAATCGGAATCTAATTCAAATTGGGCTGTTTGGAATTGTTCCAATGTCATATCATACTGTGGTTGAATCATATTGCCCGATGTATCAAAATTAATTTTGCCGGGATATAATAAATTCATATACTTGTTTGCGCGCGCGAATTCATCGCTGTGTTTGTTTGCATACGCTGGTGATGTTATTAATTTTGCCAAAAAACCTGGTTGTTTCATATTCATTTCCTTTTTTTTTTGTAAACAAAAAAAATCCCGCGGGGCGGGATAAAATAAAAAAAGTGGGCGCATCGCGTCCGTTCTTTGCCCACAATTATACCATAAATACGCATAAAAATCAATATAAACTGGCATCGCAGTTTTTCACAAAGTATGCTAGCATGCGGAAAATGGGATATTTAAGGTACGATAAGACATACAGTGGTAATACAAGATTAAAAAAGTTCCGGAAAGCGGGGCAAAAATAACCCCCACAAGAATTTTGTGGGGATTTATTTATTACTGGCGGTGTGGCAAGATTCTACGGTTTATTACATACAACAGGGAATTTACAGGGAAATTCTCGCCATTTTTGAACAAAAACCACTTTTGCTCCACGCGCAGGATGTGCATTCCCCAGTTCTCGCCAAATATTCCCTAAACAAATAACAGGGAATTTATTTCGCAAATTATCTTTTTTATTGATTTTTTAGCACATTTTTGATATAATACTCAACGATTTGAGCAGGCGATGTTATCGCCGTTTTTTTTATTTGCCCCGCCGTTCTCGGTGGGGATTTTTATTACCCAAAAGGAATTACATGAAAAAAGCGAATATCATTATCTCTGACATAACATGTATGAAAGAAAAATTTTGTATTGCCGGATTTGACACCTATGAAAAACGTATGAAACGCCTGATGTTGGACGGCGGATACTGGGATGCCAGTCAGATTCCGACCACATATTGCGAAATACTGGTTGATAATGAAGAATTCAAAGAACCTCGTGATTACCCGCACAGGACTGAAGATGTGAATATAGATATTGATTCTATCGAAGTCTTGCGAGAATTTGAACCGGACAAAGAATTAGCAAACACACTGAAAGAAAGCCTGTCAAAGGATATTCAAAGCATATTTCATCATCACGTCAAAGAAAATGCCTATGTCACGCAGAAAACCAAGTGCCCGTCACTGGGGGCAATATTGATACCGGCACACAATATCGAATTCTTTACAGAAGATGGTAAATTGCGCGCACGTATTACGGATTTTTCAAACCAAACCTATGAATTAAAGGTTAGTTGCAAATATTTGCGCGACATATTTGAACAAGATAAAGGTGTCGTGGCCCTAAATAATGCTGTTGTGGCTAGTCAATATGCCCATTGTCGTATAGGATTGGCACGAAAGTTTCTGATGCAGGAAAATCATTGCTATTTGATGTTAAACGGGCTATTTTTGTATTGATATGGCAAAGATATTTACAATCGGTTTTAGCGGCAAGAGCCCGGACGCATTTATGGATGTTCTGAATGCGGTGCGCATCCATACCGTATGGGATGTGCGTCTGTGGCGCGCCAGTACCTATGTGCCATTTTACAGTGGCGAAAAACTGGTCGCAATGCTGGGCACGCGTTATGAACATCACCCCGAATTTGCACCAACGGCGGAAATACTGGCTGGATATAAAAACGGCAAAATCACCTGGCCCGATTATGAGCGTATGTATCGTGAATTGCTGACCACGCGCCACCCAACCACCGGATTGACGCCCGACGACATTGACCGCATCTGCCTGTTATGCATGGAAAAGTCCGCCCTGCAATGCCACCGCCGCCTCGCTGCGGAATATATTATGTCCCAATTCCCAGATATCGAGATTGTACACTTGTAAAAGCAAAATTATTTATCCCAACCCCATTCTAAAGACACGGAGGAATCTGGCACTAAATACCACTTGGATGTACATACGGCTCCAATTTTGCCATACTTAGATAAGTAACGATAATCACTAACACAGTAATAACCCTTTCTATCTGAAAATCGAATATTTGTCTTTCTAGGCATGCCAATACATTTGTGTGTTTAAAATCACAATATTTAAGATAAAATCGTTCAAACCTTTGCTCATCAACGTCATCCATATTTTTTGAAAAAGTTCGCACATATTCTTCTATATTTGGATGTTCATAGTTTTTTCTATAAGTTTGATTTTTTCTGCATTAGCACCCAGCCGGCAATTTATCTGTTTTATAATATTTTCATGTTTTTGTTTCGGATTTTTGGAATCCTTAATAATATTAATTCCAACAGGATAAAATAATTTTAACATTGCAGCGTATGCGTTCCAAGCGGTATCCTTTTCTAAATTGTCGCTTGTTTTTAAAGTTTCTAACATTATTCCTGCAAAAGCACGAGCAGCATATTTATGATAATTATTTAGTCGTTCTTCCTCCGTTTTTCCGTCTTTAATATAGCTTAACATTGCACAGGTTTCCATGACATGTCCAGCAATAATAAAAGCATCGTAGATTTGCTTTTTGTCCAATAGCACTAAGAATGATTTAATACCATCACACACCCGATCATACAAATGCCATTTTGTATATTCAAATGTATCTGTAGAATCATCAAACTTAGGCATAGGCTCCGGGAAAAAATCTCGAAGAAGTTGCAATTCCCCGGCAGGCGTCTTTAAAAACTCAATTGGATACTTCTTCATATCATTTATCCTTTATCACATAATCAATCCCTATCACTTTTATATCTTTAATATGGCCATATCTTGTCCTAGCTCTAGCTGAATTAGCATATCTCTGTAATTCTGCAATCAATTTATCAAAATTTAATCTACTCCAATTATCACGCTGAATACGCGCCAACAAGAAAACGCCATGTTGATATTTAGGATGCTTTAAATAACGCTCAATAAGTTGTTCATCTATTGAGTTTTTCAGGTCTTTTAGAGTCCAATTATCAGCAATTTTACATTCTATGTTAATACACCAAGATTTATTCCAAATCTGTAAATCTGGTTTTTTATTATTATCGGCTTCTGCCATCACAGGCAACAACGTCTGAAAAGCTTTCAAGTCGCCTTGTACTGCTTTGTTGACCGCCTGAAACAACATGGCCTGTTTTTTACTTATCCTTACTGGCTTGCCATTTTTAGTCATCTGAATCTTTTCAGTCACAATGTCGTCCAGTAATTTGTATATGTTTTTACTGCCACTTGGCCGCCCCTTTGGGTTGCCAGATTGGCCAGGCTTAAATTGTCCTGATTTAGGTGGTTTCATATATCCCATTTCATAATCTGACATTAGGCCACCTCTCGTTTCGCGGTTAATAATTCAGAATATGTTTTACCGGATGCTTGATGTATGGCATCAATATGAAACAACTCTAAAAATCGTCGGATAGTTGTATCTACATACAGTGGTTCCAGTTCAATCCCATAACAGACTCGTTTGGACTGATGTGCGGCAATCAATGTGCTGCCCGACCCCAGAAAGGTGTCTAACACAATATCGCCACGTTTTGTGACATCCAATATCGCATCTTTCAGCATTTCAACAGGTTTTACTGTTGGATGCATTCGGATATCATCCTTGTGCCGTCCAAACGCATTTACGCCTGCATACTGCCAAACATTTGTGCGATAGCGACCGTTTTTACCCAGATGGACATTGTTAATGTGCGACTCTTTACCGTTTTTGAAAATAAAGCAGAGTTCATGCTGGCTGCGATACAAACTGCCCATACCCCCCGAAGATTTACACCACACGCACATGTTTATCATTTCGGTGAATGCCTCATGTCCGGCAGCCAATATTTCGCCCATATGGCGCCAATCCATGAAATTGTACTGCAATGCCCCAGGCCGGGAATATTTAGCACACAGTTCAAAATTTTTGTGCAAAAATTGCGTAAACTCATCTGTACTCATCTCGCCCGATGCCATTTGGAACTCTTTATGATGAACATTGCCTGAGCCACATACATGTCTTGATATTTTGACGTTGTATGGCGGATCTTGCAGAACCATGTCCGCTTGACGCGTGCCAAGCAGTGTTTCAAATGTTGCCGCATCCGGACTATTGCCACACACAATCCGGTGGTTACCAATGCACCATACGTCCCCAAGCCGCGTTACGATTTCATTTTCGGGAATATACGGCACATTATTCGCCTTGGGGTCTGCGGTCTGTTTATCACCCGTTGCCAGAACATCCAGTTCAACATCCGTAAATCCCGTAACGGACATATCCAAATCGCCACAGATTTGTTCCAGTTCAGATATTTCCAGACGTAAAAACTCAGCATTCCAACCACCGTTTTCGGCAATTTTATTATCGGCCAGGCGATATGCACGCTTTTGTGCTCCTGACAAATGCGACAATCGTATAACCGGCACTGTATCCAGTCCTAAAACTTGGGCCGCGGCCATACGACCGTGTCCGGCGATGATTTCCAGATTCTCATCCACCAGTATCGGATTATTGAATCCAAACTGCCGAATAGATGCCGCAATTTGCTGCACTTGACCCTCCGGATGATTTTTTGCGTTTTTCGCATAGGCGCGTATTTGGTTTAGCTCCATGGTTTCGATTTTCATACCCATAGAATTACTCCTTTGGTTTTGGGTTATGTGCGCGAAACGGCAAAAATACTGTCCGCGCACTATATAATGAAAATCGCCACGCGATTAATTAAGATCCGCCGTAATTTATTGAAAAGACATAAAAAACGCTTTTCAATTTTCTTTCACTTGACTTAGACGCCTTTGTAAGCATTCATTGCACAACCTTAGATGGAGGCGTTTATGGCAAAAATCGAACTACCAACGACACTGGATGCGCTGCGGGCGATGCCGTTTTCAGAACGGGCGGCACTTTGGGCAAAATATAGTCCGCATCCATTCAAACGGCAAATGCGGGCGCTGTGGTACTATATTCAATGCGAACGATTAAACTTGCGTATTGAGCCAAAGTTCATCAAGAAAATCAAAAAGTATAAAGACAATCCTGCCGAATGCGTAAACCGCGTATTAAAGCATAGGTATAATATTGCGCCTGGGACAACCATTATCAGACACTTTCGGAATATAGAACACAAGGTTCTGGTCAATTATGACAACACGTTTTTATATAACGGGAAACAGTATCGTTCATTATCCGCAATTGCGTCTGATATCTGTGGTGCCAAGACATCTGGACCACACTTTTTTGAACTGGATAAAAGAAAAGTAAATGCCGGTGACTAAATGCGCTGTCTATTCACTATTGCTGTTTTTTCTTACGTAGCATCAGTTCTGGTTTACCTGCATTCAATTCTGGCGATACTGACAAGCCCAAATTATCAATAAAGGATTGAATCTGTGATTTTATCTGCACCGTATCTACGTCATCTGCGGTGCAATATTCCACCTCTAAAAACATTCCCAAGTCCGCCACAGTTTCAAATTCAATTGTATAATCGCCCGAACGATATGTACGCTTTAGATTATCTATTTTAATCAATTCACGCAGCCCCAACGCATGCATAACTTCACACAATGTCGACATGTCTGCGACTGTTGTTTCTGCCTCATCCGAATACAACCATGTATCGCCGTCAAAATGGTCCTTTTTATATGTGATATAATTTACACCGTCCTTTTGTCGTGTGCGACAACATGCGTACAGGCGACCGTTTGCGTCAGGTTGTAAATCCGGGCGTAATGGGTCATAATAGTATGTATCAATCGTTCGTTTATCACCCAAGAATTCAAATTCAGATAATTTATGCAAAACATCTTCTTCGTCTGCAAAAACCTGAACTAAGATTTCAATTTCTTTCATTTATAACTCTCCATTTTTTCTATCGCTTTTTTCAAAGATTCTTTAGTATCGATGGTTACACCCATTTTCATCCACCAAAAAGTCCTGTGTTCTTTCATAACTGCATTCGCTGCATCGCGTCCAAACAAATGCCCCATAACATTTACAGATTCTTCCAAGTTTGCAAACATCAACGGAACTTTGATATTGGTTTTATACCATGTCAGGCAGCAATTTCTAGGGCTGTGAATCTTTGCAGACCGTTTATCACACCATTCGTTAAACGAATTTGCAACAATACTATCTGGAATATACCGATACCACATTTCATTAAGTTCATCCTTGAACGTTTCATCCCAACCGATTGTAACAAAAATACCATCATCGGATAGATTTCTGTAAACTGATTTTAATTCATCTAAACAAGTCTCTTTATTAAATATCCGTGAAGGGAATCCAAAAGAACTGATTATAAAAGATGATGGCTTACCCAAAACAAAATCCTTGATCGAATTTTGTTCCAACTTTATGTCATTAACATACAATTTTTGCCGGTTTATAATTCGTTCTAAATAAGCTAACATATCGGCACTAAAGTCAACGCCATACAATGTGCCTTCATAAGGTATTCTTTTCAGAATATGCCTAAATGTCTTGCCCGTTCCTGTCGCCAAATCAACAGGATTTACAATTTTTAATCCCATTTTCTTGATTTTTCTTAATACTAAATCAAAACATACGCTCTCGATATCTTCCGCCTCTGAAAAAATATTATAAACGCTAGGGTCTGCATACCATTTATCAGTATCATCGGCAATCAGTCCATTCTCATTTACGCGACATCTGGAAAGAATCTTACGTTCCGAACGTATTTGTTCATTTTTTATACGGGATAAAGTATCAGTAGCCTCACTTATAACCTGTTGATTGTTTTCTTCGTCCAACAAATCTTCTATTATACTTATATTTCTACGCGCATTTATCTTGGACAAACCACGTAATGACATCTTACGAATAAGAGGATCTTTGCTTTTTAACCCGGCAATAAAATTATCTTCAAAACTGCCTCTTGGATCTTTAGATGCAACCGTGTAGGCAGTATAAATTATTTCATAATCAGTCGATGTTTCTATTATACGTTTTATATGCTGTATAATTTCATTATCAAATAAACGCAAATGTCCAATAAGCCACATTGTATTTTTCAAGATATTTTTTTCATTTGATTCCAAGAAATATTTCTTCAAACTAGGAAAAATCTTTTCCTTGATATCAATATTAGTCGCATTTAATAGAATAGATATTATATTTCTTTTATCTTCAATATGCTTCAAACTATCTTCCAGACCACAAACCTTACGACCTTTTAAGCTACGTTTCAGATTGTTAATTGAACTTTTCCCAGTTAATTTTTCTAATGCAAAAGCAGACATCCACCAAGACTCTGAACTTTTTGCGTAATTCAAAACCTCGTACAAGAAATCAACTATAGTTTGATCTTTTGTATTTTTTTCACCAAAAGCCCAAACTAAACCTTTAGATTCGTATAAATATGCACGTTTTCTTTCAGAAATATTTTTTAACCCACTTACAATTGTAGACACATCAAAATGTTGGACAATACTGCCAACATTCCAATCCAGATTTTCGTCAAATTGGTAATTTGTCATATACTCTAGAAATAATAACATGTATTTGTTTGCAGAATCATTTATAAGCTTTTCTGCCAAACACTGTAAAACACTTTCGGAATAACATTTATCATACAAGACAGACAAGTTGTCTTTTTGTAGTTGTTCAAACATATGTTGAGAAAGAACTTCTGACATAGCATAAAACCTTTGTAATATATTATTTTATGCTGAATTATTATAAAAAGACTTTTTTCTGTTGTCAAGATAAGCATTACAGCTTATTTACTAACAAATCTGCAAACACCTGTTGGCGTATCATCAGCTTATGGACTACTTCCAAATGTATACTAGCGTATTTGGATGTATCCTGTGTACGACACTTATCAGGCACTTTCAGAATATAGAACATAAGCTCTTGAAAAACAAGTTTTATATCTTGACTTTCTGCACTTTGTAAGCAGTAATTGCAACAACAAAAAAGGTGCAAAAAATGCCGGTGATTAAATGTGCTGTTTATGTCCGTAAGTCAACTGAACATGGATTGGAACAAGAGTTTAATTCCCTGTTAAATCAGGAAGAATCTTGTAAAGCATACATTGCGTCCCAAGCTTTTAATAACTGGGAATATGTTCGTACTTATACCGATGCGGCGATTTCTGGTGGAACTATGGAACGGCCTGCATTAAAGCAAATGTTGGACGATATTTCCAAAAGGTTGATAAACACGGTTGTTGTGTACAAGGTTGACCGATTATCCCGTTCTATCTTGGACTTTCATAATATGATGAAGTATTTTGATAAATACGGCTGCAACTTTGTATCCATTACCCAAGCATTTGATACCAGTACTTCTATGGGTAAATTAACATTGAATATGTTATTATCATTTGCACAGTTTGAGCGTGAAGTTGCCAGTGAACGAGTACGCGATAAAATACGCGCTAGTAAAGCCAAGGGCTTATGGATGGGCGGTAATCCACCACTTGGGTATGATACCAAAGACAAAAAGTTAGTTGTAAACGAGGCAGAAGCACGACAAGTAAAACAACTGTTTGAAAAGTATTTGGAGTTACAATCTGTAAAACGCTTGGTTCAATATGCCGAAGCGCAGGGTATATATTCCAAGAAATGGATTTCCAAAAAAGGTAATCAAAAAGGTGGTAATAAAATATCCCTGATGGGAATGCACCGCTTGTTGCGTGATATGACTTATATCGGTCAAATCGCACATAAAAAGGCAAACGCCTTTGCCAAGGGCGAACAAGACGCAATTATCTCAAAAGAACTTTTTGACCAAGTTCAACAGGCACTAAAAAACAATTCCAATAACAAAACAGAATCACACCGGTCACCAAACTTGTTGTCAGGCAAACTGTTTAACAGTCAAGGCGAACGTTTTATCAACCAAGTTAAAACCAACAAAAATCATACTAAAATACATTACTATGCACAGAAAGGGCTTTTTATACCGGCTGCACCGGTTGACGAAGTTGTATCAAATACTATTTCAGATTTTCTAAATGCCGACCTGTCCCATCTGCCCCCAGATTCAGCAAGTGCATTAAAGTCTGTAAATTGGGCAGCTCTATCGGGCGTACAAAAGCGCGACTTTATACAAGCAATAGTTGATAAGGCTATTTTCTCAAACAAGCAACTGATTATATATTTGGACGTATCGCCAAATTCTGTGCGCCCATTTATTACGGATGTCTATGTAAATCAATCAAGTTTACCAATGGAATTTATTACAAATGAATACAGTGTCACAATAACCACGCCAATAGTTTTCCGCAGGTATGCAAACACTAAATTTAGCAAGAAAAAAACAAGCCTGCTTACAATTACGGAAAACAATAACCTTATCGTCAAGGCCTTTGCAACTGCGTGGAAATATAAAGAACTGTACGAACAAGGTATTGGCCCCGACAATATACGCAAGCAAGAACGCATATCGCCAAGAACATTATTTAACTATCTAAGTTTGGCCTATATGAATCCGAATAAAATAAACGCCATTTTATCCGGAAAAAGCAAATTAAACATCACAGAAATTTTTAATACAGCCTTTGCAAATCAGTTATAAAAAAAGTTGTGCAGGTCCGAAAAATGCCAAAGTATGTTAGGATGCGGAAAATGGGATATTTAAGGAACGATAAGATATACAGTGGTAATACAAGATTAAAAAAGTCCCGGAAAGCGGGGCAAAAATAAACCCCACAAGAAATTAGTGGGGACTTATTTATTACTGGCGGTTCGAAAGGGATTCGAACGCCGGGAAGTGTTGGGCGTACGCACGATGTTTTCATTTTTATTGCAACTGTTGCCATTTTATTTTTGGCCCCACAAAAGCCAGATTTGCGCCTGTTTTAGGCCTTTATTTCATGCAAAAAATCAAAATTAAAACCCGTTGTTTTCACAACGAGTATTTATTAAAATTTTAAGTAATTTCAATAAGATATTGATGGCGGACACGTATTCTGTTGCACAATTTCCGATACCACAATCCATAAATACAGGGACTTTACAGGGATTTTTTTTATTTTTGCCCCCGTCATTTTTGGTGTCGCATACCACTAACCCATTGGTATTCTGGCACTTTTCGCCTCCAAAGTCACAAATCCCCGCAAAAATAACAGGGAATTTAATTCCCCAGAACAGGGAAAGTCTTTTTATAGCTAAAACCGTTGCTGCATTGTAAATTCTAGGGCGGTCTTATCAAATTCTCGCTGCCAAATATTAGATTCGCGTTTTGTATATGAAACCGTTATGGTCGGCACAAATCCCCAGATGTCCAGTTTGTTGTTATACACAGATACCGCATAGCGATGTGTAAAATCGCGTTCGGTGATTTCGGTGAATTTATTGTCTTTGACGGTCCAACGCGGGTCGTCGTATCGCGTCCAATAAACAGATGGTTCCGCATATATATGAAATCCCCACGGCAATTCCGCGCCAACACCAACGCCAAGACTTGGTTGCCAGTATGAATAGGTGTCGTTTTTCGCAACCTCGCGCGTTATCCCGCCACGGGCCGTCATATAAACACTTGCGCTGAATGAATATGTCAGGCGGGTATTTGCCGAATACGTTTGACCATCCAAAAAGTCCCCATATTCATCATATGTATTATCCATAAACCGCAGATACAGTCCACCGGACAACCGACGCGTAAAGTCATAGTTTGTGTCCAATTTTACACCCGCCGCCCAGTTGTATCGTTCCCACCCGTACCAGCGGCGCGACGCAATCCCTGCCAGCCATACATCACCATTACGCCACACATATCGCGGCCCGGTACCGATGGATAAATACAAATCGTCATAATCGTGCTTGTCATAAACATTTGTGTAAATGTTGGCATCACTTTTCCACCGCCAGTGGTCGGACAATTTGAATTCATAATCGCCACCAAGCGACAGATTACCACCGACCGCTGATTCCGGTTCGTTCAAGTCACGGCACATCAGACCGAACATGGTCATAACGCATTCTTCACCACCGACGCTGTTGTTTACATTATTATCCGGTGCCGCCCCAAAATTGAACCATACATTCCAGTTTTTATTCTGACGGATGATATAGCGGTAATAGTTCATCAATTGTTTGGCATTATCTGGTAAATCTGCCCCCGCCATCGCCAGGCGCAGGTGATAATCCGCCCGCCGCCACCTTTTCTGGTGCATATAGCATACAGCCAGTTCAAACCGCACCCGCGCCAGGTTCGGCTGGGCATCCAGAATCTGGCGATAAATTTTAATTGCGCCGTCAATATCACCATTACGCGTTGCAATCTGCGCCCGCAAAAACCAGCGTTCTGTTTCCAATGCTGGATTACCGGTATTCGGAACCTTGGTCAAAATATCCTGGGCGGCATCCAGTTTTCCCTGTTCAACAAAATCCCCCGCAAGTTGCATAACCTGCACGACATTTAGTTCAATAGTTTTTGTATCTTTTGATTCTGCCCGAGAAATCCCAGGCAGAATCATTGCACATAAAATCAATAATGATTTTTTTAACACGGCCGCAGACTATCTTTTCCCGCCAAACCCAATTTTGACATGAATACTGCCATCTGCACTCTGTTCAAAATGGCCGCCACCATTATCAGTCAATTCATTTGGATTGTAATCATAATTTATTAAGACAACCGCTTCGTCTGGATTTTGGTTATCGCCATAATACCCCGTTTTAAATACCATTTTATTATGTGCATCATAATCAGGATTATTAATATCATGCGGATTACCATCTGCAGAATCCATTATATTATTTGCCAATTTATCATTGGTCGGCAAATGGAAACGTTCATCAGTGCCACCGTTACCGCCAATGACTTTGAAAGAATCTTTGCCATCGGCATTTTTAATAGCCTGAATCTTGTACCAATCTTTTGAGAAATCTGCAGTCAATGTTTGTGTTCCGGTTTGGTCAAATACCAATGTCGCCGCATTGTCGCGCATGGCACCGTCCGTTAACGGAATATCAATACCGTTTCCATTATAGGCATTGTCATCGCGCACTCTAACATCTGCAACCGCCAGACCGGTGAACTTTATTTCGCCGTTGTTTGCCAATTCCTGCATACGCGTGGCATCAACTTCCTTATCCCGGTATCCACCCGCAAATGGCGCAATCTCTGTGCCCCAGGCCGCCAAAAATTCGCGCACTTCTTCCTGACCCGCCGGCGTCAGGGCATCTGCATTAAAAGTACTGTTTTTGTAATCCGTTTTTAAAATACCAAAATCAGAATACTTTAATCCTAAATCCTTGGCATAACTGATATATTCGTGTTTATGTGTTGCTGTTAAATCACCCAGGACATTTTCTGGTGAAACAATATTGCCATCCGGATTTTCATCTGTCATTTCCTTTTTGGTCACAGTATCTTTGGTTATAAAGAATGCCGTGTCTCCATCACGCATCATTGGTCCAACAGCGATATCGCAACCATCACAGTCTTTTAATAGGTCTTCTGCATCTGGATACTGGACGGATTCAATGCGCCCATTTTTATCAACATTAAACGTTAATCGGGTCAATGTATCGGCCCACGGCGTGGTATATAAATCAGCGCCGTCCAAGGTTAAAATTTCCGATTTGCCTTTTATTTCATCCAACGGCTTGTTAAACATCCCTTTTTCGCGATAGTCCAGTATGCGACGCGCCGTTTCATCCGCACTGCCCCCGACATAGCAATACATATCATTCAGCAATTTTAAGGCAGATTTAATCTTGTTTTGATCAGATTTGGATTTATTAAACATCGCTGTGATATCATCAAACGATGTGTCATCCTTGCCCAGCCACTGGGCTAATTCCATCAGTTCCTTGGCCTTGTCATAATTCATATCACCGGCTGTGCCACTCGGGACAAATGCGCCACGTGATGTTGCCGTACGTGCAATATTATTCAATCCCACAGATTCCGCATCTTCACCCAATTTATTGACAACGTATGTAACAACCTGGGCCTCGCTGTTGGAAACCATATTTGTAATTTTCGCATTACTGGTTGCCACACGATCGGGCGCGGGAACAAATGGGGTGCCTAGGGCACCACCGCCCGAACCACTGCCAGAGCCCCCACCGCATGCAGCCAATGCCAAAATACTTGTTAAAATTACGATTTTTTTCATAATTTATACCCTTATTTTTTGACCCCAAATCCCAGGTTCATACGAACTTCGTCATAATTGTCATAGTTTCCGCAATTGGCACCGCCACCCTCGCAATCGCGAACTTGAATAATTCCGACTGCTTCGGATGGATTTGTACCATCACCGAAATATCGCACATCAGAATTGGTAACATCTGTTGTCTTGCCATCACCATTTGCATCATCAATCAGGTAAAAGTCCGGGTCGTCAATAACATCACCCCCTGTAAATGTAGCCGTTTCTGTCGTGCCAGTTTTTTCGTATTTAACATCATACCAGTTATCAAAATTCGCCGTCAAAGTACTGGTAGGATTCCCGCCATTTGTATCAAAGACCAATGTGGCGTTACCATCCAGGTCGCGACCCTTGCCAGAGCCTTCGCCGTCCCTGATTGCCATAACAGAACCAGTGGCCTTTCCAGTAAATGTTGCATTTGTTTCAATTTCGGATTCATCTATTTTCTTTACATCGTACCCGCCGATAAAAACAGGACGCCAACCATCAATCACATCAATAGAAATGTTGCCAAAGTCAGAGTATGCCAGCCCCATTTCTTTACCCAATGAATTGTATGAAAGCACCGCATCAACCTCATCACCCATATTAACCGTACCGGCAAAATTATTTGTGTCCCCGATGCGATTAGAACTCATTTCTGAAGCATCAAGATTTATCACTTTAATACCAGTAACTTTTTTATCGGCATCAACCACGAATTTTAATTTCACGCCAAAATCTTCATCAGATGCTTTGAAATCAACATCGGATAAATCGTATAAAATGTTACCATTTCCAAGTGTGGCGGAACGACTGGTCGCTGCGCGACTTGACACGGTTTCTCCCGCAGCATTTACTTCGATTGCCGTTCGCATCCCAGTGAGATTAGCATTACTGACCGCCGCAAAATCGGTCACTGAATTTCCCGCGCCGCCCCCACCAGAACCACCAGAGCCCCCACCGCATGCGGTCAAAGCCAAAATACTTGTTAAAATTGCTAACTTTTTCATATCATGCTCCTTTTATTTTACAATACCCCAGAACTTTGGTTCTGAATCAAATAACGGATCTGGATTATCCATATGCGTCACCCCATTAACAATACCGGTCACCGATTGAATAATGCCATTAATGACCCCAAATATACCCACCGGCAAAATTAGCCATCCCGCTGTATTCAATACCAATGTCACAATTGCCCATTTCTTGTGCCCGGCATAAAACAAATGCCCACCCCAGCAACCTAAGAATATAGCAAACAATAAATATGCCAGTGCGGTTTTGCCATCGTCACGGACGACTTCGGCTTTGCCTCCCTTTTTTAATTCGACATTTGCCTTGCCGCACTTGGGACATTTGGAGATATGTGCCAAATATTTTTCGCCACATTCACTGCAAAAAACCACACGTTGGGCATTTTTAACCCCGCAATGCGGACACGTTAATGCTTTTTCAGAAAAACTGCCGTTACATTCCGAACATTTTATCATGGCCATGATTATACCCCTTTGTTTGATCCGTATATATTTTCAATACTGTATTGAACGTTGCGTCGACATTCCGCCGTTATTTTGTCCATTATCGCTTTTTCGCATGTTTCAGCCGTCCAATCTTCTGGCACACCAAATATCGCTTTGGTCATTTGGTCGGTCGTCATTGACGCACATGTTTCTTTTAAACCAGCTGTATTTAATTGCACACAAAGTTTGTATTCTTTGGATTCACACGCCGTCAAGCCCAGCGCTGTTGTCATCACAACCATTATCCGCTTCATCTAACGCCCCTTTTTTTGTTTTGTTAAAAGACCGCCAAACAGGAATTTGACGGCCGGGGAGTTAGCTAATCAGTATCTTATTGATTCCATTGGTCTTCCGGCGAACCGTGTTATATAACCAACAGCCCCCCGACCAATATTTGGTCAGGGATACATAACGATGCAAAAACAATGAAATGTCGGATTTACGACGCCTTCAAAATTTGCACCGAAGATACAAGGCCAGCTACAGCCCCGAACCCAATTCCCATTGGATTCAAATCACAGTTTTGCATAAAAAAAATCTAAAATCAACCGATAAAAAGCCCCGCATGATTTTCATGTGGGGATCTGTTTTCTAGTTTGAAACAAAATAGTGTCAGACATAAAACAATATCCAATCGAGTCTATTAGTTCCATCGTTTTTTACAACATACATAAACATGTCTTGAAATTTGTAGATTTTTTTGCTAAACATTTTGCATACGATTGATGTAAATTAACATAATATTTAACTCGGGACCCACCAATGTCGACCACAAAATATTTTTCTGATTGGATGCGAGTAGATTTACACATACACACCGATAAAAGCAAAGAAACCAAAAACAATGATTATTGGGGCACCTTTTCTACCACGACATTAAAAGAAAAATTAAAAGAAAATAACGTATCAATATTTTCTCTTACGGATCACAACATTATAAATGTTGATGCATACAATGAATATGTAGAGAGTTATAATAGTGATTTAGATGACCCATTTCCTATGCTTGGATTTGAAGCAGACATTGTTGTTGAGATATCGGGCAACAGAAGAACATATCACGCCTTGGTTATATTTGCTGAAGATATAACCAAGAATAAATCTGCTATTAATACAATTTCTCAAAAATTAGAGACCGTATATCAACATATCACAGATAAGAAACAGCGACACTTGGACTTTGAACAACTAATTGACGCTTTTGATACCGATGAATTTTTACTTATTGTACATTCAGGGAGCCATAAAAGTATTGTCGAAGCATACCGTGGAAACGTTGAGAGCGCCCAGAAAAAAGTATTAGTCCTTGAAAACATGGGAGTTGAACAGGGAAACGCTGAGAAAAAGCGCATTTTTAATAATGGCTTTCAAAAATACCTAGAGAACTACCTACACGCAGAAAATTATGTGCCCTATTTAGATTTTTCTGACAATCATAATATCGAGCAGTACCCGTGCAAACACAGCGGCACAGACAAGGGAATACACGAATTTTATTATATTAAAGGTATTAAAAATTATGAAAGTTTGCGCTTAGCGTTTATTGATCCTGTCGCCCGCATAAAAAGCGAAACTGAACTAGATACAATTAGACGCAGTTTAACCGAACGCACCACTCTAAAAGAACTACGCATCGAAAACACATATCTTGAAGGAGACAAAAAGACAACGATTAGTGAAACTAGCCTAAAATTTAGTCCACATTTAAATGTAATCATTGGCGGACGTTCTAGCGGCAAAAGCTTACTTATTGATATCCTAGGGAGAAAGTTTACTGGATTGACATCGCGCGATCTTGCCGGGAATTACACATACGATACAAATAAACATAAGATAAAATCAGATAAAGACGATGATTTTATAAATCAAGCAAATGTGTCAAACAGCAGTTTAATTTATATCACACAACATAAAATAGTAAATTATTTTATGAACAATGATCTAAAAGATTTAGCTGACAAATCAAATAAAGGCGCTGAATACGATGACTCTATAAGACAATTTAACACAGCACAACGATCCATCAAAGATCTTGCAGACAGTTTATCCGCTATATATTCAAGGCTAGAGCCATTACAAAATTCACAATATACGATACATCAGGTTGACATAGACTCAATAAAACTTGACGGTTGGTGCTTTAAACCCATAAACATCAACAGAATTTCAAAAGACTTTGACTCTATTGAGCAAACATTATCTAACTTAAAACAAGAAACAACTTCATTTAAAGACAGTTCGTTAATACGGTTTACTTCTGACGAATTTGACACAATTAATGCCTTTCAACAATTATTAGAAGCCAAACATTCTTTGATAAAAAAGGAAAAAGAACACATTGCCGCAAGGAATAATTTTTTGGAAGCAGTTGAAACAATACGGACAGCATCCAACGCAGGAATAGATTTAAATGCCCAACGTAAACAGCAAGCGAAACAAGCAATTGATTCTATTGCAGAAAGCGCAAAAAACGCATTCGCTGAATTCTATGTTTTAAAGCAAATTTGCAAGCAAGTAGAAACAAAAAAATTGTTTTTTGAGACTTCACTAGAAATCGACAATGGAATTAAGCTAACCAGAGAAACGCTTGGCATCAATAAAGAATCAACTATGGACGATATCATTTTAGAAGACGTATTTTTAAATGCCAGGTTAAAATTATATCCGACGATGATTATGTTTCCTCCTATAAAGCATGGATTAACATTCGCACAAAAACTCTCCAATGCACTGAAAAACACCTATGATATTTACGCCTCCCCTAAGGACTCTCTAGTATACTCAGATGGAAGTTCTTCTAAAAGCAATAGTCCGGGACTTAATTCTGAACAATATTTAAAAACAATACTTTCGAACAAAAATGTACAGATTATTGTTATTGATCAACCAGAAGACAATTTAGGAAACACCTTTATCTCCGGACAACCTGATAGTCTCGTAGATCTTATCCGCAAAGAAAAACTAAACAAACAAATATTTCTATCAACACACAATGCATCGATTGTTGTTTTTGGGGACGCTGAGTGTATTATCTTATCCGTAAATCAGGACAACACGATTAAATATTCTCAGATTTTAATGGAAGATCCAGAAAACGCAAAAAAAATAATTTGTGAAAATTTGGATGGTGGTTACGAGGTGTTTGATAATCGCAGCCGTAAATATAACATCAAAAAGATTATAAAACAATAAAGGTACTCAAATGATACAAATCTCCTATGAGTTCATTCCAGTAGACCATAAAATTTCTTTTAAGTTCACAGATGGTTCAAATCATGACTTTGTTGATATTATGTATTCTGCCGACGTAGATCTAAAAGAGCTTGTTACGCGATTAATACAATATATTGATAAAGAACAATCTGTCGAACTATCGAGCAAATCCATTGAGGCAAATTTAACTGATAAAGAAAAAATTATTAACAGCACTATAAAACAAATTGTAGAAAACTTTAATAATATAATAACCCAACAACCCCCATCTTCTGACGAAGCCGAACCCTTAAATGATGATATACCATTCTAGGCTTTGCCTAAAATTGTTCAATATCCTAATTTTTTTAACAGTTTTTTTGATTGCCGGTATGTCGGTTTCGTGTCTTTCGAACCAACACCACGCTTCACTTTCTGGTAGAAAAGCATCCGATTTACCAATAATCTGACAAATCTTATCTACCCCATCACAATGACACAGCTCGTATTTCAAAGCTGCCATGTACACATTCTTTCTCATAATTTTGCGCCTTTGTTATTAAAGCCGAAGAAATCGTATCCACTGACCTTATGACCACATATTTGCGTAGCAATCGCCGACAGCGATTTATACACCGCGCCCCCATACACGAACTGATTTGGTGCATCCACGGTCACAAAGTGCTCTTGC
>CASETE010000021.1 GCA_949290785.1 uncultured Pseudomonadota bacterium
ATCGCCCTTGTGGCGATTTTATTTTTGGACGCGGGTTATCGGTTTGGCCACACAACGAAGTTGTTTGGTTCGAAAATTTGTATATGAAAACAAGCAAAGCGCAGTTTGAATAACTACAAATTTGCGCGCAGGGCAACGCCCGAGGAAATTAAGTCCATCAAAAAATAAACTAACTTTTTTATTTAACGATATTTACTTGTCAAATTTAATATTGATAATATTTTTATTTACTTTTAGCCGATATTTTTTTATTATTAAAAATAGTTGTGTCATACTATTAATTCATTTATAGAGAGGGTGTCATGTTAAAATTTTTTTACTTAACCTTATTTTTTATTATGTTTTTTTATAATGACACTTTTGCTTTTAATGAAATCGCGCAAAAATGTTTTGAAAAAGGTGCAGCAGCTGGACACGCATATTATAACAGCGAAGAATATAAAACCATGATAATATCATTTGATGATGATGAATGTAACAACGCATCAGAAACTGAAAAACAAGACATACGAATCAGGAATATTTGTCTGGGGATAATCGGAGACGCAAAAACAAATTGTGAAATATATAAATGTGTGAAAGACAACGAAGGAAAAATAGACTGGTCATTTGAACCACTTTTAATAAACCCAGATTTAACTGGAGATGAAATTTGCAATGTTGCAAACAACCCTTATTTTTGTCTTAACGACAGTATAGAAACTTTAAAAAACTTTTTAAATAAATTCGGCAATTCTTTATATACTGCAGATACAATGGATGATATAAATACAGAAATACAAAATGGTAAATTTAATACCACAAAAATTGATATCAACAAAGCGATTTGTTATATGGCAGATAGCAATGGAAATACAATATGGCATACATTTGTCATAAGCGGATACGATGCGTATAACGTTGCAAATTTATGTATCAGCTTATCAAGCCCAAATATGAAATCCAGAATTTATCAAGCCGCATTCCTTGACAAGAACAAAGACAGTAAAACGGCAATTGCAATTGCTATTGAACTAGATAGAGTAAACGCATTATCCTTTTTTGGTGATTACTTTATGCAAGAAAAAGAACAATGTGAAACGATAGTTAACGAAATTATAAGAGATACCGGAGCAAAAAGAGAAAAATTAACTCCAATCTGTCCCAAGAATTTTTAATGGATTTCAATGTTTAAAAAAGTAATTTAGTACCACCATAAATTATTATGTACCATAAATATAAACTACATAAATATATACAATTAAATATTAACCAGTAGAATATCCAAAAGAACAGCAAACACTAACTGTGGGCTTTTATCGTTCATTATCTGTCTGAGGAATAATTACACGATGACTTTTTTTATTTTTTGCTTTTAACAAACATTGACTATTTATGCCCTGAACAAGTCTTTCCATGCGTTGCGGCGCAATTATCCAATTAGGAATTTTACCTATCAAATTCATCAAAACTTTTTCTTTTTGACTACGCATATCAAAATCACGACGTCGCGTTTCACTGTCTTGTTCTGACTGCCCAAGAAAATACGCTATATCTTCCGGCGGAAAGCCAAAATTCACACCGTCCAAAAAATCTATTTGTAAATCTGGCTTTATCACAAACGACTTTAATTCTGGATTTAGTTCTTTTATTTTTTTTACCAGTTCTTCTGACTGCAACTCGGCGGTTGAACATGCCAATGTCAAAGCCTTTGATTTTGTAACCGGCATACCAAATTTTTCATAATTCATTAAAAAATCTAATCGCCGTAACAAATTAAAAAAATCTATTGATGTCATATTGTCAGGCAAGGTGTATTTATGCCAAATTTCAATCGGAGCCTTGATGTCACACTGCTCTAAATATTTTGCAAAATTTTCAGCAGACGAATAATATTTATCACCGGTTGCCCCATATTCGCGCGCATACTTTTTTACCAAAATATCTATTTTGTCTGACATTTTGCACCCCCTGTTACATTAAAGTATAACATAATGATTCACAGATTGCTATACCCCCATCTTAAATGGGCACCCTCATATTATACGCAACATTCTATATCTTTATGCCACACAAACAAACAACAAATACTTGTTTTATATCACTTTCTTTGTGATATAATTGCTTTGTAAATGCATATAAAATTGAAATGAACCAGAAAAAACAAAATTTTACTAACGCCGCGGTAAAACTGAATAAACAAGTAAAAAGAAAACTTGATGCAATTACACCAAATACCGCTCGGTCTATCATAGACTTGCTGACGCAAGAACAAAACTTACAAACCACGCCAAACAAAACGCCAGAGGCTTTTAAACAACTGCAACAAATTCATAATAAATTAAAATCTTTCACGGAAATAAACGAACTGAATAAACGCTTCGGGCGAAAAGAACTTATTGCGCGAATGAATAAAGCAATGGACCTGACAAACACCGCACCAAAAGATATCTCGTTTATGGAACTTGTTACTAATCCAGACTTACAACACATATCTGGCAGTTTTTCTACTTTTGACGCTGAATTGTCCGCATTGGCGAACCAAAATGTAAATCCTGACATACTACGCAAAAAATTATCTGAAAAACTGACAAATATTCCAACGGTTGCGCAAAGTTTTACAAAACTATGGACCGATGTGTTAAATAAAAATCCTGGCTCTATGCAACAAATGCGCGACCACTGTATATCTTTGGACCTGGACTCTTGCACAAAATACATGCAAAAGTTTACAAACGATATGCTAAAAAAACAAAACATACAAAACGCAAAACTGAACGTAAAAGTCATAGACAGTTGGGCCCAAGCCGCCAAAGAGGCTATAAAGCCACACGATACCACTGACCTAATAGGTTTATATGTTCCGTCCTTTTCATCAGACAAACCGAACGTCGCTTATATTCACAGAAAAAAGACGTTAAACTTGCTGCCATCAAATATGAGGAATGATATATCGTTGTTTATTAATATGATGAATATCTTAGCACATGAATATTCACACTTCATAGACTACACTTCACCTGAAAAGGGGGCAGTTGGTGCACAGAAAATGACCATTGGCAAGAAGATATATCAAAATCCTGTAAAAACGCGACATAAAGAGTATATGGCGAATCCGACAGAAAAAAGCGCATATGAAACCGGTAATACCGTTGCGTACCAAATTTTAAAAACTTTTGATAAAGCATAAATATTATATTAAATGTTGAATTTTGATTAACTAGCATATAAAATAGCAAAATGTTTGGTCCCATCGTCTAGCGGTTAGGACGTCAGATTCTCATTCTGAAAACACGGGTTCGATTCCCGTTGGGACTGCCATAATTTGTATTTGTTGGGAACCAGCAAATACGAATTATGTGAATGCCCCGGGAATCGAACACGTGACAAAGGGTTCGAACCGCCGGCGAAAGGCGGACGGCAGTACGCCGGTTATGTGCCACGCACATAATGAGCCAAGGTGACGAAGTATTCCCGTTGGGACTGCCAAGATAAAACCGCCCATCTGAGCGGATTTTTTTAATTTTCTGCAGCTTGTATTTTTTCGCGTAATTCTTTTTCGTTTTCTTTACAATACTTATAAGAACTTAACATAAAATCTTTCATATTTTTACGTTTCATAAACAACTTCTTCATAGTATCAAATAATTGTTCACCGTTTATTTTCATACCATAAAAATAACTATATGCTATATATTTCGTATCAGATGAAATTAAATCTATAAGTTCAGAATTTCTAATTATAGTTTCAACGACTATTTCTGATACAAGCCATTTTAAATGAGGATGTTCATATTCTTCATAATCATCGTTAAAATATTTCTGCCAGAAATAAAACCATACAAAATGCGTTATTTCATGTAATGCTGTTTCTATTACGCCCCTATCAGAATCCTTATAATAAACCGAAAAACTATTTTCACTTAAATCACGCGGGCAAACTGGGTTTACCCCCACCAAAGCCTGCATATCATTCAAAATAATTTCACAATTTTCACAGAATACCGCAGTATAAATATCGTTTATTCTATCTGATATAGCTGACCAATTCTGTTCAAACTTTTTCACAGCAGAATCTATTTCTGTCTTCCTGTTTTCAGCAATTTCAGACATTTTCTTTCTGATATACTCAAATCTGTCTTGTTGAGTAAGTTTATAGCAATATTCGTAATTTAGCTCTGGATATTGTTTAAACAAAAGCTTACGCCACCAAGCAGGAGTATCATCTTGCTGATGAAATAAAATGAAATCTATATCATCTTCAAAATTCTTTCTTTGCCATTTTAAATACATGTGATAAACCCCTTGTTTATATCTCATTCTATATTAATACCTACATGTTCTCAATGCTTAAAAAGCATATTACTAGTCCGAGAATTGCATAGTATGCTCTGCCAAAAGTTTTTACAAAAAAAGCCGGTATTTATATCGTTTTTATTTGTTCTTTTGCTTGCTCTAATAAACTTATTGCAAGGTCTAGCATCTCTGTATCAACTTTCTGAATAACCGTCGTTGAAGCCGTATTTTGTTGCGCCCCAATATTTGAGATATCTTCAACCGTATCAGGAAATGTACCTTCTTTTAACAACTTCTTTACCCCGGCAATCGTCATACCGCGCGTATAAAGCAATTCTTTTATAATAACCAACTTATTAAACGTGTCTGTCCTGTAATACCGCCTGCCACCGGCACCGGTTGTCGGCTTAATCGCTGTTGGAAATTGCTTTTCCCAATATCGCAAAGTATAGGCAGGCACCGACAAGCGCTTTGAAACCTCGTTTATAGATGCAAAGTATTCTTTATCCATGCCTGCCCCCATTTTATTCTTGTTCTTGTTGCGATGCTTCACTTTCTACTTCGGCTGCTTCTTCTTCGTCGCTTAGAATAGAAATTGCAGACACAACCTTTTCGTTTTCTGCGGTACGGAATAACGTTACCCCGGCAGTACTGCGACCTGCAATTCTGACATCCTTTACAGGCGTACGAATTATCTTGCCACCGTCCGTCACCATAATAATATCGTTATCATCACTTACCGGGAAAGACCCCGCAACCGCAGTATTTTTACCGCCCAACTTGATGTTAGCAAAACCACCACCACCACGATGCGTCGTACGATATTCATAAGAACTTGTACGCTTTCCAAATCCATTTTCAGAGATAGTCAAGATGAATTCTTCACTGGCCGCCAGTTCTTTCATCTTCGCATCGTCCAACACCAAGTTTGTTGTTTCTTCTTCGGCATCGGCTTCTTCTTCAATGCCGGTTTCTGCGCGACGTGCTGCACGGCTTTGTTTAATATAAGCAGCGCGAACTGCGGCATCAGATTCACCGTGATTCAACATTGCCATACCAATGATTCTGTCGTCTTTTGCCAGCGTCATACCGCGAACACCGGTTGAATTACGTCCTGCAAACACTCTTATTTCAGGTACAGGGAATCTTATGCAGCGACCGCGATATGTAGATAAGAATACATCTTGGTCTTCATTACATGGCAATACAGAAATTAATGAATCACCTTCATCTAACTTCATCGCAATCTTACCGTTTGCACGAATTGAATCAAAGTCAGACATACGATTGCGGCGAACGGTACCTGATGCAGTTGCGAACATCAAGAAATGTTCTTTACCAGAGTTCTTTACCCGTTCCACGTCTTCTTCTGGCACTGGCAATATTGCCGTTATCGTTTCACCGTTTTCAAGTGGCAAAAGATTTACCAACGGACGACCTTTTGCAGATGCCGCCGCTTCTGGTAATTTATAAGTCTTTAACTTATAGCACAATCCCTTGGAACTAAAGAACAACAATGGCGTATGAGTATTCGCAACGAACACCTGAACCACATAATCATCGTCTTTGGTTGTCATTGCGTTTCTGCCCTTGCCACCACGTTTTTGTGCGCGATAAGTATCCAGCGATACGCGCTTTATATAACCAGTATTAGAAACTGTTATAACCATATCTTCGCGTGCAATTAAATCTTCTATATCAATATCAATTTCTGCATCAGAAATTTCTGTTCTTCTATCACTTGCCCAGCTATCACGAACCATTGCTGTTTCATCACGAATAATCTGAACGATTCGTTCGTGACTGCCCAATATGTCTAATAAGTCTTTTATCTGTGCGCCCAACGCAGTCAAATCGTCATGAATTTTATCGCGTTCCAACCCGGTCAAACGGTGCAACTGTAATTCCAAAATCGCACGCGCCTGATCTTCGGACATATAGAACATACCATCCTTGTATTCGGTATTTGGGTCATCAATTAACTGTATATAAGATTCTATATCGGACGCTTTCCAGCCACGTGCAATCAAAGCCTCACGCGCGGCGTCAGGATTTGGGCTGGATTTAATCAACTCAATCACTTCATCCAGATTGCCGACCGCAACAGATAAGCCCAGTAACGTATGCGCCCTATTACGCGCCTTGTTTAAATCAAATATTGTACGTCTGCGAATTACTTCTGTTCTGAATTCAATGAACGCGTCTAAAACACCGCGAATATTAAACAACATCGGACGACCGCGGTTAAGCGCCATCATATTTACCGGGAAATTCGTTTGCATTTCTGTGTATTGGAACAAATGATTCAATACAACGTCCGCAATCGCGTCGCGCTTTAATTCAATCACTATGCGCAAGCCTTCTTTTGAAGACTCATCGCGAATTTCAGAAATACCTTCTATGCGTTTATCTTTAATTAATTCGGCAATTTTCATAATTAATTGAGACTTGTTTACCTGATACGGTATTTCATCAACCACGATTGCCTGATGGTCATGAAACGTTTCCATATGTGTCTTGGCGCGAACGATAATTGAACCGCGTCCTGTTGTATGCGCTTTATAAGCACCCGCGCGCCCCATAATAATTGCACCCGTTGGAAAATCAGGACCAGGAATTATATTAAACAATTCGTCGTCTGTTAAATCAGGGTTATTTAAAATCGCCAAAATACCGTTACACACTTCGCCTAAATTATAGGTTGGAACATTCGTCGCCATACCAACGGCAATACCTGAACCGCCGTTTACCAAGAAATTAGGGAATTTTGTTGGCAATACAACAGGCTCTTGCAAAGTGCCGTCAAAGTTAGGTTGCCAATCAACAGTGTCCTTGTCCATATCGTCCATAAGCGACGCACCAAGTTTTGAAAGACGCGCCTCGGTATAACGCATAGCAGCAGGTTTATCACCGTCGCGGGAACCAAAGTTACCTTGCCCTTGAACAAGCATTTCACCCATAGAAAAGTCCTGGGCCATACGAGCCATCGCCTCGTAAATAGAACTGTCGCCATGCGGGTGATATTTACCCATAACGTCACCGACAATACGCGCAGATTTAACGGTCGGTTTATTCGCCGGTGCAACGTCATTCATCACGTACAAAATACGTCTGTGCACAGGTTTACAACCGTCACGAACATCCGGCAATGCACGGTCAACGATAACCGACATTGCATAGTCCAAGAAACTCGTTCGCATTTCATGTTCTATGGAAGATTGTGGAATTTTAATTTCGTTTACTTCGTTAATATTGCTTGTTTCAGACATACTATTTTTTCCCCTATTTCTAACATAACGAGAATAGCAAATTTTTAACCTTTTGGTCAAGAACTAACCCGCAAAAAAATGATTGACAAAAAGCCAATTTGTAGTTAAATATAAAAAGAAATGAAAACACTGTTGCAAACATTATACGAAACGCGCCACGACATAGATAAAATGATTTATCTATACGGCAAGAACAAATTTGTACGCTTACAATTACTTGCGACGCGTTGGAACATTCAACAAATTATCAATTTGATTGAATTACCAGAAAAAATAGCACACAGAAACAGAAATAAAAACAGATAAAATACAGGGATAAAAAATGTTTTTACCTTTATGGAAATTATTTATTGCTTTATTTGTATATCATCTTATACTAGAAGCGATGAAAAGACTTGGATTAATAAAATCCAAATAAAAAGGTTGCGTTTTCATAAAACTTATGGTTAAATATACGCGCAAAAGGATTTAGTTATGGCAACAAAACGTACATATCAACCATCAAAAACACGTCGCGTGCGTACGCATGGCTTTCGTGAAAGAATGGCTACTAAGGGCGGTCGCGAGGTTTTAAACCGCCGTCGTGCTGCTGGTCGTAAAAGATTGGCCGTCAGCGCAATCAATTAATAAAAACCGCCGCAATTGCGGTTTTTTTTTTATAAATTCAAAAAATCCCCGTGTTGTTCGGGGATTGTGTTTTATTCTGATTGGGTGACGGGTTCAGGTACCGGTTTGCCTTCCTTCGCAGCCGTTATGTCGTCGTACAACGATAATATCTGACCGTTTAATAACGTACGTACGTGACCTATCTCTTCGGGACTTGCATGACTGTAAAATATCTCGCCAGCTGGCGTCTTGATATGTAACGCGTGTTCTGTGCGTTTATCTTGACGCATATATATCTTTTGATCGCCTATGTTTAATTCATGACCACAATCGCTTTCTTCATCCGCACC
>CASETE010000022.1 GCA_949290785.1 uncultured Pseudomonadota bacterium
AAAGAACTCTTTCTTGCCAGAAGAAAAGAAGGCCATTAAAAACCTGGAAAAACAGCGTTCTGCGATTACATTCCGCTCATTAGATATACCTGTTGGCACAACACTGACCTTTATATCTGCACCGCAATTAAAGGTAAAAACCTATAACGACTCACGTCGCGTTGTTTTACCAAATGGAAAAACAACCACATTATCAATAGCCGCAAAACGATTACGCGACCAAACAAAACCAAAAAATGGAATTAAAGGACTACCCGATGGTGCAAAAGATTTTGCATACCGTGGTAAAAGCCTGTGGGAATTATCATTGGAGAAGCAACGTAATTATATAGAAGCATAAAACTTAAAAATTATAATAAGTTGTGCCACCGATTTTATTTATGCTGGATGACACACGGCGATTACCAATACTTCCCGTTGTATATGTTGTCGTCCCTATTCTATTTGTACTTGTATTAACACGTCTGTCGCCAAAGCTGCCCGAATGGTAAACAGTATTTCCAATTCTGTTTTCACTGACATTTACACGCCTATCGCCAATAGAGCCACTAGTATAAACCGTTCCACCTATTCTATTAGAGCTAGTATTTATCCTTTCATCACCAATACGACCGGTGGTATACGTCGTATTGCCAATTTTATTTGTTGTAGTACTGACATAGTTTCCATCAGAATCACGCCCAGAACAGTAAACAGTATCACCAATAGTATTACAACTGACACCTGCCAAGCACGCCATTGGCACCCAAACCATAACAAATAAAAAACTTAGTTTTTTCATACTGTTATATATAATACAAATAACACCAATTATCAACCTATTACAAGAAGTATTGATTTTTTATGAATTTTCTGGTATAATATACATCAACAATCGGCGGACAAGTGCGTCCGTTTTTATTTTGCCCTGGCTTTTAAAAGTCGGGGCAAAAATATATGATTATTTCATAGGTTTTATCATTTTTTCAATAAAAGCTATTTCTTCTTCCGTTAGACCATATTTTTTATATAGTTGTTTATCTATATTTTCAACAGATTCAGACCAATCTATATCTGATTTATCGGTAAAGTCTTGGAGCGGGACAAAAGAATATGTGTCCTGTGTCATATTTTTTAGTTTTCTAGCACCAACCAAAAACCTAAAAAATTTCGTTTCCATATATTTAACAACATTTTTAGCCATAGCTTCTGTATCAAAAGGCCCTATTGCTAAAAACGTTTCTGTGCACAAAATATTAGGGTCCCCAATTTCGGCTTTTCCTATTATACGTGCGGGCACGGGATTTCCTAATTGACCAGCGGCTCCATCCGCCTTAGATATAAAAACCTTCCATTTATCTACAAATAATCGTATTCTTTCATCGTCTACGCTGTATGCTCTTAAATATTTATAACTACGTTTTGAGTCATATCTACCAAATACTTTATACCCATTATTTACTAAAGAAGTCTCAAGAGCACCAGAGTCTATCTTAAACAAATTACGAACTGAAACCAATGCCGAAAAACTACCTTTATCATAATATATTTTATCAACAATGGGCAAAGCGCCTATCTCTCTAATAATAACATTAGAATCTCCATCATCTAAAAAGCGCTCTACTGTCAAAGCTGCATCTTTAGAGTGAGATACAAATTCACATAATCCTTCCTCATCTCTATTCCATAAAAAATAACATACCCCTCCCTCAATAGCTACTGTAGGAAAGCATATTTTTGCATCTAAATAATCATGAAGTTTTCTTATTCGCTTATCTTTAATCATCGACAATCTAAAATCATCCAACCCTTTACCTCCCGTCATCCAACGCGACGGCATTATCATCGATATATAATCTGGCTTTATCAAACGAGCAACATCCACAAATTTATTATACACAGCCTGAGCACTACTGCCCGTTCCGCCTCCATCTATAACCTGATATGGAGGATTTCCAACAATAGCATTAAATTTCATGTCTTTTTCCTTATTCTTCGAATTATAAGCACTACCTGTTTTTACCTTTTCAATAAACTTTTCGCTCTTTCCGTCTTTTATCATCGTAATTAAATTTTCAAAAGCATGTGCATTTATTTTTACATCACGATATCCACACAGTGTTCTTTGTGTAATGCTTTTTGCCATCGGGGTTTTACAAATAATATAAATATTTTTCTGAACAACGTCATCCCATATATCACGAACTTTTAAAAGCTGAGCGTCTTTATCAGATAATTCCGATAATTTTGAACAATCTATTCCAGCTTCTGTACAACGCTTTTTCCATATCGTATAAGTAATATATAATGGATAAAGACCAGATTTTGAATTTATTTCCAATATCTTAGTGTCTTTTGGTCCAAATACAGAATCTGTTACGTCTGGTATATTTATATATCTCGTCCCCTTGCCTTCTGGTATTGGTTCCTGATATTTTTCATCATAAAAATTATCGCCCCCAAGACAGTCGCCCATATGCATGTTCACAACACGCCAAGGTGTCAAAACAGTTTCTTTATCCGGATTTTTAAAACTTGCAAACATATTCGCTATAAATTTAACTCGGCTGGTCGGTTCTAATTTATCCGCAAACCTTACCCGGTTTCTTATTTCGTTACCTGCCCCAATAAATATTTCCATATCAAAATATTTTGCAAAATGCTTAAACACTTCTTTATCAACACCATTTGGCATAAATTCTTTCCACGAAATATCATCAACAGATGATATAAACCCTTCTATATCTATATCTTTAGAAATAGGTGTATCAGAACCATATATTAACATTGGTATTCTAATAGAAATTGCACGCAAAATACTACGTGCCGCATCACGGCGTTTTTTTGCTTCTTTATCCTTTTCCTTTTTTTCTATTTCTTCCGGTGTTAGTGACTTTGGCTCTTTAGGTTCATTGTTTGTGTTTTCCGTCTGTCCGTCCATACCGGTTTCATTAATTATTACCTTCTTCTCTTTTTCTATATTGTCACCCGATTTACTGCCAACAATTTTTTTCAGGGCCTCAAATTTTGCCATATCTAAATCATCAAGATTCAATAATTCTTGATTAAATAAATTATTGTCCTCAAAACCTGTGCGCACTGCCCTGTCTATATATGCGCGTTTTAACTGCTGCAACATACCAGATACATCATAAGTCGACATTCTTGAACCACTAACAGAAATAATTGGACAAAAATGAAGAAAATCTTCCATTATTTTTCTGTCATTTGATGTTGTTTTTCCGGCCTTTGCCGACACCTTTACCGCTTCGGCTAATACTTTTAAAGTTCTATCTGGTGCAAAATCAAAAACGTAACATTCTTCTTTTATGCGCCCATTTATATTTGCTGGTGATTGAACGCGAAATATCGTCTGCATATAACTTGCAGCAGCCGTAGAATAAGATCCAGCCAGCATAAACACCGCAGTCCATTCCGGGACGGTGACTCCTGTTGATAACCTGCCACAGGATAAAGTTATTGTACCATTTGGGTATTTAGCTATAGCATTCTTTACCTGATCTAAGGCTCTTTGTTCCCTTTCGTAGTCATATTCATTACTGTTATCCCCCTCCCCAGCAACATTAACTATATGAAAAGCGCCTAAAATAGGATGCGTATGCAACATTTCACTCAATGCACGCGCCTCTTTCACGCCAGGCAACATCCAAAAAGTATGTTTAAAATTTTTTCTGTATTCTTCTGTCGAAAATGGATAATTGCTTTCATCATCCTTTTTACATAATAAATTTAAAAAAGCCAATACGTCATCATGATGTAAAAAACTGCCATTTTCACCTACTCTAAAAAATTCACGAAAATTAAAATACTTATCTTCTGTATACGAAGAATAACGCGGGTCAACATCACTTATATCATAAGTTAAAATATTCATACGTGGCAACCCAGCATATGGATTGGGACCTAAAAGCTCCTCTTTCCACTCTTCCTTTGCGCGTTGTTCCATTACATAATCCCACGTAAAAACTCCCTTTGATATATCGTCATCAAATAAATTAAAAGGGGTTCCTGAAAGCTGTAATAGTTTTGTACTCGGTTTCTTTAATTCATTAACGACGGCTTCTCCCAACTGAGTCTGTGTACCTTCATGAGCTTCATCAACTATTAACAAATCCCAATCTATGCGAAATATTTCATCGTTTTTATCAAATGATCCTCCCACACTTTGCGAACCACGCAAATCTTGAATTGAAGCAAAATAAATACCTTTATGTCCGGCATCTATCCAACTCTTCAAAGAATTTAAATTTTCTCCCAGTGTTTTTGATCCAAATTTATATTCTGAATCAGAATAAAAAATCTTTTCAAAGTCTTCATACCAGCCTTTCAAAACATCCGGTCTGTGAGTTATAATTATAGCTTTACTAGCTTTGTCCATTTCTTTAAAAAGGGTAAGCGCACTTACAGTCTTTCCAAAACGCATTTTAGCATTCCACAGCATTTTGTCATATTTCTTAAAGTGAGCTATTGTATCTTTTACAGCCTGATTCTGTTCAGCTCTCAAATGAATCGGGTTATGACCTGATGTCTTTTCATCTGCCCTTAGGGAACTTTTTCCCTCTCGAACGGCCTTAATTGCATTTATTACAGTTTCTGTATCTGTTAAAAACCATTCATTTGCTCTTATATTTTCTCCAAAAACTTTCTTTTTTATGCCAGAACGCATCAAAACATCGTGGACTGCATAATCATTAAAAGATTCACCCTTATTATTTATTGCTAATTCAGTATACAACAGATTGTACCTTATTCCAGCGGCGCTTGTATATTCTTTTATTCTCTTTTCTGCTGCGACATTTAATTTTGGACAGCATGGCGTTAATTCTGAAACATTTTCAACAGCAGAAATCGAAGCTTTCCCAACTTTCACAGCACCCTTATGGTCTTCATACGGACAATTAAACACATATATCAAATTATAATCACTAAATGTTGATTTAAATGCAGCCTTACTCATTTTTTGTTCCTCATTAAAGAAATAAACTTCAATTTTTTGGGTTGTTTAGTACGACCATCTATTTTATTCCAATCTCTAACATAACAATAGATGCCATTATGATTTGCTATATCTCCATTTTTGCACCCGACACAACACTTAGTCGTCTGCTCTCCCAGCAAATCTACATACTTGTCATTACAACAAGAACAAGGCAAAACGCCTCTAACACCATCCATTTGCCAGACGTTCCATGTTATAATTTCAGCAATTTCCTTCAGGTAATCTAAGGGCGGTTCTTTAGTAAACTTTTCTTCAAAAAAATCAATAAACGTGAATAACAATGCTTCCCTTGCCAACAATAAGCTATCGCCCTGCCACTCATAACCATAAATACTCTTATAAGCCCATTTAGCCACTGCAAACCAATCAGCCTCAGAAACTGTATTTTCACTAACAATTCGCAACTTTCTGTCCAGTAAACCTATTCTTTCAGAAACATCTATATAGTTTCCTGTTGTTGTATCATAACGACTAACTAAATACGGTGCTTCGCCACAAGCAACCTCCATTCTTAACTCACGAACATAATCTAGCCATGTCTTACCATCAGGAAATATTATTTTATTTTTTGTACTAGACCATGTATTATCATGCTCTATATTAAAAACGTTTTCCCTACCAAACCAATCATTATCTATTAAATTATTTTGTTTATTACAAACCCAAGATGGCGTAAAAACTTCTGCCTTATCCTTAATTCTAATTTTTTGTTGTTTCTTACTTTTAGCAATTCTTGGTTTAATAATATAGCCATTATGACCGGTTATTAAATCTATCGTTATATGAGACTTAAACTGGTATCTATTACCATATTGTCTTTCATAAACATCCGTTGCCCAAAAAATATTCTTATTAGTAGTACGATCACATAGCAAGAGTTCTAATAACTCTGGCCACTTCTTAAATAGCATATTTTCTTTAATATCTATTTCGTATTCCACAAGCATTCCTTTCCTATACGAAAATTTAGCCAAAAACACAAAACAAGTCAACAAGATAGACCAAAAGCAGTAAAACCATAAAACTTGACTTTTGGGAAAAGGTAAGCGTAAATATGGCAACTGATTAAAAAGGTGGCGCATGAAGTATAAATCTTACGAAGATATCAAGCCTAATAACGTTTTTATTGGAAATATGCTTTATTATTGCTCATGTCGGATTTTGAATAAAATGGAGCATCGTATCAGACGTCGTAACAACGGCTACCTGCCATGTCGCGACAGAATCCTGTTAGGCTGTCTGCACCGCAAAATTACCCAACTAGCTGCTATTTATAAAAACAAATAAAGCCCCAGCGGGCTTTATTTACAAAGTACTTTGAAAAAGGTCTTCTTTCCAACTTTTACTTTCAATCCAAGTTTTGTTTCAAAAACGGCCTTTTCATCATTTTGACGAATGTCATTTATTATCACTCCCCCTTGTGCTACCAACCTACGAATCTCGCTATTTGATTGTGAAGACAGTCCCAACTTTAAGACATCAAACACAGACAAAGTTTGTTTTTCTGTAATAATTTCTGGGGCATTTTCTGGGAATACTTTATTAGAAAAAGTATCTTGAAAATGTTGCAAGGCCTGTTCTGCTTGCTGTTGCCCGTGCAAAATACCAACTATGGTTTTCGCCGTAAATAATTTTGCGGTCATTGGCTTGTGTTCTATATCCAGTGCTTCTATTTCTGCCAAAGGTACACGAGTATTATTTATCAGCAAAATACGTATCATTTCGTCCGGCAATGACATAATCTGACCGAACATAGTATTCGCATCTGTATTCAAGAAAACCCCAGTTCCACGAGATTTAGACATTAACTCGCCCGTTATAGGATTTTCCATTAAATTATTGCAAACAATGAACTTATCTTTGTTTTTTAGTTTCTTTAATAAAGTGCGTCCCATTAGTGCATTAAATGTCTGGTCTATACCACACATTTCGACATCTGCATCTAAAGCCACAGAATCAAAGCCTTGAAACAACGGGTACAGGAATTCATGTAAATGAATTGGTCTATTCTCGCTGATTCTTTTTTGAAACATATCGCGTTCTAGTAAATGCTGTACTGTTGTATTAGATGCAAGTTCTATCAAATCATGCATAGATAATTTATTTAACCACTGCCCATTAAATACAACCTTGGCTGGATTTACTTTATCATTAAAGTCTATGAGTGGTGAAATTTGTCTTACCCAGTCAGCTGAAAATTCCCTAACTTGTTCTGGCGTCAATCTAGCACGTGCAGAATTACGGTCTGATGGGTCACCAATACATGCCGTAAAATCGCCAAACAAAACTATTACTTCATACCCAAGTTTACGAAATTCTTCCAATAACATAAAGTTCTTTGCGTGCGACAAGTGCAGTGATGTATTAGTTGGATCTGCCCCTATAAAAAATCTTAATTTTTCATTTAATAAACGCTGTTTAAATTCTGCTTTTGAAGGAATAATATCAACAATAATTCCTCTGTCTAAAATTTCATCTATTATCTGTTCTTTTGTTTTCATAATATGCCCTCTTTGTGTTTATGGTAAATAAAAATCGGCTTTGGCAGAAATAACCCTTAAGGTGCCAAAGCCGATTAAACCCATAACACCTTAAGGGGTTAATAGGCGTAATAAAAACCACGAACACAAAAACGTGCTTTATTAAAATCACAGAAAAAATTTGTCTTTAATAAACTCATTTCCTTTCTATTTTTACAGACACAAATATTTTTGTCAAGTTACAAGCAACTAAATACTTAATAAAATATTCTGCAGTTGCGATCTAACTGAATAATATTTCGTGCGCAATTCTTGTGATTGACCAACCAAATGTTGTCCAGATGCAGAATTATCAGACACCAATAATATTGCAGAAGCCTGTTTTTCTATCATTTGGATTGCTTTGAAAAACGTTGCGCATTCCATTTCTATCAAACCAGCGCCCATGCTTCTGAACTCATCTAAATGTTGATATTCGCACAATATACTGTCTACAGAAATAGGAACAGCCTGTTTTACAGTCAAATTCAAATCGTTACATATATTTCTTAGAACCGTATTCAATTCTGGCGAAGAATGTGTTTTTTCAAACAGGTTTTCTTTATCTAATTGTTCGTGTAAATACAGTGTTGCACCAGTACCTGATATTGCTGTTTCTGGAATCACGATATCCCCTATGTTTATTTCTGGAACCAACGAACCAGCAGAACCTATAAAGATATACTTATCACAATTTAAACGATAACAAGACAAACAGAAGTCGGCTATATTTGGAGCCCCCACTTGTAATTGAATATACAAATATGTTTTTGAACCATTTTTTATCCTGAAAGACCTTGAGAATCTATCTTGATATAATTCAGAAATATTATCTTTTCCCATACCGAAAATTTTTTCTATTGGCCATGAAGGTGCAATAAATACACAATCAAAGTGGTCTTTTGAAGAGATTCCATAAAGTTCTTGCAGAACATCTTCTGAATGAGAGTTATTTATAAATTCCTGAATAATTTTATTCATAATATTTCCCTTTGATTCCGATTATATCACAGACAAATAAACAAATCTATTTAACTTGACTTTCGGGGAAAGGTAAGCAGTAATTGAACGATGTTATAAATAGTAAAATCAACCTGCCCGTTCACAACACATTAAACAAAGTGTCCAAAACGTATAATTTACAGGACAACTTTTTGATTTTATTTTCTTGCTATAATTATATATTTTTATTACATACTATAAATATAACAATAAAAGGGGACAAAAATGTCTTTATATACCCTTATAAAACCACAAAAATTAAATCCCGGCGACACCGTTGCAGTTATATCTCCGTCTTGGTCTGGTGGCGCAGTTTATCCTGAACGATATCATGCAGGGAAACGACAACTCGAAGAAGTTTTTGGTCTTAAAGTAGTAGAAGCACCAAATGCACTGATTGACCCAATAGATAATTTTAACAATCCACAAAAACGTGTCGCCGACCTGCACTGGGCTTTATCAAACAAAGAAGTAAAAGCTATAATTCCAATGATTGGCGGAGACGATTCAGTTCGTTTATTGCCTTATATCGATTTCGATTTAATACGTAATAATCCTAAAATATTACTAGGGTATTCCGATAATACGGTATTACATTACGCTTTTATGTTTGCAGGTATTCAACCTATATACGGACCTTGTATGATGTGCGGTGGTTTTGCAGAAAATGGTGGTATGTTTGATTACTTTAAAGATTCTGTAAAGCGAACATTATTTTCTAATTCTGAAATTGGTGAAATAAAACCAAATATGAACGGTTGGACCGATGAAGAATTACCATGGCAAGACCCTAAAAACCAAAACATAAAAAGACAAATAAAAGAATCCCAAGGCTTTAAATTCATTCATGGTCATGGCAGTGTAACAGGACGTTTGATTGGTGGCAGTTTAGAAGTTATGGAAATGTTAAAAGGTTCAAAAGTTTGGCCAACTATTGACGCTTTTGACGGTGCTATATTCTTTATAGAAACAAGCGAAGAAGCACCAAGCGCAGATTATGTAATCAGGTGGATGCGCAATTATGCCGCGACAGGGATACTTAAACGAATTGCAGGTATAATTATTGGTCGCCCCGCAAACGTACAAATAAACGAAATTGATAAATACGCCAATGCAGTTTTACAAGTAGTAAAAACAGAAAACAACTTGGATATACCTGTTGTTTCAAATTTGGACTTTGGGCATACAGATCCTATGTTTTTAATACCTTATGGCGCAAAGGCAAAAATAGATATGGAAAATAAAATCTTTTCTATATTGGACAATGCAGTTATATAAATTGCCTCACTGAATTTGGGCGAAGTATGTCAGAGTGGGTAAAATGGGGGATTTTGGGAAAGTAAAGATATACCAGAGCAATAACGCACCAAAAAAGTCCCAGAAACCGGCGGGTTTGTGGGACTTCATATAACTTTTTTGAATTTTTTGTATTCCTGGCGGAGACGAAGGGATTCGAACCCTTGATACCCTTGCGAGTATACCACATTTCCAATGTGGCGCACTAGACCAACTATGCGACGTCTCCTAAGCCTTACTCTTTAAATTATTCTTCTTCACCAGAATCAGGTGTGTCATCTTCACCCGCTTCCGCAACAACTGGCGCGTCTTCTAATAACGTTTCTTCCAATTCTGCATCTATTTCCCGAAGTTTCGGGTCCTCCGTCGCCGCTATTTCTAATGAATCATCACTGTCTGATAACGCTGGCGTGTCCTTGTACGATTGCACAAATTCATGACGGATTTCATTTATATCTAGTTTCCCAGATGCAATCTCTCGCAAGGCAACAACCGTTAATTTATCATCTTCTTTATCAACTACAGGCTGTGCCCCACCGTTCAAGTCACGAACACGTTGCGATGCCAACATCCCAAGTTCATAACGACTTTCTACAAATGGTAATGTATCTGAATTTGTTGTGCGCGCCATATCAAAATCCTTTGTTGAAAACGTTTTTAACCTCGCTATAATGCCTTATGGATGGTAAAAATGCAAGAAGAAAATAAAAAAAACAACATAAAAACTCTTTCCTTCGGCTGTAGACTTAACGCCATGGAGACCGAAAAAATACAAAAAATGCTGTCAACCACTATGGATACTGCCATCATCGTCAACACTTGCGCCGTTACCGCAGAAGCAGAAAGGCAAACCGGACAAGCCGTTCGTAAACTGGCACGCGAAAACCCAAACGCACCAATTTTCGTTACAGGATGCGCTGCAACTAGAAATCCGGACCTGTTCCTGCAAATTCCAAATGCCATCGTAGTAAAAAACCAAGAAAAAATGAATCTGAATGCCTATATAGAAGCATTTAACAATACGCCGTGTCACTTTGAAAAACCGCAAATAACGGCCTTTACGCATACATTACCCAAACTATCTAAGCAATTCATTCAAATACAAAATGGCTGCAATCATAAATGCGCTTATTGCGTAACAAGACTATTGCGGGGACCTGCCGTATCTTTTGATTATGCAACTATATTACAAGACGTGCAAGAAGCCGTCAAAAATGGCTTCTATGAAATAGTTTTAACCGGTATTGATATTGCAAGTTATGCAAAAGACGGCTTTTTAATTTCTGACGTTTGCAAAAAATTACTGGCCGACGTTCCTGAAATAAAACGATTACGTCTATCTTCTATGGACCCTGCTTCTCCAGAAATATTTAAAATAATAGACCTAATAAAGTCTGACAACAGGATGATGCCGCATATGCATCTATCTATGCAATCTGGCTCTGACCGCATTCTTAGCGCAATGCATCGCAGACATAATGCCGAAACAGTACGAAAAATTGTAAACTATGCAGGTAATAAAATCACTTTCAGTTGGGACATAATATGCGGATTTCCCGGCGAAACAGAAGAATTATTTAATGAAACCTTGACACTAACAAAAGAAACGAAACCTATTAAAATACATGCCTTCCCTTTTTCGCCGCGCCCCGATACAGAAGCCGCAAGTCTTGATAATCAAATTGACCGAGATGTATCAAAAAAACGAGTTAAAGTAATATCTGCAATCGCCGACTTGCATCGTGCACAATTCATGGAACAGCAACTCGGTCAAACCGTACAAGTGTTAGTAGAAGAAAACAATACAGCAAGAACGCCAAACGATATACCAGTAAAAATAAGCGGAAAAAATTTACAGGCTAAAACAATTTGTGACGTTAAATTAACAGATATAAATGATGATTATTTCCTTGCCACAACAATATAAAAAAAATTATTGGCAAGTCAATTTATAACTGCTAACATCCATAACATGAAAAAGAAAATATTTATCCTGTTATTATCAATTATAACAACCTCTGCACATGCTGATTTTTCAACAAGTGCTAAATCTGCTTTCTTAATAGACCATGAATCAGGCGCAGAAATCGTCGCAAAAAACGCCGATGAATTAATGCCGCCGTCCTCTATGATAAAACTGATGACATTGGCGGTCTTGTTTGACGAAATCAAAGCCGGAAACTTGTCAATGGACGACAGGTTAACGGTAAGTGAAAACGCGGACTATAACAACCCGCTATGGTATCCCGCCAGCAAGATATGTCTGGTTGCCGGTCAAACCATAAGCGTTCGTGATACTATACTTGGCTTGATTGTTCTGTCTGGCGGCGACGCAAGCGTTGTAGTTGCAGAAAAATTGGCGGGTTCCGAAAGCGCTTTTACAAATTTAATGCAAGATAAAGCACGCGAAATTGGAATGACGCAGTCTACTTTTGGTAACGCCAGCGGTTTACCCAATCCAAACAATCTGATGACCAGCCGTGAATTAGCAATGTTGGCAGAATATATTATTACGCAACATGCAGATATATACCCTATGTTCGCGACCAAACGATTTGAATTCAAAGAACATCAAACAGATTGGTGTCGCGAATGGGGACGCACACATACAATGAACTATAACAAACTGTTATTTACAATGCCTGGCGCAGATGGCCTTAAAACCGGTCATACCGAAGACGGTGGTTATGGAATGGTCGCAAGCGCAAAAATTGGCGGTCGTCGCCTTGTCGGTGTAATTAACGGATTTCGCGGGGGAAGTCATGACGCATTGGCGGCAGAAATGAAAAAACTATTAAATTACGGCTACACAAATACCAAGAACAAAGTATTTTATAACGCAGGCGATGACATTGCCGAAATTCCCGTTTGGTACGGGCGCAAAAAAACCGTAACAGCAACAGTTTCAAAACCCTTTACCATCACCACAGACAAATCTGACAACCTTAACGACATCAGGGTCTTGGCCAGATATAACGACCCGCTGCCTGCTCCTATAAAAAAAGGTCAAAAAATTGGTGAAATATTTGCAGAAAGAAACGGCCAAGTAATTGCGCGTGCACCACTAATTGCACAACACAAAGTAGGTAAAACACAATTGTTTGGTCGGGTAATAAAAAACATTAAAGTCATGTTGGGCATTAAATAATTATGGCAACAAAAAAGAATCTTTCTTACAACTTTCCAAGTCCAATAGATAACGACCATCTTGTTGGACACAAGGACGTATTAAACCATTTTTTAACGGCATGGAACGCCCGTGACCAATACCCAATACACCCCGTATGGATGCTTACTGGACCGCGCGGCATCGGCAAAGCAACACTGGCATACAAAATTGCTAAAATGGTTTACGGTAACGTCGGCGATTTTTTCATAATTGATTTAGAAAGAAACGTTGATAAAGACGGCAAACAAAAAAACGACGGCAAGGTCATTTCCGTTTATACCGTACGCGCAATGATTGAAAAAATGCAAATGTCGTCTATGTCCGGCGATTGGCGCGTGATATTAATAGATTCCGTTGACGAACTGAATACCGCTGCATCAAATGCTTTGTTAAAGTTATTAGAAGAACCTCCTGCAAAAACGCTTTTCTTGCTGGTCACACACCAATTATCAAACGTATTGCCGACGATTAGGTCACGCGCACGCGTTGAAAAAATGCGTCCGCTGTCTATATCTGAACTGCGCGAATTATGTGCAATCTTTATGCCAGAAGAGGATATAAGCACAGAAACTCTTACCCTTGCAAACGGCAGTTTCGGAAAAATCGCAGGTCTGAAACAATCTGGGGGTGACATTATTTATGACGAATTATTAGAGTGCTTACAAAACCCTCAATCTAATAGCGCGGACATTATGAACATTGCACGTAAAATCGCACAGCAACCTGCGTTACACGGAATATTACTTGATGCGATTGCTTACTTTAAATTAGCAGAACTATATCCTGACGCAACGCGTGCAATCAATGATATTAATAAAATATACCTGGAACCTGAAATTGCTCTTTTTAAAATCATAACAGAGATAAAAAAATGTTTATAGATACACACTGTCATTTAACTGACAATTATATTACCGGCGATTTGCAAGACGTAATAAATCGTGCAAAAGATAACGGCGTTAATACACTAATTTGCCCAACGGCAGACCCGCAGGACATACAAAACGCAATTCATATATCAGAACTTTTTGACAATATATTTGTAACGGTCGGTATTCACCCTGAACATGCAGGGACCGATGCAGCACAATATTTAACAGACGATATTTTATCGCATTCAAAAGTCATCGGGGTCGGTGAAATCGGCTTAGATTATCATGAAAACGCAGAGAGTCGCGATTTACAAATTAAATTATTTCAACAACAATTAGAACTGGCAAAAAAACATAACCTGCCAGTCGCTATACATACAAGAGATGCCGAAGCAGATACAGCAGCAATTTTAACAGACGCATATCGCGGCGTAATGCATTGCTTTACAAGTTCGTGGAATCTGGCAAAAACTATGTTAGACAGAGGTTTTTATTTTTCTGCAAGCGGTATTTTGACGTTTAAAAACGCCGAAGAAATTCGTGAAACCTTTAAAAAGATTCCATCGGATAGACTGGTCATAGAAACAGACGCCCCATATTGCGCCCCTGTACCGTATCGGGGCAAAACGTGCGAGCCAGCAATGGTAATAGAAACCGCAAAGGTATTAGCACAAATCAAAAATTTGCAATTAGATGAAATGGCGGTTATACTTAGCGAAAATACAAAAAGATTATATCCAAAATGTCGCGTCAAATAATAAAATTTGGTCAAGTTTCCGAAAACCGCAAAGCGCGGTATAATTACTCTATTGAAGATACGATAGAGGCAGGTATTTCTTTAACTGGCGCGGAAATAAAATCTGTTCGCTATGGCTTGGTCACAATCGTTGACGGCTTTGTACAAAAGCGCGGAACAAATTTATATCTGGCAGGCGTAGAAATACAAAAGTTGCCGACCGCAGCCAGAATCGTTAACTTTGACGAACGCAGGTCTCGGCAATTATTGTTACATCGCGCACAAATTAACCGACTAATCGGTAAACTGCAAGAAAAAGGCGCGACCATAGTACCCTTAAAATTATACTTCAACAATCGCGGAAAATTAAAGGTCTTGCTGGGGGTAGGATACGGCAAGAACAAGGTTGATAAACGCGAAACAATAAAACAACGCGAATGGAACAAAAACAAATCGCGCATATTAAAACATTAAAAAAACGCGCATATTGCGCGTTTTTTCTATTTCATGTCGCGATTAGTCTGCCAATGCTTCACTAGCTTCGCGTAACTGTTCGCTGGCTTCTTGTCTAGCCTCGCGAATTTCTTCGCGAACTTCGCGTTTTACTTCGTTAATTGCACGGCGCGCCCTGGGACAATCCTGCCTGAACATATTAAATTCTTCTTTGCTTATGCAACCGTCTTGATTAACGTCCATTAAAGGCAATTTTTCCGCCATCATCGGGCAACGTACAGACTCTACCACCAAGCAACCGTCTTCAAAATCTACACGTGGAGCACGAGCATCATATCCGCGTTCATCAATGAATTTCGCAGTTGCAAAACCCAAAACGAAAAACACAAACACTATCAACAACCATTTTATAAAACGCAAAAACTTACCGCTGCACCCTGTGTGGCAACCACATTTACAGTCTTTACCACATGCACATTCATGAGATACAGGCGTAACATTGATATCTTCATCCATAACTTTTTTTGCAGCAACTTTTTTCGTTGCGACTTTTTTCACAGCATTATTTTTAACTGTTGTTTTTTTTATCGGTTTTTTTGGCATTTTCCTTCCTTTTTTTTAACCGATTAAATTGTATTCAATTATATAATTCATGTAAAGCAGAATTTTTACTCAGATAAAAAAATAAAAGCCGTCAAACAGACAGCTTTTATTCGTCTTTATGTAAAACGATTAATTCAAAGCATCTTTTAACGCTTTACCTGGCTTGAATTTAGGCTGGGTAGAAGCAGGAATCTTAATCGCAGCACCTGTTTGAGGATTGCGACCTGTCGTTGCTTTGCGTTTTGCTGTTGTAAATGTACCAAAGCCAACCAAGCGAACTTCGCCTTTCTTTTTCAGAACTTTTGTTACTGTGTTGATAAATGCATCCAAGCAAGAAGCAGCTGTTGCTTTTGTTACATCAACTTCGTTTGCGATTGCTTCAATCAATTGCTGTTTATTCATTTTTATTTCTCCTTTCATAAATTTATATAAGGTGTCCGGCAGTCCCTAGGCAATGCCGCTGGAATCTGTTACGCAGATATACCTTGCCTTTCAAAGTAACGACTCTGTATAACTTCCACATTCCAAGGGCATTGCCTGTCCTGCTTACCCGAATCGTAGAGAAATCGCGCCTTTAAGTCAAGAGCATATTTATTTTTTTGAAAAAATTTGTAATGTTGACAAAAATATAAATTAACGGTGCACTAAATCAGAACGTACCGCTTTTGCGCCCGGAGTATTATTTTCGCACAAAACCCAATCGCCCGAAGCACCCTCTATATGAACCGTTTTATAATGGTTCGGCGTAAATAATAATAATAAAATTATCGCACCCGCCCAAAATAAAAACTTCGTAAGTTTCCAAGGCTTTGCAAATTTGTCGCGTTTAAACGTATCCTCAACAAGACTTTGGTACAGTTCCCAACCCCAGAAAAAAGTAACTAACATTACACAGAAAAAAAATGCAATGGTCAGATACCTGATGATGGAATGCATTGCAACAGAAACCTGCGTCCAAATATTACTTTCCGCGGGGCAAACATATAAAGCACGCGACTGCATCGCTTCCGGTATCTGCAACGGCATCGTCGAATCAATCTGCAACCCAAATGACGCCGTTATCACAATCGCCGTCAGGGCAACAATCGCTAAAAGCATTATTGGTTTCATTCGCTTACCCCTAACCTTCTTGTTCTATATTATATCATAAACAACTAAGCAATTGCAATTTTATAAACTTTGTTTTATCATTTAAATTATGTTACGTAAAAAAAATCATGTCATTGTGGGTTTAACTACATTTCATAATGAAATGCTGAAAATTTCTATTCCTGCATTGGGAAAACTAAAACAAAAATTTTTATTGATAATACATAACGACAACCCCGCAACAAACGTTACAAAACGCGACATCAGAAAACTGGGATATAAGGGGGACTTGCATATAATAAACAGTTCCGACAATCTGGGGCCACTAATGGCAAAAGTATCCATAATCAAAACGGCAGACAAACTAAAACTAACCGATACTTGGATTGTATTTAATGACGACGATGATATTTTAACCGATTTAACAATTCCAGACGTTGCTGCAAATAACTTTGCCATCATACAGAATTCTATAACAATAAAAAATCGCGTATTAGATTTGTTACGCGTTATGGATAAACCAGATAATTATGTCGTAGATAATGAACATATCATTTTATCAAAACCAAACCGAAATATAACAGGCACATTAATTAAAACAAAACATCTTGTCGGAATGGCAGACATATTACTGACAATATCTGACGCTCTGTTAGACATTGAACGTTCTTTAACTTATCGGGTACCAGTTGATATGATTATGTGGTCTTTACTTAACACATATGTAAAGTCTATGGATGCCAACGCTTTCCCGATATATATGGATAAAATTAATTATATTAAAACGGATTTGGACTCTTGCCAAATAAAGTACGGTAAATTAAAACACCCCGTTCGTAACGCAGATGAACATCATAAAAAGCTGCTTTCTAAGTATGAATCTGCATTTCATATTGCAATGGACGCTGCCGCCCTGCGGGGCTAGACGAATTATAACAATCAACATTTTTTAATAATTATTATTGAAACTAGGTTACAATGCTTATAACATTGTAAAAATAAATAAGGGATTATATAAAATGAAATATAATGATATCAGAACGACTTTCTTAGATTTTTTTGAATCCAAAGGGCATAAAATTGTTCCTTCTGCCTCTTTGATTCCGAACGACCCTACGTTACTATTTACTGTTGCCGGCATGGTTCCGTGGAAGGGAATTCTTCAAGGAACAGAACCTGCGTTTGCCCCGCGTGTCGCAGACGTACAAAAATGCATTCGCGCCGGCGGCAAACACAATGATTTAGACGAAGTCGGATTTGACGGCAGACATCATACTTTTTTTGAAATGGTTGGCAACTGGTCTTTTGGCGATTATTTCAAGCAAGAGGCAATTGAATACTCTTGGGAATTATTAACAAAAGTTCTTGGCTTGGACCCTGCAAAAATAAGAGTCACAACGCATGAAACCGACGAAGAATCCACAGAAATATGGCGCAAAGTATCAGGTAAAGAAGCCATTCGTTTGGGCGATAAAGATAACTGGTGGTCTGCAGGCGACACTGGTCCTTGTGGTCCATGCACTGAAATATTCTATGATTTCGGCGCTGACATAGAAAACGAAGACGACCGTTGGGTTGAACTCTGGAACGATGTGTTTATGCAATACGACCGCGATGCAAACGGAAACTTGACCCCGTTACCAAAGCGAAACGTTGATACCGGCGGCGGTCTGGAACGTTGGGCCGCAGTACTGCAAAACAAGAAAGATAACTATGACACCGATTTGTTCGTTAATTTGATGAAAGCGATTGAAAGCGTTACAGGCGTTACCAAGACGCAGGAAAACACCCCGTCATTCAAGGTTATTGCCGACCACTTGCGCGCTGTCGGTTTTGCCATTGCTGACGGCGTCATTCCCAGCAATACGGATCGCGGTTATGTAATCCGCAGAATACTTCGTCGTGCAATGCGTCACGGTCAGATACTAGGTCACAAGGGCGCTTTGCTGTCAAAATTATACCCTGCCCTGATTACAGAAATGGGGGCCGCTTATCCAGAGTTAGCACGCGAAGAAACGCGCGTTACAGAAATCATTCAAAACGAAGAAAACGCGTTTGCAGATATGTTGCAAAACGGTATGAAGTTATTAGAGAACGAAATACCAAAGATAAATAATAACGTCTTACCCGGCGACATAGCGTTCAAACTATTTGACACTTATGGTTTTCCATTAGACTTAACGCAAATGATTTTGCGCGATAAAAACATAGACGTTGATGTTGCTGGATTTGAAAAGTCTATGGCGGAACAAAAAGAACGTAGTCGTGCAAACACCAAAGGAACGCGTACTTTATGGGAATCGCAAACGCAATTAAGCGCTACGGACGACAGCACTAAATACGCGCCTGATAATTTACTACGTTCAAAAGTTTTGTCTATTTTGCGTAACGGCGAATTTACATCCGACGCACAGGCTGGCGACGAAGTAGAAGTTGCACTGGACAAAACTAACTTTTATGGAACCCAAGGCGGGCAAGTTGGCGACAGCGGTGAACTGCGCAAAGACGACGAAACTATCATGAACGTATCCGAAGCAACGCGCGTTGACAACGTTGTTATTCACAAGGGCACACTGGTCAAAGACCTGAAAGTTGGCGACATAGTGTCAACAATCATAAATTCTTCGTTACGTCAACAAACGGCACGCGCGCATACTGCAACCCACCTATTACAATCGGCACTGCGTCAAGTCTTAAATGACGACGTAGAACAACGCGGTTCCAAGGTAAGTCCGGATTCTGTACGTTTTGACTTTTCATTTGGGCGCGCGATGACCGCCGAAGAAAAACAAGCCGTAGAAGACTTGATAAACAAATGGATAAATGCGGACATGCCTGTCACACATGAAGAAATGTCTTTGGACGAAGCCAAAACAAAAGGCGCTATGGCACTGTTTGGCGAAAAATACGGCGACAAGGTCAAGGTTATTACGGCCGGAGATATATCTTGCGAACTATGTGGCGGAACGCACATATACCACACGGGCGAAATAATGCACGCTAAAATTAACAAAGAAAAGTCTATCAGCAGCGGTATTCGTAGAATAACTATGTCTGTTGGTTCGCTGGCGGAATAAATACTCATGCCTGTTGATTCACCGTCAACAGGCAATTAAATTCTTGCAATTCATCAAGAAAAGTGTATCATATAAGTATATGAAAAAGTTGTGGAATATAAATAATCCCGACTTACCTACCCCTATGTTACATTGACGGAAAGGAAGTAAGGTTGCCACATGGGGGCAAAGATGGCGCGCTGTCATAGATTCACTACAAATAAAGAATTTTTCTTTATTAGCAATGGATTTTGTGACGGCGCATAAGTAAAACAATAAAAAAGGAAAAAATATGGTAAAAGTAAAAGAAAAAAAAGTCGCGCCGGTCATAACAGAACCTGACGCAGAAAAAAAAGTAAAGCGTATTACTGGCATGAACAAACATGAAACAGACGCCAACGATGATAAGTTGTACTTTATGGCGCTGGGCGGTTTGGAACATGTCGGTCAGAACATGTACGTTTATAAATACAAAGGTAAATACTTGGTCGTTGATTGCGGCATGGGATTCTTAGAAGAAGAAATCGGTGCCGGTGACGTACAATACTGCGATACAACATGGTTGGAAAAACGCAAGAAAGACGTTGTTGGCTTCGTACTTACCCACGGACACGAAGATCATATTGGCGCTTTAAAATATGTATGGCCAAAATTTAGAAAGCCCATTTATTGCACGCGCTTTCCTGGTGAAATTTTAAAAAAGACTTTCCAGGGAATAGAGTTGGACTTTAACCCAGACAAAGACATTGTGATATTTGACCATCACGGTGCAACTTTAGACCTTTCACCGTTTGAGGTTGAAACGTTTCACGTATCACATTCAGTGCCAGAGGCGCAAATGTTAATCATAAAAACGCCAGCGGGTAAAGTATTACATACGGGCGACTGGACGTTTAATGACGACAATCCAATAGAAGACCCAACGGATTTCGTTCGTTTGCGTGAAATCGGTTCTGACCCAGCGTTATTGGCGTGTGCATGCGATTCTACGTCTGCATCTCGTCAAGAGCCTCAGACAACAGAAACACAAGTTCGCGAAACGTTAACTAAAATAATGCAAGAAGCCCCCGGACGCGTCATTGTAACTGGGTATTCTCGCAGTATTGCCAGATTAAAAATGTTTGCCGAGGCCGCACATGCTGCAGGCCGTATTGCCGCGATAAAAGAACGCAGTAATCCTAATCCTGTGCCATATGTTGGTTTGCCAGAATTCCGTGAAATCGGCATAGAGTTTGGCTATCTTGGCAAAGACGACATTTATTTACATAATGAAATAAAAGACTTACCGGCAGAAAAGCAAGCGATATTTTTAACCGGTTCACAAGGTGAACAATACGCCATGCTAACCCGCCTGTGCCGTGGCCATGTGAAAGAAATGAAACTGCAACCGACTGATACGGTTTTATTCAGCGCGATTGTAATCCCAGGCCGTGAACAAGACGTTTCTTACTTGTATAACAAATTGGCGCGTATGGGAATAAAAACACATACTATTTTTGACACAGACCATCTACACGCCAGTGGTCACGCAGGCCGCCCAGAATTTGAACGTTTTTATGACATCGTACATCCACAGGTATCAATACCAATGCACGGTGATTATATAAACGAAATGCTTAATGGGAAAATGGCGATGGAGCGCGGTGGTGCAAAACACATGATGGTCGTGCACAACGGCGAAATGATTGCGCTTAAAAACGGCGAAGCACCATACATAGCAGAAACGATTGAAACAAGGTTCGTTGTTATGGAAGGTGAAACAGAACGCAGTGCCGACGACCAGGTATACAAAAACCGCAAAAAGATTGCCACAAATGGCGCGGTATTTGTTACCTTGCCTGTTGATAAACGTGGTTTCCTTAAGGGCGTGCCAGAAGTTTCCAGTGCCGGTATCTTTGAAACTGATGATACTGGATTTATGAAACGTCAAATTCAAATAGAGGTTACCAAGGCAATTGACGACCTGACCAAAACAGAACGCAAAGAACGTGACAATTTAATTCGCGCAGTACAAGTCGCTTCTAATAAAGTTATACGCGCTTCGCTTGGTTCCGATAAAAAACCACAATATAGCGTACATTTTGTGCAAAAATAAAATCACACCGCGTGTGCGGTGTTTTTTTGTTTAAAAAAATCCCCGCGTTGTTCGGGGATTGTGTTTTATTCTGATTGGGTGACGGGTTCAGGTACCGGTTTGCCTTCCTTCGCGGCCGTTATGTCGTCATACAACGACAATATCTGACCGTTTAATAACGTACGGACGTGGCCTATCTCTTCGGGACTCGCGTGACTGTAAAATATCTCGCCAGCTGGTGTCTTGATATGTAATGCGTGCTCCGTACGTTTGTCTTGACGCATATATATCTTTTGACCGCCTATGTTTAATTCATGACCGCAATCGCTTTCTTCATCCGCACCCGCACCATAACCGGCATTCGTTAAATCTGCACGACACGGGTATTTCATATCATGTAACTTATAGTTCGCAAAGTGACCTTCGCGCCAAAAGCCGTTGCCAACCGCTGTGCATCTTTCATAACCGTCAATCGGAACATAATATCCACCGTCACACCACATCTGACATTCATTTATGTTTTGTGCACCACGGTTTGGATTATCGTCATAACCTGTTGGACAGTTCATGCATTGATTAGACGCTTCATCAACATACATACCTG
>CASETE010000023.1 GCA_949290785.1 uncultured Pseudomonadota bacterium
GGCGCTGCTCACCACTCGTTCGCGCTTGACTTCGCTTCGCTCGTCTCGCTGACTCGTATGCAAGACCGCCGCTATTGCCCCGCTCTGCCACCCATCCTAAACTCTTTTACCGACGGTCTTTCAACCTACGGTTTTGTTCGCCCCGGGTTTTATCTGATACTACAAACTGCGTTGCAGTATAAACCATTATCAGACGTTTATCAAGAATTTTATTCCTTTGAACCGCTTTTTACAGAATATACAAACAATCCCAAACCAAATAAAAACATTATCCCAGATAATAATTGCCCCATCGTTAAACCCCAACTTGTTAAAAAACCTATCTGTATGTCGGGTGCCCGGAATTGCTCGCACAATACCCTGAATACCGCGTAAAGCATGCCCATAATGCCCCCCAAGGCCCCAGGATACTTGCGCAACCGTGTATACTTATATAAACAATACATTATTATAAATAATACTATGCCCTCGGCCGTGGCTTCGTACAAAGGGCTAGGATGACGCGGTACCTCACCATGGCCCGCAAAAACCACTGCCCACGGAACATCTGTTGGACGCCCCATAACCTCCATATTTATAAAATTCGCAATCCTGCCAAAGAACAAACCTATCGGAGCAACAACCGCCAACCTATCCAATATCTTTAACGGATTAAGCCTTTCTTTGCGCGCAAATAAAATAGTTGCAACTATAACCCCAAGTAAACCGCCATGAAAACTCATCCCGCCATGCCAAACGGCAAAAATCTCTAATGGATGTTTTAAGAAAAACGGCAGATTATAAAATAAAACATATCCTAAACGCCCACCAAGTATTACCCCTAAAATAATCGCAGTTAATAAATCATCGAGTTGCTTCTTTGTTAATACAAAGTCATGACTTTTGTTCATTGTAAATCGCTTTATCGCAAAATAACCAATCACAAAAGCCAAAATATACGCCAGCGCATACCATCTGATATCCAAACCAAACACAGTAAACGCCACCGGTGAAATGGGATTTATAACTATGGCCATAGACTATCTATACCGCTTTAAAGCATCTTTGACGTCTGATACGATTTTATTAAGTTTAGCAATTGATTTTTGCGTTTGCGCATTTTGCGGTTGATTTTCCATCAAATCTTTTAAAGACGCCTCGGCTTTTTTCAATTGGTCGGTCAAGTAAACTTTAAGTTCTTGTTTAGAAAGACCTTCTTTGCAATTCGTTTTTTCACCGATTTCTTTAACGCGTTGACTTCTTGTCATATTAGACATATGTAACCCCCTTGTATTTTTATTTATCTTGAAATGCTTACTACATTGTATTATATATTTATATGTTTAACAAGGAGAATTAAATGGCAATAAAAAACATTGCACTAAAAACAAAAACAGATATGCCACAGCAAAATAAAACTGCGCGCAGCGGAATTGAACTTTACTTAAAGCGAATATTTGCTTTGATGTTCGGGGCTGTTGCGTTGACGGCGGTTGCTTCGTACCTGACAATCTGGGGCGGTTGGTTCATCTACTTAATAAACTTGCACACAGGTAACTTTACGGCGCTTTATTACATATTGTTGTTTGGCGGATTGGCTCTATCCATATGGGCCCAAGTTCGTGCTTTCAGCTTCAAGCCCGCAACAGGTGCTTTATTATTAGCACTGTATTCCGTTTTAATGGGGATTGTAATGACTCCGTTATTGGTTGCCGTACTAACAGTTAACCCCGCATCTATATTATTTGCATTTATATTAGCAGCGGTTATGTTTGCTTGCATGGCTTTGTTCGGATACAAGACCGTAAAAGACCTGTCTTTCTTGGGCATATTCTTGATGATGGGCATGATAGGTTTAATATTGGTTGGATTGGCTTCTTTCATCTGGCCGGGCATTTTGGGCGGCACATTTGGAACGATAGTATGCTTTATCGGCGTATTAGTATTCGCACTGTTCACTGCTTATGATATGCAAAACTTAAAACGTGCATATGCGGTTACAGCAGACGACCACCAACGAAACCAATTGGCCGTATTGGGTGCATTGCACTTGTATATATCGTTTATCGCGATGTTCCAATATCTGCTGAGCTTATTTAACAGAAATTAAACAACGGAGAAAAAAAATGGCTTACAAAATAGACCCCGCAAAATGTATCGGTTGTCATACTTGTATGGGCGCATGTCCAGTTATGGCGATTTCAACAGGTGCAGACGGTAAATGCGTGATTGACCCTGCAAAATGTATGTCTTGCGGAACTTGTGCTGCGGTATGCCCTGTGACGGCAATCGCACCAGAAGCAAAATAACAGAAAACAAACAAAAAAAAGAACGGGACTTTGTACCCGTTCTTTTTTATCGCTTTATTTATTGCAAAAAACTAAAATCTGTATAATATGTATCCTGTAACATTTAGGGGTAGAAAAATGCCAGCAAAAACAATTAACGATATTGTCGCTTTGTGTAAAAGACGCGGTTTCATCTTCACAGGTTCGGAAATTTATGGCGGACTGGGCGGGGCTTATGACTATGGCCCATACGGCGTTGAATTAATGAAAAATATACGTAACGCTTGGTGGGACGCAATGATATATTCGCGAAATGATATAGAAGGACTGGACGCGGCTTTGATAAGTAATAGATTATTATGGAAATATTCTGGCCACGAAGGTAATTTTTCAGACCCACTGGTTGAATGCAAAAAATGTGGCACACGTATGCGTCAAGATAAAATGAAAGACCAAACAAAATGTGACAACTGTGGCAGCACCGACTTAACGGCGCCGCGCGCATATCAACTGATGATGGGATTATCTATTGGCGCAACGGCGGACGGTGCGATTAATGCCTATTTGCGTCCTGAAACAGCCACAACGACTTATGTAAATTTCAAAAACGTATTGGACGCGAAGCCACATAAATTACCTTTTGGTATTGCTCAAATTGGTAAAGCGTTCAGAAACGAAATTTCACCGCGCGGCTTCGTTTTCCGTATGCGCGAATTTGAACAAGCAGAGATGCAATATTTCGTCAGACCAGACGAAGACGAAAAATATTTTGAAATGTGGAAGGAAATTCGCAGGGCTTGGTGGATAAACTCGCTGGGGATTCCAGCAGAAAAACTGCGTTTTACCCCGCACGAAAAGTTGGCACACTATGCCAAGGCTGCCGGCGATATAGAATACGAATTTCCTGACGGTTTTGACGAAGTAGAAGGAATACATAACAGACAAGACTTTGACTTGGGCTCGCACACAAAAGCACAAGATGAATTAAAAATCCAAGCCAAAGTAATTGAAAACAAAGACAGTACTGTAAAATTGTCTTACAGCGACCCACAGACTGGTGAAAACTTTGTACCTTATGTAATAGAAACTGCCATGGGCGTTAATCGCGCTATGTTGGCTGTCATGTTAGAAGCATATACCGAAGAAACACTGCCAGACGGAAAAAGTCGCGTTGTCTTGAAGTTAAAACCATGGCTTGCACCGGTCAAGGCAGCCGTTATACCGCTGGCAAGAAATGTACCAGAACTGGTAGAAATTGCAAACAACATTGAAAACGAACTGCGCAAGTTACACATCGGACGCATTGAACTGGAAAATTCCGGTAACATTGGTAAGAACTATCGCCGTCACGATGAAATCGGTACACCTGTTTGCATAACAGTTGACCACCAAACCCAAGAAGACGGCACTGTAACGTTGCGTCACCGTGACACCATGGAACAAGAAAGAATTGCAATATCCGATGTCGCAAAGCGGGTATTAGATATAGTTCAGCAATAAAAAAAGAAACGCCCAAACGGGCGTTTTTTTTATTCTGTCATATTCGGTATCATAATCGTATCGTTATAATACCCCAAGAACCTATTACCTGTCACACAATAAAACTTTTGCAAAGAATCTTTGTATTCACGCACGGCCGAAACCCAACGATTTTCTATATCAGATTGTGCCCCCTGATAGCCGACAAACGCACCCATTGCGCCACCGGTACCTGCACCAATCAAAGTCGTTTTTAACCTTGCCTTGTTACCAAAATCTATCAAGGAACCGTCACCTGCATCAACAGTCATAGGGAAAAATTTATCTAACGCGCCTGATGCCTTGCCTTCTTCCAGTTCATATGGTTGACCGTTGGAACTTCTGCCATAAACAACTATACCGCCACGAGATTTTTTCCAATCTTCCCAATCTTTTTTCTTCATCCCAAACGCACCATCACGAACATCTGGCACAACAGCAGCAATTTGTTCATTTCCAACCTTGCCCAACGCTGTAACTTGTATAAACATACCCTTGTCTGTTTGTATGATATTCCCTTCTTGTCGTATATCGTTACCACATTTCATTGTCTCGGCAGTGTCGGTTCCTACTTTTACCAACATACATTGATTTTCTGTTTTGTTTATAATCGCGTTAAAATCCCCTTCTTCAATATCCTCTATATTTTTATTATCGTATTTAACGCCGACAAGTTCCATTGCTTCACAGTTTTTATTATCAGTGTCGCACACATATGTTTTTTGCGTGTCTGTGTTATAATAAATATTATAACTTTCCACAGGCTCAACAGAGACCAACGCACCCCACAAGCATCGCGTTTTTCGGCCGTCCAACACACAATCTTCTATACGTAAAACAGGGTCGCCTGTTGATACTATATTGCCGATGATACCGCCCGCAAAAGCGTTTACGCCAGTTGATAAAATAACATCACCTGCAACCTTGCCTGAATAAGCGTTACCAGCCATTAACGCCGCACCGCCCAAAGCACCAACCACTGTGTTTTGCATTTTACCTTTGTCTGTACCCAACAAACTGTCGTTACCAGGATCGTTAGAACCGGTTACATTACCCCCCAAACCACCTAAAATCGCGCCTGCCGCTATTTTTATAACTGCGTTTTGCTTTTGCTCTTCGTTCATAACCTTGACAACATCTTCCCTGGTTGGTTCGTTGTCTGCGGGGAAAACCACATTCTCAGCAGCCGACATATATGATGCATAAGGAAAGTCCGATATATTGCACTTAACAGAATCACCCGCCGCCAGATTTGCACGCGCCAATACCACATCTGAACCGTTTGGTCCCATTTGATAGCCACGCATCTCAACCACAGCGACGCAAGTATTTGCACCGCCCTTTCCACGCCCGACCGTCGGCCTGTCCCATGCAAATTCGCCGTTCGGATATATCATCGCACATGATTCTAGTTGCGAAGTATTAACAGCGGAATTAACGTCGCCGCTGATTACTTGTTCTGCCAATTTGGCATCCGCAACCCTGACCGGTAAATTGTTTTCTGTGTCCGTAGACGGCGTTGTAACAACCGGTACCGTTTGATTATAAGCAGGCTGTTGCATCATATTAACTTGATTATACGCCTCTGCATAACTACGGCTGGAATTTCCAACGCGAATTCCCGCCATCGCCGACCAAGGCGTCACACATGTCGCGGTTACAAGTAAATAGTATCCTATAAAATTTCTTGTCGTTTTCATAATTTTTTCCGTATCTTATAACAACTGGCGATAAGAAAACAACGATATACGCCACCTAAATACTAGAATTGCAGACGCAATCTTACGCCCAGGTCAACCATGTTTAAACGGCCGCTTTCATACCAATTCGTATAGTGGAACACGCTGTCATAAGGTGCAGGATATTCTTGACCCGCGCCGTCACCTAGCCATTCCGTCTGCGAAACGATGATACTGCCAGAATTCTGTATTTTTCCCAAATTTGCATATCTGACAAAGAAATCCATTTTTATACCGCCGTCCAAATCAGTTGTCAAACCGCCCTCAAACATAAACGCTAACTGTTCAGTCGTACCGCCGTTGTGATATGCATAAACGTCGGAAACGCCTGTCAATTGCCCCGCCAATGCCGCCGACGGGTCACGTTCTGAATAAAAGGTATCATCGTAAATTACATAGTCAGATATCGTATTCAAGGATATACCAACGCCAACGCCAACATACGGTCTTAACATACCACCTGCCAAGTAGCCCGTATAAGAATCAATATTATAGTACAAGTTCAACATAGTGGTATTCAAAGTAATCGCACCACCATCAACGTCTGACTCTACAAAACCGCCTACGCCGTCCGAAGATTGCACAACGCTTGGATAACTAATACCAGAATAACGCAAATAAGAAAAGTCTACGCGGATATCATTATTTATAGCCGCACCGACGGATACCTGCAAAGGCAATACTGTATCTGTGTTAAAGTCGGCCTCTTTAAAAGCACCGGGAACATAACCCGCATCTTCTTCATTCATATAGTCGGCCAACATCGTACCGCTTACACTGGCAGAATAACCAATAGACAACCCAACATACAATCCGCTGTCTGCCAGCCTGTCGTAATCTGTTGGTTGATAGTATTGTCTGCCTGCGTTTGTCGCGTTTGAACCGACACGCGGCAAAGCACCCGTAACCCTTGTCGGATTTGCAGCAACCGCACCATTAGACGTAATGACGGTTCCGCTTGTCGTTGGCAGATATACCACCTGCCCTTGCGCGCCCGCCCCTTGATATCCAGAATATACGGGATACGCCGCATCGGCACCACCAACAGACCCCAGCAAAAAACCGACAAAACCGGCGAAAACGCTGACCTTTTTCATATCCTTTCCATTTTCCTTTTCATTTATTATATCATAAAAACAGCCAATAAAAAAGCGTTTAGTACACGAAATTATAGAAATAAAAAAATCCCACCTGTAAACAGATGGGATTTATGTCCAATATATATTATTTTTTCTTTATTTTAGAACGCCAAGTTCAAACGAACGCCGACTTCGGCCTTTACATCAGAACCGTTCTGAGAATTATCATGCGCAGTATCAAATGTATATTCACCATACAACGCAACCTGCATCATATCTGTCAACTGGTTCGCAACAGACAATGATACAATGTATTCATCAAAACCATCGTTCATATCAGATAATTTTGCCAAGAACTGCTTTGCAAAAGCCTTGCCAGCAGGATTGTCAATTTCTGTCGCCATGCTCTTAACACCATTATCTGCATGATGATTATATTTGATGCCACCACCAAAAGACCATCTATCATCCAATTGATAGAAAGCATTCAACCCAGCATTGATTTCTGTCGTAGATTTCAGGTTAACAGAAATTTCATCTGGAATACCTATCATAGATACTGGCACAAACGTACCCGAGCTTGGAACCTTAACAGCCGTAACATCAATAAAGTTATTGCTGCTGCCAAAAGTTTTCAAAACTTCTACAAACGCACTTGTCGTCAGTTTTGACCATGTTTTACCAAAGCGCAAACCAACATCCGCACCCCAACGACCGTTGGAATAGTTATCGTATTGGAAATATCCTTCTGTTAAGGATACCGGTATATATGCACCACGCATTTTGTTTATACCACCTAAATGCGCGTCGGCATAAACGTCAAATACCGTTCCGTCGTTAAATTCTAACGCACGATAAATCAAACCTGCACGGCCATGATTCAAGCCTTTGCGGTTAATATCGTCCGCCTGAGTATATGCAAAAGCACCACGAACAGCCAATCTATCTGTGATACCTATACCCAAATCTTCACTAACACGCCAAATTGGGAATTCTGTCGCCCCTGCGTGTCCTTTTAATTCATTTACTGGTGTGCTATCTGTAACTTTGTACATAACACCTGCACCCGTTTTTGAGTAAAATTCACCAGCAGTTGGTAAATATAACGGATTTTCTAAGTTTCCAGCCATTGCAGGCATCGTCAAAGCAGACGCTGCAACCGCCATCTTCAAAGTTTTTTTCATCATTTAACTCCTTATTTTTGATGAAATTCCACAGCCCCCATTATTGGCAAGACCGGGGTCCGCACCCATACCACCCATTATTGGCAATAGTATGTTTTTGTGATACGAACGAAACAAGGGTGCTATATATTAAGAATAAAGTCAAAACTTTTTTATACTTGACAAAAAACTTGAAAAAGCATCCGTCAGCCCTATATAAATAATAGCAAGAGACAAAAAGGTTGAAAATATGAATCATAATTATGCAGATTACGAAAAAGTAATGGAATTAGTAACCGCCAAAAACAACGACACACACCAAGAAGACATAATATCTAATGCCGACAAAGAAAAAATATCGCAGGCGTATTTTCAATTATTTTATGCTCTCACCCTTTCGCATTGGATGCGTAAAGGCACCTTGGGTCAAGCATGGTACAAAGCACTTGAACAAGTAAAAACGTTTATTTCCACCCAAAATAAATTAAATCCCGCTGTATCGTATATGCAGCAACTATCTTTTTCTCATAATCTTCGTTGGTCTAAAATTATGATGACCAACAAAAACAAAGACCTAACACTAAACTACACAAAAGAAAATAAGAATGAGTGGGAACAATACATCATTAACGATACAAACAAAGCACTGGAAACTTTAAAAGAAATTATTAAACAATATACTAAACAAAACAAAGATATTCAAAAACCAAACCAAACATCTAACAAATTTGCAGACGCATCACAGAATTTAAAAAATCTGTTTGTTGCAATGCAAAAAAGAAATACAAGATAAAAATTAAGGGCCGTTTAAAGCCCTTGATTTTTATTTATGTTTATACGCCAAAACATATGGCACGAACTTATCTTGATATTTATCCCCTAACCAATCGCGCGGAATAATTAAACTGTTCTTTTGTCCGGCTGACATTTTAGCCAACTCTTCCCCGTTCTTTGCGTTGATTATCTTCGGTAAAGTAACAGAAACCTTATCCATAATACCAGGCAATATAAATGTTATTTCATCGCCCTGCTTTATTTCATTGCGCAGCTCCAATGTTATCCTTTCGTTGTCAGTACCAGTTATAACACCTGCAGCATGGTATTCGGATGTAGAGCGCGTTGTTTCATAATTATGTGCATCTGCCCCCAGCGCACCATCAAAGAACGCTGTTGTATAACCACGAGTTTCTAATTTTTCTAAATCTGCCATAAATGGCGCCGGGTCAAAATTTTCTGGGTCACGCGCATAAGCGTCTATTGCGACACGATAAGCATGTACAACGCTACCCACATAATATTCACTGCGATTTCTGCCTTCTATCTTCAAAGAATCTGGTCCAGATTCTAAAACTTCACGAAGACGCGGCATCAAACATAAATCTTTTGAATTCATAATATATGCCCCACGTTCGTCTTCTTCCAAAGGCATTTCAACGCCGGATTCGCGTTCGCGCAAGATAACATCATACTTCCAGCGACACAATTGCGCACATGCCCCACGATTTGCAGGACGCCCCGTAATAAAATTAGATAATAAACAACGCCCAGAATAACTCATGCACATTGCGCCATGAACAAAGATTTCCAAACCTATGTCTGGGCACTGTTTGCGTATGCTTTTAAATTCTTCGTGCGAAACCTCGCGCGCAAGCACGCACAATTTTGCGCCCGCCTTTTGCCAAAACTTCACCCCAGCAGCAGAGCAAATATTTGTCTGCGTAGAAATATGTATCGGCATATCAGGATGATTCTCGCGCACCCAAGTTAAAACCCCGGGATCCGATATAATCAAAGCATCGGGCTTTAGATAATTAATTATTTCACTAACCCGCGGCATATTTACGAAATCCCTGTCATGCGCAAAAAGATTAAAAGCAAGATAAACTTTTTTTCCTGCTGCATGAGCAAGTTCTATGCCTTGCTTAACCTCTTCGGTTGTAATTTTTGCGCGCGCCCGCATAGAAAAGCCGGGCAACCCCGCATAAATAGCATCTGCGCCGTATAAAATGGCAGTCTTAAAAGCATCCAGCGTACCTGCTGGCGCTAAAAGTTCCGGTATTTTTTTCATACACATAATTTTTAACACTTATTTTATAAAAGCAAGCATTTTTATAAAATTTAGGCTTGAAATTATATTTTTTACAATGTATAGTAAAGCACATTGCCAGTTTAGCTCAGCTGGTAGAGCATCTGATTTGTAATCAGAGGGTCGTTGGTTCAAGTCCGACAACTGGCACCAGATTAAAAAAAAACGCCGATTTCGGCGTTTTTTAATTTCAATACGTTTTAGTTTTATTAATTTTTGACATATTTAATAAAATATTACGCAGGTCAATATTTTGTATACCAACCAAATTTGTAGCAACATTATCTTTCTTCATAAGATATTTTAATGCTTGCTGACTATCTTTTTCCTGCCACGGATAACCGTTTCTTTGTTTGCTTTTCATTAATTCTATACCAGGTGCGATAGCGTTTGAAAAGTCTTGTTTCGTAACAAACCAATCAGAAAAACGTTTATAATCATTGGAGTTTTTAAATAAACCCTTCAAATCCCGATTATAAACATTTATATCATAATTATCGGCGTACTTAACCCAACCTGCTGTTTGTTTAACTGAGGCGTTCGTATCTGATTCTTTGTTTTGTTTGTCATCAAATTTATTACTGTTTAGAATTGCAATTCCTACAGACCAAACGATAAACATCACCAAGCCACATAAACGGCTTCTTCTTATATCAGAATAATTTGTCGTCATTTTGTATTTAATTTTGTCTTGTTTTGTCATAATTTATACCCCTTGACCAATAAAACATAAGTGCAATAATATAACTTATAAAACAATAGTCAAGGCAATATAGCATAAAAAAATCGGGCTTTTGCCCGACTTTTTACTTTGTTGTTTTCTTTTTATTTTTTCGCTTGGTTACGTTTGCAGAACCGTCGGCATCTGCATCGTCGCCGACAATATCAAAACCTATGATTTCGGTCAGTAATTCCCTGGCTTTTGGGTTTTTATCTGCATACTTTTTTACCCCCATTAACAGCATCGCCGCTATCAATTTCTCAATATATTGCGGTGATACGGTTTGCGTAACCTTGTACTTAATTTCAGACGCCATATCCTGAACCGCGCTTTTTGCCCTGTATAACAAAGAATGGCGGCGACGAATATATTTTCTTATTTCGCCAATCCACATAAATATCAAAAACACCAATACAGGTAACGCCACACAAAATATAAAATATTTTGCAACGCTATCTAAACAAAATCCAGTCGTAAAGATGCTGGAACAAGAATTCTTAAAGTGTAAAAATAATACAGCAAAAATTTCATAAACTGCTAAGACCGTTCCGTATATTTTTGTTTTCATAAACATTGCGCCCCCCCTTTTTGTTATTAATCCTTTTGACCTGGAATAAACCTGATGCCTAATAACACAGTCCAATCGTTTCTGTGCCAATCGCCCCCAAGTCTTTTGCCTATTCTGGTCCAAACACCCGTTGTTCTATTAAGCATAGTACCAACTTCGCCTTCCATCAAGTATTCTATGCGACCGTCTTCGTTATTTATCCATACTTGCGGGTCCAAAGCTGCCCACCAACCGTTATTTGATAAATACCCAACCAACATACGAACCTGCGTTTGATTCGTGTCTTGATACTTTTCAGGTTCAAGATTATACAACGAAATGAACTGTTTTCCAACCAGCGCAGTAAAGAAATTTGGACTGAACGCATAAACATAGGCAAGAGTCGGATCAAATGTATATTGACGCGTTCCTAATGTGTCCGCCGTGGCAGTCGGCAAGACAAATTCTGTTGCACCAATAAATACATTTCTGCCAAACCGATACTGCGCACGACCACGAACTCTTAAATCACCGATACCATTATCCGCCACACCATACCCAGAAAAATGACTTAATGGTAATTCTAAGTTTATGCCAAAAATTTTATACAACTCTTTATCATATTTCAAACCCAAGGTTGTGACCGAAGGTTTACCTTCCGCATCTATAACATTCAAACTTGGCAATAATTCCATCTTGGTAACGTTATCGGCAGGGTTAACGCCCTTGACAGCACTGTCTGCAAACGCAGAAAAAGGAACTATTAACATAGCCCCAGCAAATAAAATATTTTTTTTCATCTTATATCCTGTATTTATACAGAATATATTGTTAGATAAAATGACATTAAAAGCACTAAGAACAAAAACCTAGGTATCTGTCTTTATACAAAATTCATAAAACTTCATTGTTCTGTTGGCGCGACATCTGATGAATTATCAGATTCAACGGTCTGTTCTTGCTTTTCGGCCCGTTCTTCTTCTGCGCGGGCCGCCGTTTCTATTTGCAACAACTGATTTTCCAACGCTGTACGTTCCGAAGATTTATAACCGGTTTCTTCTGATTTTGCATCAGATTTTTCCCCATCTGATTTTGCTTTATCGGCAGATTTTTCGTTATTTTTCGTTTCTTTTTTATCATCGGAAACAGCAGGATTTATTAAATTTTGATATATTTCAATGGCTTCTTGGGTGCCCGTCATGTCGCGTTTTAAAAGTTGGCTTTCTTCACCCGGTACAAACCACTTATCTAACTTAACTGCGGTTAACTGCATTATCGGTCTTGTTCGCGCATCGGCAACCCATTTTGGTAATGCGGGACTATCTGAGAAATACCATAATGAAATCCAATATACTATGCCCATTACAACAATTCCACGAATTATACCAAATATCACGCCCAATGTATGGTCCGTAACCTTCATCATACTTTCTTGAATTCTGTCGCGTAATTTTTGGTTTACGAAACCCACCAACAACAATATGACAAAGAAAACAATGAAATAAGATGCGACCAATGTACTAACCGTTGAGGCAGATAGATTAAATAAATTCTGCAACAAACCGTCTAGCATTGGCGATACAAACCTGGCAGTAATGGCGGCAACCACCCAAGATAAAGTAGCCACGGTTTCATAAACGCCACCGCGAATACTGGCCCAAATAGTAGATGCCAATATCACACCGATATAAATATAATCCAGAACAGTTAAATCAAACATGATACATTCCGATGTTTTTACTATTTTTTATTTTTGTCTTTCCTTACCAAAACTACCCCCAGCGCCACAACCAATACCGCTAAGAATATATAGAAGTAAACCGGTGAACCATTGTTATTTTTTTTTTCAACTTCCTGGTTCTGGACGTTCGCGTTATATTCTTTAATTGCCTGACGACGCGCGGCATTTCTTGCCTTAAAGTCATCTGGCTTATCTGCCAAAGACTTTCTATTTTCTTTTGCGACATTTTTATCTTCTTCGGACAAATCTACTTCTACGGCATCGCGCAAATCTTGGGCCATAAAGTCCGCATAACCCTGAAAGCATTTATCGCCGACAACAATGACTGGTACACCGCCGCTTTCATATTTGCACTTTTTTAACGCGTCTTGAAACAGCGGTAAATTTTGCTGGTCCATGACATTAACTTGGACAACGCGTAATTTAGGGTATTCATATATCATGGTATTCGCAAAGAATTCCTGCGCGTGATGGCAATGCGGACAAGACGGCGAATAATAAATCGTAATATCTGCTGCATTTGCACCGCCAAACAACCCTAAAACAACCAAAGCAAAAACTAATAACTTCTTCATAACTTCTCCTTTTATTGTTTAAAATTATAAAAATCTAACCAGAATGGTGCAAGACCTTTTTACACATAAACGTAAAAATATTTATTTCGCATATCTGTCATAAATAACTGGCGTTTTGTTTATAGTGTATATTCGCCCCGCGTTTTCACGGTTATAATAAATATATAGAATATTAACCACATCTTGATTTACCCAAGGGTTTCCATAACCTATGACTTGACGCTGGGTATTATTTGGAAAAACAGTATGAAACGTGTTGTCAAATACCTGCGAATATTTATCGTTAAAACTTTGACTCATTATCATGTTCATAACAATTATGCCGTTCGGGCCAACACGAGACTTTAAACGCTCCATAAACTCTGCCGTTATCAACCCTTCGGGTATCTGATACGAATTAGAATAAACGTCAAGTATAATTAAATCATATTGTTCATCGGTATTTTTTAAATATTGACTGGCATCTTGGACAATAAACTTCTTATTCGGCGTCAATTTCTGATTTAAAAAATATTTTTCTGAAACGTCTTTCAAAGTATGTTCTATATCAACAAACGTATAATCATTAAAAGTATCTTGCAAACCAGCGGTAAAACCACCCGCCCCAAGAACCAAAATCTTGTGCATTTTATCCGTCGGCATCGTATAAATAAAATGGTTATTAATATAATTTATATAATCAGCCATTGAACCACTATTAATATCATATATGGACATCGGCAACCCATTCATATTTAACACGCGCATACCATTCATATCCGAAACAGATATCGTTGAATTTGCGTTATTTACCAAAATGCCATAATTCTTGCGCTGAAACCAATCGCTGTTGATATAAATTGTCGGAACTAATATCAATATTCCAAATATAAAAACAGCAAGCTTTCTGTATGTAACAACCGCCGCAATAACCGACAATAAAACAATTAACATAACAGTATAATTTACACCAATAAAAGGCATCAATACTAATGTAGTCGCCAAAGACCCCATAACAGAACCAATGGTATCCCACGCCATTATGTTACCTGTATAATTCGTGTTATACTTATGCAACCACCTTGATAACAATGTAGTATTAAAGCCAAATAAAAACGGCCCAACCGACAAAAACACAAAAGAATAAATGAATGTCTGAACGACGCTAGACGTAATGCCGCCCATATACATAACAACAAAATAATTAGTAATTAAATGAAAACTGGACGCCATACAAGCGAATAACGCAATGACTAAGAAACTGGCACTTAATATTTTTCTGATGCCGGTATTCTTAATTTTTTCCGAAGACCCCAAAAAATATCCTAGCGACATAAAACCTAAGAATATCCCCATAATTATGCTGGTAATAACCGCGCTGGAACCAACATAAAAAGATAATTGACGCAATACAACTAACTCTAAGGACAAACTAACATAGCCATTTAAGAAAATTAGAAAAACCAACCAAGACTTTATTTTTGTATTCATACTTTTTCTCCCGTTGGTTGTCATAGTAAAGTAAAATGAAAATGTATAAAAGCGTTTTTTTATCTTGTATGTAAAAATCTTACGTCATCAAATTCTGGGTACCTACTAAACATTGCTTTTGCAAACGGACACATCGTGATTATTTTACGGTTTTGATTTCTAGCCAAGTCAACAACATGGCGAACCAAATTTATGCCAATATTTTCATGTCTATAGTTTTCTGATACATCTGTATGGTCTATTATCAACTTGTCAATTCCGACGCGAACGAAAGTTATCTCTCCTACATGCTGTCCGTCACAATTAGCATAAAACCCCAAGCCATTTGGAAATATATCATAAGTTATATCATCTGCCATATCTCAAATCCTTGCTGTTCTTATGGCAGATTATAACACATAAAATCATACGTATAAATATGATTCTTGTCCGCAGAAAACGGGGCTTTGCGCCCCGTTTTTATTTTTTGTTTATTTTCCTATGTTGTCATAATTTTTCTTAATTATTTTCGCGCTTTTTCGTAGTGCGGCAGACTCGTCCGACGACAACTTAGGATTAAGCGTCGCGATAACACCCGTTGCTCCTATGACGCGCGGTAAAGACATAGCCACCGCGTTCTGAACGCCAGAAACGCAACTGACAGTTAAAATCCGCCTTTCGTCATTTATTATGCAACGTAACAAGTCAGAAACTGACGCACCTATACCGTCCCAAGTAGCCCCACGCCCCTGTATAATTTCATACGCGGCATTATGTACACGATGCGAAATCGTGTTTCTTGTAGTTGCAGGCAAAGAAACTTTTAACTGCTTACAGAATTCATCAAGTGAAAAACCGCCAACGGTTACACCAGACCAAGCAACAACACTGCTGTCACCGTGCTCGCCAAAGACTTGCGCACAAATAGATTGCGTAGACACCGATAAATGACGCGATAATATAGTCCGCAAACGCGCTGAATCCAACATCGTTCCAGTTCCTATCACACGCGCAGCAGGTAACTTAGATATCTTTTGTGTTAACATAACCAATACGTCCAAAGGATTTGTTACGACGATTATTTTTACCTTCTTGGCGTCAACATTTGCCATTACCCTTGGCACGATGTCTTCAATAACTGCAACATTTTTGTTTAACAAATCGGTACGCGTTTCACCGGGTTTCTGATTTGCCCCGGCAGAAATAATAACGATATCGCTGCCACGAATACCGCGATAATTACTGACCGCAGATATTTTTACGTCAAAACCAAAACTTGCCGCATGCCCCAAATCTTCCGCTGCCGCACGTGCACGTATACCATCACGATCAAATAAAACTATCTCATGCACGAACCCCGTGTTTTTCACCGCCGTCGCAACCGCAGAACCAACCGTACCAACACCTATGATTGCTATTTTCATCTCTCTTCCTTTTTTATATAACGCACTAATTATATCATAAAAAACGGGGACACGCCCCGTTTTTTAATAAGACTTTGCAACGAATACATATGTCGGATCGTTGTCATCTAAACAACGACGCGATATCTTATACTTTTCCATCAAAGCGTCAAACCTTTCATTCTTCGTCAGGTCATACTTTATACGGAAAAATCCTATTTCTCCATTTTCCAAGGCAGATTCCAATGCCGCTAAATCCGTAACGTCTTTTATCATCTTCTTATTGCGGGCCGCTGCTGCATTATACATATCAACCTGTATCTGATTCAGAATATCTTTTGCTTCTTTTATCAAATCGGTAACAGATATAGTACGCTTAGAATCTTTACCTAAATCGCGACGAGTTATAGTTACAGAATCAGATTCCATTTCACGCGCCCCGATTTCAACGCGTAACGGTACACCGCGCTTTATCCATTTCCACATCTTGTCCGGCGCCCGCATATCAGATGCATCTACTAGAACTCTTATTCCGTTATCACGCAACTGCTGTCCTACTTTTTCAGCAAACGCATTCAATACATCTGCATTTTCTTCACGAATAATAGGTATGATTACAATCTGGTAAGGCGCAACTGCCGGCGGCAAAACCAAACCGTCATCATCAGAATGTATCATGAACAAACTACCCATCATCCTGGTCGTAGTCCCCCAAGATGTCGTCCATGCATGTTGCAGTTTACCATCTGTACCCAAAAATTGTATGCCAAAAGATTTAGAAAAATGTTGTCCTAAATCGTGCGATGTACCAGCCTGCAAAGCCTTGCCGTCTTGCATAATATGTTCCAAGGTATATGTATGGTCGGCACCTGCAAAACGCTCTTCGGCAGTCTTTTCACCCATAACAGAAGGAATCGCCAAAACTTCGCGCATATAGTCACCATACATCTTATGCATTTTTCGCGCGTCTGCGTTTGCCTCTTCGTGCGTGGCGAAAACGTTATGCCCTTCTTGCCAGTTAAACTCTGATGTGCGCAAGAACAATCTTGGACGCATTTCCCAGCGCATTACGTTAACCCATTGATTTAACTTTAACGGCAAATCACGATAACTTTGTACCCAACGCGACATCGCCTCGCCTATTATAGTTTCAGAAGTCGGACGAATAATATACGGCTCTGTCAATTTAGAATCTGGGTCTGGCTGCAACTTGCCGTCTATCATCTTTAACCTGTGATGCGTTACAACCGCACATTCTTTTGCAAAACCCGCGACGTGCTCTGCTTCCTTATTAAAGAAATCAATAGGTATCAATAACGGAAAATTCGCATTCTGAACCCCACAAGCCTTTATACGCTTATCCATTTCATCGCGCATCAATTCCCATATCGCCCAACCATAAGGTTTTATCGTCATACAACCACGAACAGGAGCATTTTCTGCCAAATCCGCCGCGACAATTAAACTTTGATACCATTCACTAAAATTTTCCGCACGTGTCGGTGTAATCGCTGTTTTCATAATTTTAATTCTCTTTCTTTTTTATCGTTCGTCTTTTAATTCCATATATTTATCAGAAACTATTTCGTGCAGAGTTTCTGCAATCTGCTTTCTATTCAACCCCGCCAACGGGGGTGGCGGCATAACTGTTATTTCTACTTTAAATCCGCCCAATACCATTATATGAAAAACCTGCCCAAAAGCACTGCGTTCGCGCGTGCAACTTGGCCCCATATCCTGATTAGAATTATTAAAGTATGCAAAATGTTCCGCTAAATCTTCGTCACTAATAACCCCGCCATCACGAAAACGATAGTGCATTGCCATCGGTTGCACGACAACGTTTGAACCTTCTATGAAATTAAACAACGTACTTTTAAATTGTTTCACATATGCACCGTTTGTAGTGGTTCCTTCGGGGAATAAAAACATAGGATACTTAACATTTGCAACTGTATCTTTGACCAGCTTTAACGCGTCCATTGCATGCGAAGGTCTGCGGTCTACGAAAATTACACCGAATTTTTTAGCAACCCAACCAACCAAAGGCCAATTTTCCATTTCTTTCTTTGCTATAAAACTGCCCCCAAAGGCAACAGGAAATGTCGCAATTTCAAAAATAGAAATATGATTACTTACCACTAATAAAGGTCTATGCTTTACCAATTTGCCGTGAACTTCTATTTTGATTCCTGCCAATATCAGTAAAATCTTCATAAATATTTTCATGTACCATACAGACGCACGACCGCGCGGCAGCAAGAAAATAATCGGCAACTGTACCACCACCAGCAACCAAAAAGTTATAAACTTTATCGCTGCACCAATAGTATTAAAAACATTTTGCTTTCTGACGCAATTCATCAGTTTTCTTCGCCTTCGTTTTCTTTTGAATCTTCGATATATTCAGCATCGGCCGCGTCTTCGCGCAACAAGAATTCCAAGAACGCACGAACAACTTTAAACGAACCTGTCACAGGGAACAACATTATCTTACCCAAAGTTTTTATCGGTCCGTCTTTTTCATCAAGATGCCCCAACGCGTTTTCATGACCCAAGAAATGCTTTTGATACGCCGCGTCTATTTTTTTTGTCTGTAACATTACAAATACATCGTACGAATTAAATGGCTTGTCTATGAACACGCCCTTACCAAAAGTAGCCCCCAAACGCAAATACCCTTTTACCAAAGGCGTCATTTGACGGCGCGCATCTTCTTCATACACAAAATCTTTTGGCAAAATATTCATTCTGGATAACTTCGGATTTACCCCATCGGCAAAATTTTCTGACAAAACAGTTGCACGTAAATTCAACGGAGATAAATGGTTATAATATAAATAAGATATTGCCTGAGCAGACTCAACAGGTTTGGAGCCAACCCAAGACGCAACGCCAAATAATATCATAATCTTACGACGAACAACGTATTCACCCAACCCTGCCCACAACATACGCATAACCAACGCATTTTCGCGATAGTCTTTGGCGACGCAGGCACGTGACATTTCGGCAATATTACCGTTATAACGTTTTATCTTTGATATATTAAACTCAGATTCCGTATAAAAACCGCCCATCTTTTCCGCAGCGTTTCTGTCAATAATTCTGTAAGTACCGACAATCTTGCCGTTATGAAAAACCGCCATATATTCTGCAAAACTGTCATACGCATCATATTCTTCGCGAAGGTTCTTTTGTTCTTCGGTGGCATTCGCCCCTTCTTCCTCAACAAAAACAGAATATCTTAACTGACGAACTTGACGACGTTCGTCTTTATTTCTGGTTAAACGCACTTCGTAATCGCGAACCTTGATAGCCATAAAAAATCCTTTATATCGTTATGATAATATCAAGAATAGCAAACAATACCGCGTTTATCAATTATTTTTATTTTTGCTTGCGATTAATTAAATACTATACTATGCTGTTGGTCAGTACAATGTAATTTTGTACTGCTTTGTCTTCAAACGCAAAGGAACACAATATGATGTATTTTCCCTGTTTAACGGGGCATTTATTGTATCAAGAGGTACATAAATGCCACAAATAAAAATTATGTTTTGCATCCCGGAAATGCTCATCGGGGGCGTAGAATCTGTTTTCATACAAACATTAAAAAGACTATCGGAAAACAAGAATTTTAACATCACCGTAGTGATGCAAAAAAAACTTGAAGAACCATTTTATCAAGAATGGTTCACAGAACACAAAAACATTAAACTATACATTTTATATCCAAACGGTCATATATTTGAACGTGCAAAAAAATATATGCCATGGTTTCCGCTGTCAAACATTCGCAAAATCGTGTACAGTTTATACAAAAAATCAAAAAACAAACAAGCCATAAAAAGGGGCTTGTTCAATGACTGTGACATTATTATTGATTATAAAAATTGTTCGTTTGCTAAAATACTAAAAAATATAAACAAACCAAAAATAGTTTGGATACACGGGTCTATTAATTATTTTAATGAAACAACCTGTAAGCAGTATTTTACAATCTATGATAAAATCGTCTGTCTGACGAAAGGTTTTATGCATGACTTTCAGTCACAATATCCACAACACAAAAATAAAATTACACATATTTATAATCCGATAGATATAGAATCTATTCAAAAAGAAGCAAAAAAACTTCCCACATTTTCTGGTAAATATTTTTGCGCACTATCTAGATTGGATCACGACAAAGACATACCTACAATTATCAAGGCTTTTAATGAATTTTACGCAAAGGAAAATTGTCCTGATGTAAATTTAATCCTAATTGGCTATGGTGATAATGCAAAAGCATTGAAGCAATATGCCAACAGTTTACCTTGTGCCAATAAGATTATTTTTACTGGCGCAACGACCAAACCCTTTGGCTACCTTAAAGGTGCTTTGGCGCATATTTTATCTAGTCATAACGAGGTATTGGGGATGGTGTTACTAGAAAGCGCTGCTTGCGGGACATTAAATATCGCATCCAATTGTAAAAATGGGCCCGCCGAAATATTATTAAACGGCAAAGCCGGAATTTTATTTCAACCCGGAAATTCGTCAGAATTAGCAAAAGCGATGTCATCGGTTTGGCATAACGATATTGATTGCCAAGCCATGAAAAATTTGGCTACAACAAAACTAGACAGGTTTAACGTAGCCACAATAACTAAACATATCCAAGACTTAATTCTTCAAACGCTTAATTCAAAGGAAGCAAACAATGCCTAAGATCTCAATTGTACTACCTTGCTATAATGGCGAACACTTTTTATCCAATAGTATTGATTCCATCATAAAGCAAACCATGCAAGACTGGGAACTGATAATAGTTAATGATTGTTCAACAGATAACTCTGCGATAATTGCGGAAAAATATGCCAAACAAGACAAACGTATTCAGGTAATACATAACAAAACAAATCGTAAACTACCCGGCAGCCTGAACGTAGGTTTCAAGCATGCAACAGGCAAATACCTAACATGGACAAGTGACGACAATATTTGTAAACCAAACTGGCTACAAACTTTATCGGACTACCTAGACGCGCACCCAGATACAGACATGGTAAGCGCAAATATGGACATGATAGACGAAAACGGCAATGTTTACGATACATTCAAATCGCCAAACGACCGCACAACTTACAAAACCTTAGCATACGCATGCAACATAGGGGCTGCCTTTATGTATCGCAAAGAAATTGCAGATAAAATCGGCAAATATGATGAAGACATGTTCTGTGCCGAAGATTATGATTACTGGGTTCGTATCGCCCTTAACGGTAAAATAGATTATATAAACGATAATATTTATCAATACCGCAAGAACCAAAAATCTTTAACCGCAACGCAACAGCCAAGAATTCTGGCTAAAACTGCTGCCATACAAAATAAATACAAAAAACAATGGATAAAAAAACTGCGCTTAAATTGGTGGCAACGAAAAAAATTAGACTATTTATTACGAAACAGGTTTTTACAATCCGAATTTAGTCTGGTTGGCATTCGTCATACACTGGTACGTCAATCTATCAACGCCATTTTATTTTGGAAACCAGACCTACGACGCAAATTAAAAAAACACACCGAAATAAAACTATAAAGAAAGGATTCTTATCATGAAAAACATACTTGTCATCCTAGGAACAAGACCAGAAGCAATAAAGTTAGCACCCGTCATATTAGAACTACGCAAGAACCCGGAATTTAATGTGCTTATATGTAACACAGAACAACAAAAAGAACTTTCCAATCAAACACTTAGCTTTTTCGGATTACAGGCTGACTTTAATCTTGACGTTATGCGGCCTAATCAAACATTGGCCGGCGTACAATCCAGAATATTAAACGCCTTGTCCGAGATATATCAGCACCAACATTTTGACGCTACAATCGTACAAGGCGATACTATGACGGTTTTTTGCGGGGCTTTGGTATCGTTTTATAATCGTATTCCCGTTTTTCACGTAGAAGCAGGTTTGCGTTCACATGACTTGTTTGAGCCCTTCCCAGAAGAAGCAATGCGACAAATGACATCACGAATAACGGAGTTACATTTCGCGCCTACACAACTGGCACATAACTTTTTGGTAAGCGAAGGTATAGATGAAAACAAAATAACGGTAACCGGTAATACTGTTATTGACGCCTTGTCTTGTTTATCTGCCAACACAATTGATACTGCCCGCAAAAATTTATCCGAAATCGGAATAAAACTTGATGACAAACTGGTATTAATAACGGCACACAGACGCGAAAATCACGGCACAAGACTGGACAACATTATTTCCGCGATTATAGAGTTAACATATAAATTTCCTGACCATCAATTTGTGCTTCCCGTACATCCAAACCCAAACGTACACGACAAAGTACATAACGCACTGGGTAATATACCAAACGTTGTTTTAACGCAACCACTGGATTACCCGGAACTGGTTTGCATAATGAAAAACGCTAAACTGGTTTTAACTGATTCAGGCGGTATACAAGAAGAAGCACCGACATTCGGTACGCCCGTATTAGTTATGCGTTACGAAACAGAAAGAACAGAAGGAGTTTCAGCAGGCTTTGCCAAATTGGTCGGCGCGGATAAAGACAAAATCATTTCAGAATCTTCACGCATTTTATCGGTCCCGAAATCAGATACCAGACTAGACGGCAGCAAAAACCCATACGGTGACGGAAAGGCTGCGCAGAAAATTACCCCTATAATCAAGAGGTTCTTTAATGCATAAAAATCGCTTAATAGCAATAACAATAATAAAAAACGAAGAAAATAATTACCTTCGCGATTGGTTAAAAAATATAGGAAAAATTACAGACTACCATATTTTCTTGGATGATGCCTCTACGGATAATACGCCACAGATTATTACAGAGCACCTTAAAAAACATCCTGGCGAGTTACATAGACGTCGTACTTCTTTGTTTCGCACAAACGAACCGGCATTGCGTAGCGAACTTTGGGAGTATACACGCAACGTCGCACAACCGGGCGACTGGATTTTAATCGTTGATGCAGACGAATTTTATGACGAACATCTTACAAGAATCAAACGTAAATTATTATCTAATAAATGGCCCGATGCGCAGGTAATAAAAGTATCTTGTCTGGATATGTGGAACGAAAACGGATACAGAACAGATGGTTTTTGGTCGCCAAAACAATCCGACGTCAGAATTATCAGGTATATTGACACACCTTTTAATCCAAAAGGCAGTGCTTTACATATGCCACCATACCCATCTTCAACAGACATAACCAAGAACATAGATATAAATATTCCTAAAATACACTTGGCTTATCTACGCGATAATGATAAACAACGCAGATATCAATTTTATACGAAAAACGTATCCCAAGAACAAGACAATGTTTCTTATAAACATGCGTTATCAATTCTTGATACAAACGTAAAAATCACAGAAATATTTAATTTCTGGAAGGTTCTTAATGCTTGGGTTAACGGTGATAAATTGTATTTACAAATATATAAAACAATTCAAAAACACAAAGGAAATAACTGATGATAAAAATTTTTAAAAAATTTTTCCGTATCATTCGTGACGTCGTGACCGTCCGACCACTACGTAAATATATAGAACGCAAAATAAAAGAACCTAAAATAAAAGCGTTGGTAAATTTAGTACAATCAAAATACGATGAAAATGCGGTGTTGATATTTCAATACCAAATGTATGACATATATGGTGACAAGTGCTATAACGGTGGCGCCGAAAGATATGTGACAGATTTAGCGGATATTTTAATATCTTGTGGATATACACCTATTTTAATTCAAATGGGTAACAGCGATTCCGGCTTGTGGGAAAGGCAAGTTGGTAACCTGCGCATTTTTGGTCTGCCTGTTAAAAACTATACCGAAACAATAGGATTTTTTTATAAATACAAGTTTGTAATTTATTCTGGTGCGATGTATTGGGGCTGCAAATTACACCCTAATATTTTAATATCTCATGGCGTTACTTGGGATACACACCATTGGGACGTCAAACCACATGAAATATTTAATATTTTTTCTGATGTAGATAAATTCGTATCTGTTGATACTAATACGATATCTTGGCTACGAACAACCTTTTCAAAGACAATGAAAGATTTTGATGCGCATTATGTTCCAAATTACGTAGATACTAAACTTTATACCCCCAGCAAAAAAACTAATAAAGACGATAAAATACATATAACTTTCCCAAGACGCGCATCACCAGAAAGAGGTTATTGGCTGATGTCAGCAGCCTTGCCGCCTATAATGGAAAAATACCCGAACGTTGAATTTCGCTTTGTCGGCTTTGCACATGGCGACGCCATTAACAAAGACATGCAACGATTAATTGAAAGGTTCCCCGGCCGCGTAACACATTGCGCCGTATTACCTGATGAAATGCCTAAAATATATCAGGAAACAGATATATCATTAGTTCCTACATTATATGCCGAAGGAACTTCTCTATCATGTCTGGAAGCTCAAAGCGCAGGAAACATCGTTATCGCTACAAACATAGGCGGATTACCCGACTTAATCATAGATGGTTTTAATGGGTTATTAATTAACCCAAATGGTAAAGAGTTAATGCAGGCATTAGATAAAGTACTAGCAGATAAACAACTGCAAGAAAAATTATCAAAAAACGCGATTGCCGTCGCCCAAGCTTTTGATAAGAAAATATGGGTAAGCCGTTGGACTAAAATCATAACAAGCATGACAAAGGAATGATAACATGTCAAAAAAGATTGAACAAAAAATGTGGCAACTTATCATCAAATGGAACAAGCCCGGAAATATAAAAGAAGATAAACAATTACTGAAAGTAATTACACAACACATGAAAAATAAAACATCTGGCAAACTGCTGGATGCCGGTTGCGGTCTGGGCAACAATCTGAACCTGATAAAAAATGCCAACTTAGAACAACTGGAATTATTCGGCATAGACGTAAATCCAGACTTAGTAGAAAACGCAACGAGGAACGGTTATCATGCAAAAATATCAGATTTAAGACACATACAATACCCAGATGAAACTTTTGACATTGTTATCGCAAGCCATGTCATAGAACACTTTGGATATCCAGACATAACGAATGTCTTACACGAATTATTCCGCGTTACAAAACCGGGCGGTATCGTCATCATAAAGTCTTTATTATTTTGCAAGACTTTTTATAATGACATAGACCATGTACGACCTTACTATCCGGAAACGCTTGGCAATTATTTTTGCGCCGCCCAGCAACAACAAGTCGGCAACATAAAAGCCTATGAAATATATCGCTGGTATCAAACTTATCCACCGTTTTTCTCAACGTTTCGTTTTTCAGACATGTTAAAGATGTATATCTGGAAATACACCAGATTATATCCGTCTGATAGATGTAATTATGGCGTTGTCTATAAAAAATAAAAGGTACATAATAATGAAACTATTTCACAAAAAAGAACCGCAATCAAATAACATTGCAACATTATTACAACACATAAAAAAGCAACCTCGTCATATTTATAAAAAATTAAATGACGAAGCTTGGTCAAATGCTCACGACGAACAACAACAAATACTTATAAACCAAATAAAAAATAACGATTTTTTAAATGAGTGGACTCTAGAAATAGAAAAGATATCAAAACCTGGCGATAAAATCATAGAAATCGGATGTGCCTTGGGCGCCAGTTCTTTATACTTAGCTAAACGTAATCGCATTGTAACTGGCTTAGATTATTCAAAAAAAATGTGCAAAACATTTGCAAATATTGCAAACGATTTAAATTTAAAAGTTAATACTGTATGTGCAGATATAACAAAAAAACTACCGTTACCAGATAATTTTTTCAACATCGTTTGGCACGCCGGTGTATTAGAACATTTTTCAAATCAAGATGCACAATTTATAATTAACGAAAACGCTAGAATTTCTAACAATCTTGTTATATCAATGGTTCCAAACGCAGCATCCATAGCTTATCGTATAGGAAAAGAAATAGCAGAAAGAACTAATTCCTGGAATGCAGGTGAAGAAAACCCTAAATATACTCAAAAGGATCTGTTTATTTATGCTGGTTTAACAAATATAAAAGAATATACTATTGACTTACCTTTCGCTTTGGCCTTTTTACCAGCATCTGATTTAAAAAAATCCCTATCAGACATTTATATGAATCTGCCCACCCAAGATAATATTCATCAAGGATACTTATTGGTCACCATAGGAGAAAAACAATGCAAAAACCAATAATTTCAATAATAGTGGCAAATTATAATAACGATAAATATTTACATGATGCATTAAATTCTATTTTATACCAAACATTTACTAATTGGGAATGTATAATAGTAGATGATGGTTCTACTGATAATTCAAGAAATATCATAAACTCTTTTATAAAAAAAGATCCACGCTTTATCAAAATATTTAAACAAAACGGCGGTGTATCAACAGCTAGAAACATCGGCATAAAAAAAACTTCCGGTGAATATATAATGTTTTTAGATAGCGACGATTGCCTTGTGCAAAACGCCATGGAAGTTTTATATACTGTAGCCAAAATGACTGATGCCGACAGAATAGGCGGACGTTTAATACCCGTATCAGCGCAATTTCATTACACCCCTTTACTTAATACATTTACCTCGCCACAAGAATTAACAACGTTTCACTTATATACAAACCCTATACCAGATTTTTTAAATAATTATTTATATAATCCTGATTATCCATGGGTAACTGTGTGGAGACAGATGTATAGAAAAAAAGCTATTAATGGAATTTCTTTCCCTGTAGATACAATAAACGCCTTTGAAGACGGCATATTTATGACGGATGTTATAAGCAATATAAAAAACTTCGTAGAAATTGATAATACAATTGTATATTTTAGAATATCTCCGAACAGTTTATGCCGCAGCGGAGAAAAGACTAATAAGTTGATTATGTTATCTGGCAAAAACGCTTTAACACATGCTGTTACATCATTGCAGAATAGCAATGAATATTCTTACCCTTTATATTTAAAAGCACATAAATTTATTATAAAGTATATTATAGATATGGGTGTTATAGATATTCTAAAACAAAATAAAACATCTTTATACGATATATCTTCAAACATAATGAATGAATTATATGATTCTAAATTAATGCCTAAAATTTATATAAAAAAAAGCAACCGCATAGTAATATGGTGTGTAAAACGCAAATATTTTAAACTTGCTAGATACATTTTAATACATGATATCAAATATTCTATATTAAATATAATCACCTTTGGGCTTATACAACCTATAAGAAAGAAAAGAAAACGCAAACTTTAGCCCGCATACCAGTGCAACATGTGCACTGGTATGTTTATCACATATTAAAAACCGCATGCGAACCACATTCTGGACGCATCATCTACGGCGCCACCATTCCAACGAACTTGTATGCTGACGCCTGTTTCTATCTTGTTTGCGTAACTTACGGATATCGTTCCAATACCACCGTCAATCATTACTGGCAACGCCATAACAGTATATTCAGTATTAATAAACGAAATCGGAAAAACAATATTAGCACTAACAGAAGTCCCCCCCTGTTCCAACCAACCCGACTTATATTTACGATACCAAGACAAACCGTCTTCTGACACAAAAGTATCTGCAATTGTGTCACCTACTAAATCCTGACGCGCCAAGGCAAAACCGCCGGGGTTAATACCGTCATGAACCCGCAACGTATTGTTTGTTGTATCTACGGTTATTTCGCCTTCGGCGCCGACAAAAGTATTATGCTCAACGGCACTTCCGCGCCTGAACTGAACTTGACGAGACATATTTTAATCCTTTTAGTTTGAAGTTTTTGGACATAAAAAAATCGCCCAACATCGGCGATTTAGTGGATATGATTATACCAAAAAATAGGACAAAAAGCAAATTATTTCAATTCGTCCGCCAAAGTTGCAATCGCTATCGCGTACCAATTGGAATTATTCCAACGCTTTATCCTGTAAAAATTGGGATATGTTAAATATGCAACAACAACTGGTTGCGGTGCAACATCTGTATCAATCGCATTTGGGTCTATGACATTTGATTTACTGTGTGCGATCGCCGTGGCCTTGGCATCGTTAATCATATTTATATCCGCCACCAAACCAGCCGTCATATCCATAACAGGCAAAGGACTGCCGTCGGGGTTCGTAACGCCCATATACGCCCATTCAGACAAATTCTTTTTCGTTTTACCGTCTAATAAAGACACATCAAAATTAATCGGTATGACAACCTTGCGAACTATTTTTTCGTTCTCGTTCCAGCCCAGGCGATTTAAATAGTTGCCAGCACTAAACATCGCGTCACCAACGCTATGAATAATGTCTATTTTGCCATCCCCATTACCGTCTGCGCCGTATTGCATTAATGTCGTCGGAATAAATTGAAAGTGCCCCATCGCCCCTGCCCAACTACCTTGAACATCATTTATGTCCAAGTCATTATCATCAGCTATTTTCATCAGTGCCAATAACTGCTTTTCAAAAAACTCTTGCCTGCGCCCCTCATACATCAAAGTCAAAAACGCATCCGTTAATTTATGACGTGCTTTATTAGCGCCATAATTGGATTCCAAACCCCAAAACGCCAATATCACATGTGGTTGAACGCCATATTTCTGCTCTACCCGCGATAACATCGTAGGATAAGTTTGACGCATTTGTTTACCTTCGGTAATTCTGCGCTGATTAACTGTACGAGCCAAATAACCATCTAATGTCAATTTAAATTCTGCTTGATTCCTGTCACTTTTTACAATAGAAGGTATAAACGCCGGCGAACGAAATGTCGCATTTATCGTATCTTGCGAAATATTCTGACTGGCGGCCTTGCCTTTGATATCTTCAATTATCGCATACCATCTGTCTATATCAAACACGCCAGAGTCCGCCCACAAGTTAAGCGGGGCCACACAAAATAACGCAACGCCACAAAGGCGCGCAACAACACTTTTAACTGTCATATGAACACCTTCTTAGAAAGAATACTTTATTCCGATATGCAAACCAAACGATTGCCACGCAGCGTGTTTTAACTGCTCGCTGATATACTGCGTGCTGGCCGGCACAGTTTCTAAAATTGGGAAACCGTTATCGTCCAATATGTAAAAACCGTTTTCATCAACTAAATATTGACTATATTCCGCCAAATATAATTCCCCGCCGATTTTTCCGACATAGAAATAATCGGTATCTACTTTTATTGCCAATTGCATACGGTCTGATAATTTATAGTTATACTCCATTTCCGCGGTATAAGAGTATGCACCGTTATTACCTTCATCTATAAAACTGGGGTTTTGTTGCCAATCCGTTCTGTTTGGCCAGATACCTTCGGATGAATATTTCGGCAAACCAACCTGGAAATAAAAACGCAACTTGTCAACAAGGGTCATTTGTTTTTCTATCTCAAGCCCGATATAAAAACCGCTCCACGTAGTATTATAAATATGCGTAGTACCGTCTACAAGTATAGGGCCATCACCGCCAATAATTACACATTCACCAGAATCTACCCCCCATGGTACATACCCCATATCTGGATTGTAATCGCCGGTTACCAACTCTGTCCCCAGGTCAATTATTGCACCACCTGCGGGGGCCTGAACCAGTTTTATATCTTCCGGTGACATACACACCTGATACCAATCTTCTGGTGCCTCCATATTTATGGGCAAAGCATAATAATTACCGTTTACGTCACCGTAAACATAGTCGCCCATGTTCGTCATTAATGGTAAAAAGATGCCAGGGTTAGGATACAAATGATCTGACATTTCCAAGTTATGATTGAAAATTTCATAACCAAACGACGGGGATAACTTCCATCCGCCAATGTCCCAAATATGATGTGCGCCGATTCCTAACTTCAAGTGATTTGTCTTGCCCGTCTGATCGCCAACAGAAATAGTGAAAATTCCATAAGAAGGGTCTGATTCATCATACGGCTTTAAGTCATAATCCATGGACAGTCCACCATGTGACATATACCCCATACTATATTCACCGTAAGCAAACATATCAAAATTACGCAAACTGAAATTGTGTTGCACGCCAACGCCAATTTCATTATAAACCATATCATCCCATTCTAAAACGGAATTTACGCCTGTTTCAAACTCAAAATCTGCGAACCTTCTGGCATATTTAGCGTATACAGACGTTGCTGGTTCTTCGGCAACAGGCATCGCAATACCGTTCGTCGTCATCGTACCGCTAATTTGCGGGACCACCGGTCGCGGAACCTGATAAGAGTAAGAACGACTTTCAACAATTTGCTTCCCCCCCGATTGACCAACATATGTCGTGTACCCTTGTCGCTGATATTGATTGTACGCCGAACGATTAACCGTTGTTGTTGAATTGTTCTGATAATAAGAAGGTACCCCTTCGTTAGACGCCAGCGCAACGAAAGGCATAAAAAACACACTTAATAAAGAAACTACACTTACTCTCATTCCTACAATTATTGTGTATTATATCATAAAAAAAAACTCATAAAAAGCATTTTTCTTATTCGTGCACTAAACACTGGATTTTGTGGACTTTTTAGATAAAATACGCATATGAATGTTCCTCATAACATATATATTCATGTTCCTTTTTGTTTATCAAAGTGTAAATATTGCGCTTTTTTTTCGCATGCTTGCGCGGAACCGGACTGGGATAAATACGCGAAAGATATTACAGGCGAAATAAAATACTGGGAACAACAACTTGGAAAAATATCTGTCCCCAGCATATTTTTTGGTGGCGGAACCCCATCTTTGATGCCGATAAAAGTGTTTGAACATATCATGAACGCCATTCAACGATGTTTTAATATTACATCCGGGTGCGAGATTACCTTGGAATCAAACCCAGGCACAGTAACAAAAAATAAACTATCAGAATTTGCACGCGCCGGCATTAACAGACTGTCCGTTGGTATCCAATCGTTAAATGACGATAAGTTAAAATTCTTAGGCCGAATACATACCGCACAACAAGCAATAAAATTATTAGACTGCGCGAAAGAAATGGGACTACACGTTTCGGCGGATTTTATGTACGGCCTGCCGAACGAAAACGTGCACGACATAATAAAAACCTGCAAAGACATCAACTCTTTGGGTATTTCGCACTGTTCTTTATATGAACTGACAATAGAACCCCATACGCCCTTTAGTAAAATGAACTTACAAATGCCGACGAATAACGAAATGGCAGATATGTATATTGCAATCGCAGAAACATTAAACCTACCAAGATATGAGGTTTCTAATTATGCAACCCCAGGCGAAGAATGCCGACACAATCAAAACGTATGGGATGGCGAACCTTATATCGGGGTGGGACAAGGTGCCGCAGGACGAATTTTAATAGATAACATTTGGTACGAACAAATGGGTGACAGACAAAAATTTGAAAAAATTTCAAATCAAACCCGCGCCATAGAAAGACTTATCACCGGACTTCGCCAAGTCCGTGGCGTCAAAATTGACGCTGATATAACGCAAATTATAAACCAAGAATTCGTAAATCAAAATCCTGACTTATTAATAATAACCAGCGAGAACAGACTTGCCACATCCTCAAAAGGCATGTTGATTTTAGACGATTTACTGTTAAACTTAACGAGGTGAAAAATGCAGAATAAAACACTGAACATAATAGGCATATTTGCTGTATTAATAGCGATTATAGCGGCATGTTTTTTTACCGCACAAAAGGAGAAAAGTATGAACACTGGTATAAAACTAGAAAACATGGATTTATCTGTAAATCCTGGTGATAACTTTTTTGATTACGCAACGCTTGGGTGGCGAAAAGCAAACCCTATACCTGATGATTATACAAGATACGGGGCTTTTGAAATCATAAATGAAAACAACCTGAAACGCGTTCGTGAAATTGCAGAAACGGATAATGGAAAAATAGGCACGCTTTACCAGATTGTAATGAACGAAAAACAATTAAATGCGGACACAACCAATCCCGTTAAACCGTACCTTGCAGAAATAGACGAAATAAAATCAAAAGAGCAATTGCCAGAATATCTCGGAAAGATGCATACTTTTTCGTCTGCTTTTTGGGGCGACGGGGTTGCACTGGATGAAAAAGACAGCGAATACTATTTGTATAATATTGGTCAAGGCGGACTGGGACTGTCCCGTGATTACTATTTTGACACAGATAACAAGACACTAGAAATTAGAAAAAAATATAAAGACTTTATAAAAAAACAAATGGATAATTTCGGTGTGCCTGTTGACGTAGAAAAACTATACGCTTTGGAAGAACGCATGGCAAAATCTTTTTATCCAAAAGAAAAATTACGCGACCCGCATGCAAATTATCACAAAATGTCTGTCGCGGAAGTAAAAGAACAATTTAAAAACTTTGATTGGGATACATACCTACAATCACGCGGTGCCAGCGCGGCAGAATATATAAACATTAATCAACCAGAAGCAATTACTGAATCTATCGCCATAATGAACGATACTGATTTAGAATTAATTAAAACATATTTAAAATATCGTATTATAAGTTCTGCAGATACGTTATTAGACGACGACTCATATAACATATCTTTTGATTTTTATAACAGAACTATGGCGGGCCAGAAAGAACCTAAACCAAGATGGAAAAGAGCCGTCGGGTTACTAGATTCATCGCTGGGCGAAGAAATCGGTCATTTATATGTAAAAAAATATTTCCCAGCCGAAGCAAAAGAACGCATGCAAGAATTAGTAAAGAACCTACAACGCGCATACGCATTAAGAATAAAAGACCTTGATTGGATGTCGGATGAAACTAAAAATAAAGCCCTTGAAAAACTGGGAACATTTAAAGCAAAAATCGGATATCCAGACAAATGGCGCGACTATTCAAAACTTGAAATAAGCGCAGATAAGTCTTTATGGGACAATATGGTAAACGTTTCAAAATTTGAAGACGCGTTTTGGCTAGATAAAATTGGCAAAAAAAAGGACCCGACTATCTGGTATATGAACGCACACGAAGTCAACGCTTATTACGACCCGTCAACAAATGAGATTTGTTTCCCGGCAGGAATTTTACAACCGCCATTCTTTGATATGACCGCAGATGACGCCTTCAATTATGGCGCAATCGGCAGTGTAATAGGTCACGAAATGACGCATGGTTTTGACGATTCAGGCCGTCAATTTGATAAAGACGGAAACCTAAAAGACTGGTGGACAACCGATGACGCGAAAGGATTTGAAGTACGTGCAAACGTATTAAAAGACTTCTTTAATAAAATAGAAATTGCACCGGGCGTTTTTGCTAATGGCGAATTTACATTGGGCGAAAATCTGGCAGATTACGGCGGGGTAACAATCGCTTTTACCGCATATAAAAACTTTGGCACCCAACCCGATACAGTTGACGGTTTTAGCCCCGACCAAAGATTCTTTATCGCTTATGCCGGCGCATGGGCACAAAACATTCGTGACGAAGAAGCGTTAAGACTGACAAAAATAGACGAGCATTCTTTGGCACAATGGCGCGTTAACGGCATTTTACCACACATAAGCGCATGGTACGAATCATTTAATATACAACCAACAAATAAGTTATATGTTGCACCAGAAAATCGTATCAAATTGTGGTAGAAAATAAAAACACCGGGGATTCCTCGGTGTTTTTATTTGTATCTTATTAAACGACCTGTTTTAACGTTAACCGGCGCCTATTTTTTTGCAACCCTTTGCCTAAATTCGGTACTTGCTTTGAAAGATGCAACCTTGCGCGCAGTAATGACTGCCGGCACGCCAGTTTTTGGGTTCCGCCCCATACGTTGCGGTTTTGTCAAAATCTTGAAACTGCCAAAACCGGCAAACTTAACCTCTTCCCCGTTAATCAAAGATTCACGAATCTCGTCAAAAATTATATCTATTAACTTATACGCATCGGACATTGTCAACCCGTGCTGTTCACGCAAACGATTTGCTAAATCACTTCTTGTTATTGTTGCCATTTTTTACACCCTAATTAAAGCCGCACCCCACGTTAGACCACTGCCAAATGCGGGGTACAGTATCAGTTGACCCTTCTTGATTATATCGTTATCAAAAGCATAAGACAAAGCCAAAACACCCGATGCACCACTGGTGTTTGCATGCTTATCAACCGTTACCAATATTTTTTCCAACGGGAAACCAAGCCTTGCCGCGCCACTTTGAATTATACGCAAATTTGCCTGATGCGGAATAATCCAGTCAACGTTATCCGCCGTAATGCCTGCATGTTCCATAATGTAATTTGCCGCCTCTGGCATCAAGGTAACAGCCTTTTTATAAGTCTCTGGTCCGTTCATCATGATTCTGTGGTCTGGGGAACCGTGTAACATATCAAATTCTTTCCCATCAGACATAACGACAGTATCTATAATTCCAGAATAGCTAGAGGTTGAATGTTCAAATATCAACGCACCGGCACCATCTCCAAATAAAACGGCAGTACTGCGGTCAGTCCAATCAATAAACCGCGTCATTTTTTCAGCGCCAATTAACATTATCCTATGATGCATGCCCGCAGTAAAAAACGCGCGCGCGCAATGCAACGCATAAATGTATCCCGTACACGCCCCGCGAACATCGAAAGCAGGCGCATTATTTGTGGCACCTAAACGACCCATAACCTGTACCCCAACGGATGGAAAGTCCAATTCCGGCGTTGTAGTAGCAACAATCAACATGTCAATATCATTAACTGTTAAACCGGCATTGTCTAGGGCCCTCTGCGCAGCAATCACAGCCATATCAACAACCGTTTCGTCTTCACGAGCAAAATGACGAAGACGCATTCCGGTACGTTGAACAATCCACTCGTCCGTGGTATCCATAATTTTCTCAAAATCTTGATTTGTCATAACACGTTCGGGCAAATAAGAACCGTATCCAATTAATCTACTTCCCATAAACATTCCTTTTTTACTTGCGATATTATACAAATCGTCATTACAACTTGCAATATTAAAATCTATGAATAAAATAATAAACATTCGTCCCCATAGTTCAACTGGATAGAATAGAGGTTTCCTAAACCTTTGATACAGGTTCGATTCCTGTTGGGGATGCCAGAAATTCAGGGATTTTTAACATGAAAAATAAAGCCATAACACTTGGAATAATTGCAAGCATTTTGCCGCATTTATTTTGTTGCGTTCTGCCAATAGTAATATCTGTCATATCTTTGTTTGCACCAGAAATGGCACACGCAGAATTTATACCTCATTGGTTTGAACCTTGGTTGTTTTTATTTTCTGCTGTTATGCTTGTTTTATCATGGTATCTTGTATTACGCGACTGTAAATGCAAATGTGAACATTGCCACGAACACGGCGGACACAAAACACAAAAAATCATACTTGGAATAATTACTGTTATATTTTTTATCAGCCTGATTTTGCATTTAATGGCACACCATTAATCTTGCTGACATTATTCTTATCCTTTGTCTATACGATTTTATGCTACAATTATTGCATCATAAAATAAGGATAAATCATGCCAATAATCAAAGGATGTTCAAAGAAAGCAATATCAGAAAACATACGAACAGAAATGAAGGCAGGCAAACCACAAAAACAAGCAGTTGCCATCGCTTTGTCTATTGCTGATAAAAACTCAAAAAAATGTAAAACCAAAAAATAACCCGAATAAATCGGGATTATTTTTATTATACAAATTTCTCGGGGACTAAATTAGTCATATTTTTCCAAATACGTCTGAATATACTTGTATCTGGTGATTTATGATACACGCGCGGTTTCTTGTCGCCTGGTCTGCTGCCTGTCCATACCGTTTCATCGTCTTCGATAGTAACATGCCACGATGTTTTTGTGTCCTTAATAATCATTTCACGTAATTTATCTGCAAATTCTTTACTTTCAAAAATAGCCACGTTTTCTGTGTTATAGTACGCACTACGCGGATCCAGATTAAAACTGCCAATCCAAGAAATATCGTCATCAAATACAATCGTCTTGCTGTGAAGAACGGAAAAACTTGACTGCTTTCTTTCCCTATCATGTTCTTTGCCACGCAAATTTTCAGCAGATAACATAAATTCGTAAACATCCGCACCAGACTCTATCAGTTTCTTTCTGTATTTTTCCCATTTGGCATAAACCGTAGGTGCGTTCGTAGACGCCAAAGAATTCGTCACAATCGTCATATGAACGCCCGATTTTTCTTCATGCAACATATGCTCTAACCCGCCTTGCCCCGGCACAAAATATGCAGCAGACAAATATACAGAATCTTCTGTATCATCCCATAATGTTTGTAACGCACGGATTATTTCACCACGATACTCTTCTTTTTCGTTCATTGACATCTCTACCTTGGACGGCGGATCAGCAAGGAATTTGCCGCGCCCCCAACTGAAATCAAACTTTTTCTTTTTATACTCGCATTGTGCCAACGAGATAATCTTGTTATATTGATTAATTGCGTCTTTACTTTTTCTTTCTATTTCGGCAAATTTTTTCTCTAACTTACGCATCGCCTTCTTAGATTTCGCCTTTGGAAAAACAGACGCAGGAATAGATAAATGATAATTCCAATATTCATCAAAACTGGCCGTCGCATATTTTGTCATGTCGCCAATAAACAAAACGTCCGTATCAGAAAAATTAGACGCCGTTTCGGGATAAAAATAATTACTGCCTACATTTCTACCGCCAGTAATATACGCCACATTATCCACAATGAATAATTTATTATGCATTCTGGAATTTAAACGATTAAAATCTAATAAAAACTGCGGATAATAAAGTAACTTTGACCTGTACGCAACAGTATTAAAAACCTTTACTTCTATATTCGGATGCTGGTTTAATAACATAACATCTGCAATATCTGATTTTGTTCCATAGTCGTCTAATAAAATCCTGACCTTGACCCCACGGTCAGCAGCGTTTTTTAACTCACCAATTAAAACCTTGGAAGAAAAGTCGTTACTATAAATGTAAGTCTGTAAATCAATTGTCTTGGTCGCCATGCGCGCAAACGCAGCCCTTATAACGAACGCAGACAAACCGTCTTCTATCAGCGTAGCCCCACTGATATCTTCGGACACATTTAATTCTTTCTCGTAACACTGCGCAATGGGCGTTTGCATGGGATCATAGTTAAAATCTTCGGTTGTGATTTTTGGGGTATAATTCTCTAATCGCTTATCGTACATGGTCGTAGGGACCGTTGTACAACCTATGAACGGTAACGAAAATACAAATAAAGAAACTTTTTTTAATACTGACAATTATATTTTTACCTTGTGCTTGGGATTATATATAACATTATTTAGTTTTACAAGTCAATTTCATTAAAAAATTTAATAATCAGGAATATTTTCTTGAACTTTTTTCGTTTTTTCTTATACACTAAAAAACAAGCAAAGGAAAAAAATGCAAAAGAAAAAAATTATCATAACTGGTGGATGCGGATACATAGGGTCTCATACTGCGGTGGCATTGCAACAAAACGGTTTTGACGTACTTATACTAGACAACCTGTGCAATTCACATGCAGACGTCGTGCATCAAATTCAAGAAATAACAAACGTACAACCAGCTTTTAAACAAATAGATTGCACAAACCAAGAACAACTGGAACAAGTGTTCTCTGAAAACACGGATGCAATAGGCGTAATACATTTTGCCGCATTGAAAGCGGTCGGGGAATCCGTACAACAACCAATGCAATACTATCAAAATAATTTATTTAGTCTGATAAACGTTTTGTGCATGATGAAAAAATTCAACATACCAAACTTTGTATTTTCTTCATCTGCTTGCGTTTATGGCGAACCGGAAACATTACCGGTAACAGAAAGTACCCCATTACAGCCTGCTACTTCGCCTTACGGCGCAACAAAAGTCATAGGCGAGACAATAATAAAAGACACTATCAAGGCGCAATCAAATATGCGTGCCGTAATTCTTAGATACTTCAACCCGATAGGCGCACACCAGTCAGGAAAAATTGGCGAGTTACCATTGGGCATACCAAATAATTTGATGCCGTATATAACACAAACGGTTGCAGGAATAAGAAAAAAACTAAGCGTATTCGGAAACGATTATCCGACACGCGACGGCTTTTGTATTCGTGACTACATAGACGTTAATGACGTGGCAGACGCACATGTTTGCGCATTGAATTATATGTTGAATCACGACGCCAATCTTGAGATTTTTAATCTTGGAACAGGTCGTGGTCTTTCGGTAATGGAACTGATAACCGCGTTTGAAAACGCAACGGGACAAAAAATAAACTATGAAATCACAGAGCGACGCCCCGGCGACGTCCCAGAATTATGGGCGAATGCCGATTTAGCAAAAGAAAAACTGGGTTGGACATCAAAAAGAACACTGAAAGAAACGTTGCAAAGCGCTTGGAAATGGCAACTAAACGCAACCAGCAAATACCAGATAAAAAAATAAATTAATTCCGTTTTTTTCGTTTGCGATAATTAGCGTAATATGATAAAATCTATATAATAGAAGGGAAGTTTTCGCTATGAAAAGATTTATCGCAGTACTTAGTGGTTTGTTGGTTTTACCCGCTTTTGCAGAGGTAGCACCCGCTTATTATTACGAAGAATTGATGGAGTATTCTGATGAATACTCGGAGCCTGCAGAAACAGAACAACAGCAGGAACAGGAAGAAAAAAACGACACAAAACAAGTCGCACCGGTCGTTCCCGTTACGACGACTTCCGTCAGCCCGCGTACAGCAACAGGTAGAATAACCGCTTCACGTGCAATCCCTTCTACTAGCACGACCAGCGGTCGCAATACCGTATCAACAAGAACAGTTTCTCCGGCTCGTACAGTTACAGCAAGAACAGCTGCGACAAACACCGTTAACACAACCACAGCAACAAGAACTGTGTCATCAGGTCGTCCAACAACAACAGGACGCACGGCGACTACTTCTACACGTTCTATTACACCGGTACAAACAGTAACAACGCGTCAAAGTTCTGCTAACGCTAACAAAGTGCAAAACGCAAGGGCTTCCATCGTACAAACAGATACCGTTGCAACACCACTATACGTCAGCAGCAGAATAGGTACAAGCACTTCAGCGGTTCGTTCACGTACGCCTACAATTCGCGCGGGGACAACCACTACAACAACTACAACAGACACAACGTCCAGCATGTCATTAGATGAACTGGCACAGGTTACTGATTTTTGCAAGGCTCAATACACCGCTTGTATGGATAACTTCTGTAACGTGTTAGACGATAATCAAGGTCGTTGCAGTTGCAGCGCGAACTTGAAAAATTACGCAGAAACAGAGGCTGCCTTGAAGCAAGCAACCGAAGAATTACAAGACGTCGCCCAAAAAATCCAATACATAGGTCTAAGCGCTGATGAAATAGAAACTCTGTTCACACAGACCGAGGCTGAATTAGAAATGCAGACGACAACTGATAATACTCAGCTGAAAAACGACCTTGATAAAATCAAAAAGATGATTATCGACGTTGAAACAGGAAAAGCATCTTCTACAACAACCAGCGGTTTAAGTCTAGATTTGACGGGTCTGTTGGACTTTACAATTGACAGCACTGGGTTTGATTTAGGTGCATTACTGGGAACGTCTTCGGACACCAGCAGCATCAGCAATCAACGCGGTGAACAACTGTACAAAACTGCGGCGGCACGTTGTAAGGCATCTGTATTAAACAGTTGCGCCGCACAGGGGGTTGATATAACTGTCATAACAAATTCGTATGATTTGGAAATTGATAAGCAATGTATCATATACGAACGCAGTTTAACTGATTCTAATGACCAAATGAGCGCGACCGTCAGAAACGCAAAAAGCGTTTTACAAAAAGCGCGTCTATTGGTTGCACAACAAAAGAACACGTATGATTTACGTGGATGCGTAAACGCCTTAGACTCTTGCATGCAAGACGACTTCGTCTGTGGCAGCGATTATGAAAACTGCTTGGACCCAACCGGAAAGTTTATCGTCAATGGCGAAATCGTTATCGGCAGTAAACCAGGTGTACCAGGTGACGTTGAAAACGGCGCAATATATGACACTTGGACATACGACAATAATAAAAATGCTTGGAGCGAAACAGGTTTATTAAGCGACTATATTACAAAAACAGTTACAGCAAATGCCGCACAAAACCCGTCTACAAACATGTCCGAATTTTTACAAAATAAAATCGGATATCACGATGATAAAGACGGTAAAAATTACGGTATGTGCATGTCTGTACTAAATAAATGCCAAGACATTACTTATACCGGCAACGGTCAAAACTTAAAATACAACCCAACAAATGATGTAATTAAAGAGTTCTTGAACCGTACGCTGATACAAATAAAATCTGCCCAAGATTCATTGTTATCAGAATATGCCGAAACATGCATAACAGATGTATCTTCTTGTTTGGCGCAAAACAATTACAATACTTTGAACCCGACAAGCATCAATATAGCAATCAATGCATGTAAAGCAAATATAACAACTTGTATGTCTGCAACGGGCGCAACAGGAACAAGCATTCCCGACATGGCCGATTGGGTAGGACAAGTATTATCAAACCCAACATGCCCTTCTAATGCAACAGGCACATATCCAGATTGCGTTTGCACCAGCACAACAGCAACATATGTACCAACTGCAAACGTATGTATGTCATGTCCAACAGAAAACGCACAGACTGGTTCAAAATATCCTAATTGCCAATGCAATTCAGGCTATACATATAACCAGAAAACTAACACGTGCGAACAAAATGCAGAACCTTAAAAAAATCCCCGTTTTGGGGATTTTTTAATTATATTTTAAATGAATATGCAATTTATAAATTTATATCAATATATATAAATTATATAATAAATTAATTATTGCCCAATTATTAAATTCGGTCTTGCTTTGCGTAAATTTTCCAATGCTTTGGCCTGTACTTTTTCAAATTCCACAGGATTCCATATTTGAAAACTGTTACCACGTCCAACAAATACGGCCGCGTTTTGTATCCCAGCATGACGCAATAAATCCTCTGGTATAACGATACGACCGGTAACATCAAAGGTTAATGGCCGTGCATCCGCAAATAACATTGCTGACAAATCGTCTAAACCGCCGTCAAAAACGCCCATTTTGTCTGTTGCCGCTGCAAGCTGTTCCATCCGAGACATAGATAGACCTTCTATGCACTTATGCGTAAAAGACCTGTATAAGACAACGCCAGCAAACCTGTCAGACGCAATTGAAGCCCGGAAAGAAGCCGGTACAGATATCCGCCCCTTGGTATCCAAACGATTTTCATAAGATGAGAGAAACAATGACATTTTACGGTCTTTGTTTGCGGGCACCTGCCCTAGTTCTTGTCCGAGTTCATATGAAACTTAGCACGCGTTTTTATGGTTGTCAATGACAATTTATAATTAAGTTATGGGATTTTATGGTTTATTAAATAAAATTAACATTTTTTAAAATAAATTTAAAATAAATGCATTTTCCACTTGACCTGCGATTCGTTTTTGTTCTAAGATTCAGGTATAGACAAGGAGAAAAAGTTTTTAAACACCAGAAAACCGCTAAAAAACCGGATTTCTGCAAAAAAATTAAATTAACAAAAAAATTTAATCGTTGATTTTGTAAATACACTATGTACATACAAAAAAAAAGATTAAATCAAACAACGCCCAGAAAGGAGGGACCGCGCATGTCAAAAAACATTAAAGAAATAATGATTGCCTTGAACCAAGTATTAACAACTACAGTTTGGGTTAACGAAGACCGCCAGATAATATCTTTATCCGATGAATTACAAATCGGACAAAACAACGCACCACGTTCAATAGAAGACTTGCCACGCAATTCTTTGGTTGGCGCTTATGTATCACTACAAATTAGAACAGATAACTTTGACGTAGCCGCAGAAAGCTTGGATACAAAAACTTTGGCTCTACGCGTAAAAGAAATGGTATTTACAGAAGCAAAGAAAATTATAGATGCCGCAGATAATGTAACGAATAACAAAATTGCAAAGGCTGCCTGATACGCTATATAAGCGCGGTTATCACAAGGCATGCATCTTACACAGTTTCTGGGAAACCAGAAGGAAGGGAGCAGCCGCCAACAAGTAATTGTTGGCGGTTTCATTTTTATAGCACCGACTAAAACCTTAACACACCGCGTATATTGCCAGAATAGTTATAGTACCCTTGCCTAATGGCAAAATCTGCACCGAACGTTACATCGTAAACTTCACCAACACCTAATTTTAGTTTTATGCCCCCGGACGTTTGCCAATGCGATAAACGTTGTGTAGCAATAGAATATTCATTTCCCATTATAAGCACGTTTATATCTTCAACAGCCGCGTGCCAATCATATGATGCCCCTAATTCTATTATAGGCGTAATCGTCAATTCATCGTCATAACTGAAATTGTATTCTGCGGACAATCTTGCATACGTGGTTAAAAAATCTAAATTTGCGTTTGATATTTCTTGACCTGCTGTATCAACAGAAGAACCGCGATGAACCGACATGTACCGAGTACCTATATAAGGAATAACATTTAATTTATTAATCGGCAAAACGTAACCGATGTCAGACCATACACCTGTTGTATAAACATCCGTGTTATCAAACAAGTGTATACCCGCAACATTTTTCGTTTCATCCATGTCGGTATAGAAAAAACTTGCATAATTATTCCAAACTAAACTCTCATCGTCATATTTCGCGTAAATACCTATACCATGCGTCGGCGCCTTAATCGACCTTGCCCAGCTTGTTAATTCATCATATTGATATGTATACGCAGCGCCTAAATTCCAATTAGAAACGTTATATTCTGCGCCTAAACCTAAACCATATCCATAAGCATCAAAATCCGCATAAAAATCGTTTTCTTTTAGTTTGCCACCAGAACCAAACATCGCACCCCATAACAAGCCTTTACCAACATAATATTCCTGTCTGTCATGCACCATGCCATCAAACCTGTTAATATACGAATTACCAAGCGTCTGCATCAGTGGCGCAGGTGAAGGCGCCAAAGCAGTTAACGCCTTTATATACTCAACCGCATCTAATTGAACCAATTCATTTAGTTTTTCATAAACTTCATTCGTTACGCTGTTATCGGTCAGCAACATATCCTGCCATCCAAGCGCGGTATTTTCATTATTTTGCGTTCCACCAGCATTTTTTATAACGTCTAGTATTGAACTTGCTTCAACTACCTCGTACCAACCATTTCCTAATTTTATAAAATCATAAATATTATTATTTATTTCCGGAAAGAAGTTATCTGTTATGACCTGATTACTGCGCAATAATTGTAATCTTAAAGAATCAGTACCAGACATAGCATTACTACCAAGAACCACATCAATTGCGGCGTTTTCTGATATATTGAATGAATCAGACGTTAAAAAACCATAATTATTAGCATCTTGAACAGACAAACGTAAAATGGCACCAGATTGAAAGTTTGCAGAAGTAACCGTTGCATTTGTTAAGCCTAAATTTAAAACGCCACCTGAAACGGTCAAATCATTTGCATTAAAAAAATTACCGCTATCTGTAACTGTTACAACGCCGGATTCTATTGTTACGTTACCCGTGAAACCCGACATATCTTCGTTTAGAACGATGGTACCTCCAGATGGCATTGTATCATTTTCCAGTTCATATGCTCTATTCACAATCAACGAACCAGAACCTGTAATCTTGTCATTAAAAGTTATCTGATATTGTGGCGCCGCATTTAAAAATAACGATTCAGACGAATAAATCGCATTAGATTCACCGGACACTGTATTTCCGCTAAATACGATATCCGCGTTCTGAGCAATCAAAAACAACGCATTTAAATTAAATATTGCACCGCCATTATCTGTTGCAGAATTATTTGTAAAACTGCTATCTATTATATACATATCATCCCAATTATACACCGCACCACCGTACGTAGCACTGTTACCTGTAAAACTGGAACTTTTTACAACTGCATATAAAGTATCACCCACTATACCATAGTTTGAAATCGCACCACCTGTTTGACCCGCATTATTTTCAAACGTACCGTTTTCAAGCTCCATCATACCCGTGCTATAAATTGCACCGGCGCCTTGACTGCCGGTATTCCCGGAAAAATAAACTTCACTTAATGTAATGGTATTTGAATTATATATCGCCGCACCACTTGATGCTGTATTTGAAACAAACACACCATTAGATATAGTCAAATTACCATCATTAAACGCAACTCCTCCATATTGACCAGACGAATTACCCTGAAAAAAACTGTTGTTTATAATCGCATTCGTACCGTATTGTGTATATATTACACCACCATTTCGTGTTGTGCTGTTATCCTCAAAAACGCTGTCGGACACAATTAAAGAAGCGTTATTACTCTGATAAAAAACGCCACCACCTAAACGTGCGGAATTGTTTGTAAAAGCAGAGTCAGATACAGTCAAACTGCCACCAAGGTTTGCAAATACCGCCCCTTGTCCAGACTGATAAAATTTATTAAAAGAACTATTCACATTGGCCGTTTGACCAGAAACAGTAAAACCGCCGCCGTTCGTCAAAGACATCACATAACCATTTGACACTGTAAAGCCGTTAAACGCACCGCCATCAAAACCAAAACCGCCACCGTTAATTATCGTACTTTCTGCACCAGGCACACTTATTAAACGAGTGGACGTAATATCTCCGGTCATATTTATGCTGTTTTCTGTGGCATAGTTTTTATACGCGTTATAAAAATCATTAAAATTATTTACGTCTGTAGCATATGCCCTTGAACAGACAATAAACGATACAAAAAAAAGCGATTTTTTCATATTATATAACCTTTATATACAATACAAAAATCGCTTAATTTTTAAATAATATCAATATTCATCTATTCCTAAAAAAAGCCACACACGGGGCTGTATATTTATTCTTCTTGAGTTAATATCTCTGCCCGAATTTGCGCCACAGATTCCGCGCGCTTTTTAATAACGTCGTTCAAGTTTGCATGTGTTAAATCCGCGGCATATTTTATAGAATTTGCAAAAGCCAACGCATCGCTGTTACCATGCGTTTTAACCGCAAAACCCTTTAAGCCCAAAAAAGTGGCCCCAGCATAAGAACGAGGATCAATCTTGTGCTTTAACCTTTTAAAAACATGAACCAAGAAAAATGCGCCGATAATTGCTAAAATAGACTTTTTCAAATTATCAACCAAAACGCGTTTTATTAGTTTTGCGGTACCTTCTACGGTCTTTAATACTATATTACCGGTAAACCCGTCTGTAACAACGACTTGTACGTTTCCGCCGCCTATATCATTACCCTCAACAAATCCGATATATTCATAAGGCAACTCATCCTTATGCGCAGTTAACAATTTATTCAATTTCTGCAAAGTCTCGTTACCCTTTGTATCTTCTTCGCCGATGTTTAATACACCGACTTTTGGTCGTGACATTTTGCCAATTACTTCGGCATACACGCTGCCCAATACGGCGAAATCAAATAAATTCCCTTCGTCACATTGAACATTTGCCCCCAAATCTAAAACCACCACGCGAGAATCACCGCCGCCTGACGGCAACATCGTTGTAATAGCAGGTCTTGATATACCTTCAATCGTTTTTAACGCCAGTTTAGACAACGACATTAAAATTCCCGTATTACCCGCACTGACAACAGCATCTGCCCTACCTTCACGAACGTCCTTTATCGCCATGTACATAGAAGTGTCTTGAGCATGACGAATGACATCACGTATTTTATCGGTTCCTTTGATGACATCCGGCGCATTAATAATCTCGCAATTACGGGCAACGCGTGAATACTTAGCCAATAATTTCAATAGCTGTTTTTCGTTACCAAATATGCGAAAAAACACCTTGTCTTCACCGTTTTGATACAAGAATTGATTAATTCCACCAAGAACAGCGTTGGGGCCCTTGTCCCCACCCATTGCATCAATTGCTATAATTTTCTTTTCTGTTGACATAGTATATTAAAAAAGCAGAACGGCACTTCATGCGCCCTATTCTGCCTTGGTATCTTTATTAAATATTATTTTGCACCACATGCAGGACATACATGATGTGGACGTTTCTTTTCACCACAGGTTTTGCAAACACCGCATGGCATGATAGACAAAGCATCATGCGAACGACGCTGTGCTGTACGTGATTTACTTGTTTTACTTTTTGGCGTTGCCATTTTACTATCCTTTTATTTACAGTTTGACATTTTATTCAATTCTTACACATTTGCAAGAAAAACTTTAATCCAAAGCAATCTTTACCCGCCACATAGAACGGTGATAAAATTCATAGAATCACGTTCCAATGTTCCCGATAACTTGTAACACACATTTAATACAAAAAGCCGAGAATGCAGATACAATTAACACTCTTTGCCCGGGGCACATATCCCCGGGCATACTCTATCGGCTTATATATTCAACAACTGTTGTTGTGCGTTTCCTTCGCGTGCCAACCTTTCGGCTTTTTCTTCTTCTTTGGCGATTTCGCGAACACGGCGAACATAGGCACCTGTACCAATTGGTATCAAACGACCGACTATCAAATTCTCGTTAATACCAACCAATTTATCTGTCGCCCCGCTAATCGCAGCATCAACCAAAACCTTTGTAGTCTGTTGGAACGATGCATTAGATATAAACGAACGACTGGTCAATGACGCACGCGTCAAACCAACCAAGACTTGTGACGCCTCTGCCGGTTTACCGCCGTCACGTATGGTACGTGCGTTTTCTTCTTCAAATTCAACGCGATCAACAACTTGCCCCATCAAGAAACCTGTTTCGCCTGGATTGGTTATTTCCACGCGACGCGTCATTTCTCTTATCAGAATTTCTATATGCTTGTCGTTAATTGCCACGCCTTGCAGACGATATACTTGCTGAATCTGTTCTACCATAAATGTGGCCAATGCTTTTTGTCCCAAAATACGCAATATATCTTGTGGCACAGGGTCACCATCAACCAACTTTTCAGCCTTTCTGACAGTGTCACCGCTGCGTACCAGCAAGTTAGTACCCTTTGGTACAGCGTATTCAACAGGCGCAGTGCCGTCTTCTGGTACGATACGAACGATGATTTTTGACTTTGCATCTTCTAGTTCTATTGTACCATCTGTTTCCGCCAATAACGCAGGATTAGACGGACGACGAACTTCCAACAATTCGTTTACACGAGGCAGACCACCAGTAATATCGCTTGTACGCTTTGACTGAACAGGTATTCTTGCCAAAACGTCGCCCGCAGAAACCGTTGCACCGTTTGACACGTTCAATATTGAATACATAGGCAATAAATATTCGGCAATTTTCTTACCGCCTAATGATATTATATTCCCCTTGTCGTCAACCAAAGTTATAGACGGATTCAACGCTTTCTTGGTGTTTGCCTTCCAGTTAATGACCTTGCGAGAAATAATGCCAGTCATAGCATCAACTTCTTCCTGATATGAAACGTTTTCAACCAAATCATTAAACTGAACGATACCGTCTTTTTCAGCAATGATTGTATTTGAATAAGGATCCCATTCTGCAACCTTGGCGCCTTTTTCTACATTGTCGCCATCGTTAACAATCAACATTGATGCATAAGGTAATTTGCTGGTAAACAATTTTTCGTTTTTATCGTTAACAACGGATAATTCAGCGTTTCTGGATAATACAACCACGCGCCCAGCAGAATTCTTAATAGAATTTACACCGGATAACTTGATTGTACCAGCAACGGGTACCTCTATAAAGTGACTATCTGCGCCACCAGCTGCAACACCACCAATGTGGAAGGTACGCAACGTCAACTGCGTTCCAGGTTCACCAATGGATTGGCTGGCAATCAGACCAACTGCTTCACCAACATGAACCAGCGCATTACGCGACAAATCCATACCATAGCACTTTGCACACAGACCGTCGCTGCAACAAGTCAAAACACTGCGAACGTCAACGCTTGGCAAACCAGATTCATTTATCTTCTTTGCCGCTGTTTTCGTAATCAATTCACCCGCAGGTACAATGACTTCTTTTGTTATAGGATGAACAACATCGTGTGCCGCAGTACGTCCCAACACAACATCGCCCAGCGCAACAGATAATGCGCTGCCTTGATATACCGGTTTGGCGGTTATAAAGTCAGTAGTACCGCAATCATGTTCTGTAATGACCGTATTGTGCGCCAATTCAACCATACGACGCGTCAAATAACCTGCTTCTGCTGTTTTTAACGCCGTATCCGACATACCCTTACGTGCACCGTGAGTTGACGTAAAGTATTCGGACATGGTCAAACCTTCTTTAAAGTTTGAAATAATAGGAACTTCAATAATAGAACCGTCTGGCTTCTGCATCATACCGCGCATACCCGCCAACTGTTGAATCTGACGTTTGGAACCACGCGCCTTAGATAAAGCCATCATCAAAATAGAGTTCCAATTATCACCTTTTGTTTTACCAAGCGCAGCATAAGCCAAGTCACCCAACTTATCGGTTGTTTTCTGCCACAAGTCAATTAACTTGTTGTGTCTTTCACCGCCAGATAACAAACCGTTTTGATATTGCTCTTCTATTTCTTCCGCGGCTTTTTCGGCCTCTGCTATCATTTCTTTCTTTTCTTCTGGTATCACGATATCGTCAAACCCGATAGAAATACCACTGCGTGCCGCTTGTTCAAACCCCGTATCTTTCAAAGCGTCCGCCAACAGAATCATCGCCTTGTCACCACAACGATCATAAGTCGTCGCCAATAAAGCCTTGATTTCACCATGTGGCATAACTTTATTCACCAAATCAAATGGCATATTTTCAGATTTTGGTAACAATTCACCCAATATCATACGACCGGCAGTTGTCTTGTATATCTTGCCATTAATACGTGCAATAATTGGCGTATGTAAAGTAATTGTCTTGTTTTCCAAAGCTAGCTTTACTTCGTCCATATTCGCAAAACGTGGCGATTTTTCTGTATGTTCACCGTCAATCAACGAAATGTAGTAAACACCCAAAACCATGTCTTGTGATGGAACAATCATAGGCTCACCGTTTGCGGGCGACAAAACGTTATTTGATGACAGCATTAATGTACGCGCTTCCAACTGTGCCTCTAATGAAATTGGAACGTGCACAGACATCTGGTCACCGTCAAAGTCAGCATTAAAACCGGCGCAAACCAATGGATGCAAACGAATTGCCTTACCTTCAATCAAAACAGGCTCAAACGCCAACATAGACAATCTGTGTAACGAAGGTGCACGGTTTAATAATACTGGATGTTCGTGAATAACTTTTTCCAATATTTCCCATACGACGTCTTCGCCGTTTTCAACCATCTTGCGCGCAGTTTTTAACGTATTAGCATAATCACCAGCCAACAATCTTGCATAAACAAATGGTTTAAACAATTCCAAAGCCATAGTTTTTGGCAAACCAACCTGATGCAACTTCAAAGAAGGCCCAGATACAATTACAGAACGACCGGAATAGTCAACACGTTTACCCAACAAGTTCATACGGAAACGGCCTGATTTTCCGCTTAGAGAATCAGATAAAGACTTTAACGGGCGACGGTTCTGTGAAACCATCGGACGTGCCTTGTGACCGTTATCAAACAAAGAATCTACCGCTTCTTGCAGCATGCGCTTTTCATTACGAACGATGATTTCCGGTGCATGCATTTCAATAAATTTCTTTAAACGATTGTTACGAATAATCACGCGACGATATAAATCGTTCAAGTCAGATGCGGCCACATGCCCCGCGTCTAATGTAACCAAAGGACGCATATCAGGCGGTATAACAGGCAATACATCTGGTAACATCCACGCAGGCTCTGTCTTAGAATCTAGGAATGCTTCTACCAGTTTTAATTGTTTTATCAAAGCCTTGCGTTTGGCTTCTGACTTCGTGTCCGCCAATTCTGCACGCAGACGTGTACGTTCATCACCCATATCCAAATTAGAAATTATACTACGTACACCTTCGGCGCCGATACCTACATGAAACGCATCTGCACCAAATTCTTCAACGGCGTTTTGATATTCATCTTCGCTTATTACGTCGTATTGCTTCAAGTTTGTTAAACCTGGTTCTATGACGATATAAGCATCATAAGAAATGACTTGTTCTAACTTTTTCTGTGGCAAGTTATTTAATAAAGTTGCAATTTTACCCTCGCGCAAGAACCATGTATGCGCCACAGGCATTGCTAACTTTATATGCCCCATACGTTCACGACGAACAGAAGAAGGGCCAACTTCTACGCCGCAACGTTCGCAAACGACGCCGCGGAACTTTATTCTTTTATACTTACCGCACGCACATTCATAATCTTTGACGGGGCCAAAGATTTGTTGGCAGAACAATCCCTCTGGCTCTGGTTTCAAAGAATGATAATTTATCGTTTCAGGCTTTTTAACTTCGCCGTGCGACCAAGAAAGTATTTCTTCTGGTGATGCAATCGTTATACGCAACGCATCAAACTGTTCTTTTGTTTCAATTTGTCCGAATATCTTCTGCAACATATTGGTCATGTATTTTGCTCCTTTCAGTAGCTAAAAGTACTGCGTGGCCGGCAACACTGGTTTACCACCAGTGCCAGCCGTCGCCACTTAATCTATTTTCTTCGGCGTCATCGCCAAGCCCAAACCGCGTAGTTCGCGAACTAGTACGTTAAAGGCTTCTGGTGTACCTGTCTGGAAGTCGTTATTACCAGATATTATAGACTCGTACATCTTCGTACGGCCGGCAATATCATCCGACTTTACAGTCAACATTTCGCGTAACAGATGTGCCGCCCCATGCGCTTCCAAGGCCCACACTTCCATTTCACCAAGACGCTGACCACCCATGTGCGCCTTACCAGACAACGGCTGCTGCGTTACCAAAGAATAATTACCAATTGAACGTGCGTGAATCTTTTCATCAACAAAGTGATGCAGTTTCAGCATGTACATTACGCCGACTGTAACCGGACGCGCGAATTTTTCACCCGTCATACCATCGTATAATGTAAACTGACCCGATTCTGGTAATTTCGCTAACTTTAACATACGACGAATGTCTTCTGGGGTCGCACCGTCAAAGGTAGGCGTCGCCATAGGAACACCGTCTTTTAACAATGCAGCCTCTGCACGAACATCAGTATCCGTCATTTTTTCTAATTTTTCGGCCGCTTCTTTACCATAAACCTTGCCCATAATCGCACGCAAATCGTCGGTTACAGCACGCTTTTGCTTTACTTCTTCCAGCACTTCGCCAATCTGCTGACCCAACGTACGCGCCGCCATACCAAGGTGAGTCTCTAATATCTGACCGATATTCATACGACTTGGCACACCAAGCGGATTCAATACAATGTCAACAGGCGTACCATCTTCCATGTATGGCATGTCTTCAATAGGTACAACCTTGGAAACAATACCCTTGTTACCGTGACGACCAGCCATCTTGTCACCAGGTTGCAACTTCATCTTGTGCGCGATGTAAACCTTTACTTCTTTTAACACACCCGCTGCCAAAGAGTTGCTTTCTGTAACCTTGGCAATTTCTGCGTCGGCTTTTTCGTTCAGCAGTTTCAGCTTCGTAACGTGCTGTTCACGTAACTCGTCAATTTTTGCCTGTGCTTCTTTATTCTTTACAACCAATTTCTTGACGTCTGACGGTCTGATACCCTCAAAAACCTCTTCGGTCAGTTTTTTGCCGACGAATGGTTTTAAACTGCCCGTGCCAGCCTCTATAACCTGACCCGCTGCAATCTGGAAAACCTGATCTGCAAAACCTTTTTCAATGATAGAAGTTTCTTCTTCTCTATCCTTGTTTATCTTTTCAATCTTTTGCAGTTCAATCATCTGTGTACGTTCGTCTTTCTTAACCCCATGACGAGTTAGAACATTAACGCCGATAACAGTACCTTCTTCGTTCGGTCCAACCTTTAATGAAGAATCTTTTACATTCAAAGCCTTTTCACCAAATATGTTACGCAACAAGGCTTCTTCTGGCGTCAATAAAGTTTCAGACTTCGGCGAAACGCGCCCAACTAAAATGTCACCTTGTTTTACGCGCGCGCCAACATAAATGATACCAGATTCATCCAAATTCTTTAACGCTTCTTCGCTAACATTTGGAATATCACGCGTTAAACTTTCTGGCCCTAACTGCGTATCACGAACCTTGATTTCTTTTTCTACAATCTTAACCGATGTAAACACATCATCACGGGAAATGCGTTCCGATATAACGATGGAATCTTCATAGTTATAACCACGCCATGGCACAAATGCAACCAACACGTTGCGACCTAATGCCAATTCACCATAGTTCATAGAAGAACCGTCCGCAATTATGTCACCGGCAGAAACTCTGTCGCCAACCTTTACCAACGGTTTTTGATGTATCAAAGTTTCGCTGTTGCTGCGTTCAAATTTCTCAAGATTGTAAATGTCAACACCCGTCACAACGTTTCGGCTGTTCATACATTTTACAACGATACGATTTGCATCAACAGATTCTACGATACCGCCATGTTTGGCAACTTTACCCGTTCTAGAATCACGCGCAACTTCGCGTTCAATACCAGTACCAACCAATGGTGCCTGAACGCGTAATAAAGGAACCGCCTGACGTTGCATGTTTGAACCCATCAAAGCACGGTTCGCGTCGTCGTTTTCAACGAACGGTATCAAACCCGTAGCAATGGAAACCACTTGACGCGGTTCAACGTCAATCAAGTCAATTTCTTCTTTTGGAACCATCGTAAATTCACCGTCAACGCGCGCCGTTACCATGTCTTCTGACAGTACGCCCGTCGCAGTCGTAGGTGTATTTCCTTGCGCAATCTTGTGCCCCAGTTCTTCATCTGCAGTCAGATATACCATCTTGTCTGTAATTTTGCTGTTCTCTACAACATAATACGGCGTTTCAATAAATCCGTATGGATTTACACGCGCATACGTTGCCAAGTGGTTAATCAAACCAATATTTGCACCTTCTGGTGTATGAATAGGACACAGTCTGCCATAGTGCGTCGGATGAACGTCACGAACGTCTATACCCGCACGTTCACGATTCAAACCACCAGGCCCCAACGCAGAAACCAAACGTTTGTGTTCCAATTCAGCCAACGGATTATAAGCATCCATAAACTGAGATAACTGCGATGTACCCAAAAATTCGGACACCAAAGACATCAACGGTTTTACATTGATAACGTCCTGTGGTTGCATATTCGCAATGTTTGGTGAAGACAAACTTTCACGAACCAAACGTTCAATACGCAACATTCCCGTGCGGAATGTCTGTTCCAATAATTCGCCCACTGTACGAACGCGACGATTTGACAAGTTGTCAATATCATCAACAGTGTCTTTATGGTCAATTATGTTCGTTAAAGTTTTCAAAACCGCCAAGAAATCAGACTTAGTCAACAAACGTTCGTCTTCTGGCTTTTTACCAGAATCAATCTTTAAGCGCTTGTTCATCTTGAAACGACCAACAGCAGACAAATCATAATACGCCGCATCAAAACCCTGACGCATAAACAAGTTTATTGCCGCTTCTAACGTTGGGCGTTCACCCGGTCTGATAATGTTATAAATTTCAATCAGGGCTTCTTCACGATTTGTTGTAGTATCCGCCATCAACGTGTTACGCATATGTGCAGATATAGTCGTGTTATCAATAGAAATCAAAGAAATATTCTTTACGCCCATTTTTTCTAAATCGGCCAATACTTCTTCTGTAATTTCTGTTCCAGCACGGAATATAACGTCATCACCGTTCATAATCGGGTCAAATAAATATTCGCCAATTAATGATTCAGAAGTTATGCCATACTGCTTTGACGCAGACATTACTTTTGATAAACGCTTAGCGTTCATACGGTCACCCTTGGACGCCAAAACCTTTTTATCTTTTGGATTGATTAAATCATAATTTAAACGATATTTATCCAATCCTTCAAAAACAGATGTATCACCAACCCACAATTTACCATCAAAAGATAAAGGCATGCGTTTATAAAACGCGCTTAATATCTCTGTATCGTCCATACCACGAATTGTTGATTTACGAGGGTCAGCCAACCATTTCTTTTCGTCTTCTGCGGCCGGCAAACAACGCAATAATACCGTTGCAGGTATCTTACGACGTCTGTCTATTCGGACATATATTACGCCCTTGTATTCTTCAAAGTCAATCCAACTGCCGTGTTCTGGAATTATACGCGCAGTATAGGTTATCGGATTGCCAGCAATTTTTGCTTCTTTTGTTGTTGCAAAAACAACGCCTTGGGCACGGTGCATCTGTGAAACGATAACGCGTTCAACGCCCGCCGCAATAAAACTACCCCTTTCAGTCATCAAAGGCACTTCGCCCATGAATATTTCTTGTTCCTTGATATCACGCAGAACTTTTTTACCGTCTTCTGCGATATCCCATAAAATCAATCTCAGCTTCAGTTTCAACTTACTGGAATAGTTAAGATTGCGCAACATACATTCTTTTACGTTGTATACAGGTTTGTCCAACGTATACCCAACAAATTCTAGTTCCGCAATCCCAGCGTAATCTTTGATTGGAAACATAGAAGCAAAAACATTCTGTAAACCAATGTTCTTTCTGCTTTGTGGTTCAACGTCCGCCTGTAAGAAATCTTTGTAAGAATTGTATTGAATTTCAACTAAATCTGGAAGCTGAGTTTGCAAAAAACTTTTACGAAAAGATTTTCTACGTCTTTGGATAACTGCCATGGGTCTTGATCCTTTTTTTTTGTGCGTTTTGCAAACAAGAACGATATAAAAATATCGTCATATCTATATTACGCCTTTGTGCCCACCCAGGAGTTTTACCCCAAGGTGGGCGGCGCTGTGTCGCAATGTATCGCGACTTATAATTTCACGAAACCTTACGGTTCCGGTTGAATTATTTCAATTCAACCTTTGCACCCGCTGCTTCTAATGTAGCCTTCATTTTTTCGGCTTCATCTTTTGCGACTGCTTCTTTAACTGCTTTTGGTGCAGATTCAACCAAAGCTTTGGCTTCACCTAAGCCCAAACCAGTGATGTCTTTCACTGCCTTGATAACAGCCAATTTGTTTGCACCGGCTTCTGCCAATACTACATCAAATTCTGTTTTTTCTTCGGCTGCTGCGGCGGCTGGGCCTGCTGCAACTGCAACTGCGGCGGCGGCACTTACGCCCCAAGTTTCTTCTAACGCTTTGGATAATTCAACTGCTTCCAAAACGCTCAATTTTGACAATTCTTCAACTAATTTTTGAATATCTGCCATTTTTTGCTCCTATCAATATTCAGAACTTTTACGTTCTGGTATATTTTAATTCTTTTTTCCATACTCTGCAGAAACACGTGCCAAGCGCGACGCAGGTTCAACCAATATACGCGCAATTGTACCACGAATTTCCAACAGGGATGGCAGTTTGGATAATTGCACAATGTCGTCTTTACTCAGAACATCTGCATCCATTTTACCGCCAATGATTGAAAAATTTGGGTGTTCTTCCGCAAATTTTGCCAATACTTTGGTTACCGCCAAACCATCAGTCGCAACAGCAACCGCAGTTGGACGTTTCATCAGTTCAGATACAGGTTCAAAGTCAGTGTCTTTTAACGCTAACTTCATCAAACGGTTTTTAACAACCTTGAAAACAGAAACCAGCGGACGTAATTCATTACGCAAGATTTCCATTTCCTTAACTGTCAAACCATGGTTTTCAATTACGAAAACGCCGTTTGCTTCTTTCAAGGACGACTGCAACGCTGAAATCAAATCTGATTTTTCTTCGCGTCTCATATCTTTACCCTTACTTGCAAGATTTCAGAAATAAACTTCTAAAATCCCCTGTTTTGTTAAACTTTCCATTCGGTACTTCTTTTATACCGAGTGGGGCCCGTCATTCTGCCCCAAAGAATTCTTTCTTTGTCTATGATGGAAATTAAGTCTTTTTCAAAACACCATCAGTCTCGGACAGAAATCTTGTTTGCGGTTGGGCAGAAATCTGCCCGGCCGCCGTTATTATTTTACTTCCACTTTCAGACCAGGACCCTGGGTCGTAGCAACAGCCGCACCCAAGATATACTGACCCTTTACAGAAGCAGGTTTTACTTTCTTTAATTGTTCTATCAACGCGTTTGCGTTTTCAACCAATTTGTCTGTTGCAAAAGACATTTTGCCGATACCAGCGTGAATGATACCTTTCTTTTCAGCACGGTATTCAATCTGACCCGCTTTTGCAGTTGCAACCGCTTCTGCAACGTTATTCGTTACAGTACCAAGTTTTGGATTCGGCATCAAACCTTTTGGTCCCAAAACACGCGCAACTTTTGACATTTTGGGCATCATGTCTGGCGTCGCAATTACACGGTCAAAATTAATTTCACCGGCCGCAACCTTTTCAATCAAGTCTTCACCACCAACAACATCTGCACCAGCTTTTTTTGCTTCGTCAGCGCTGTTAACAGTAAATACTGCAACGCGAACCTTTTTACCGGTACCGTTTGGCAATGACACCATGCCACGAATGTTCTGGTCTGCTTTGGTTACATCAACGCCTAAGCGAATTGCAATTTCCAGACTTTCGTCAAACTTCTTAGAGCAGTATGGACGCAACGCTTCAATAGCATCTGCCAAAGAATAAACCTTTTCCATATCCAAATTTGCCCAAGTCTTTTGTCTTTTTGTCAGTTTCATGTCTTATTCCTCCACCTTTACGCCCATAGAACGGCATTGACCCGCAACGATATTCATAGCAGATTCAATGGTAGAGCAATTTAAGTCTGGCATTTTGTTTTCTGCAATTTCTTTAATCTGAGCCTTTGTAATTGTACCAACAAAGTCACGACCCGGTTTATGAGAACCGATTTTCAACTTTAATGCCTTTTTAATGTAGTACGACACAGGTGGCAACTTCATAATAAATTCAAAGCTGCGATCTGTATAAACAGTGATTATACAAGGAATTGGCATTCCTGGTTCTTTATCAGATGTTTTGTCGTTAAACTGTTTGCAGAATTCCGCAATGTTTACACCGGCCGCACCCAACGCTGGTCCAATAGGAGGCGCAGGATTCGCCTGTTTCGCAGGGACTACTAATTTAACAATCCCTTTTACTTCTTTTTTTGCCATTTGTTCACTCCATTTTTCGTTGTGTTTGTGGTCCGATATGGCTATCTACCACAAGCGCGCCTTTCACACGCACGTCGGTTACCCGATTAAACCCTTTCTACCTGCGTAAAGTCTAACTCTACGCTCGTTTCACGGCCAAATACCAAAATCGTAACGGTCATTTTTTGTTTCAAATTATCTACTTCTGATACAACACCGTTAAAGCCCGCAAAAGGACCGTCAATTACATGAACCTCTTGACCGACTTCGTATTCAACATCTTCTGTGACGACAGAACCTTCTTCAACCTGCTTCAACAAGCGACGCGCTTCTTCTTCGCTAACCGCAATAGGTTTGTTTTTCGCACCCAAGAACATTACAACCTGTGGCATTAATTTTACCAACGAGAATGTTTCGTTATTCATAACCATCTGAACAACAATATAACCTGGGAAAAACTTTTTTTCAGACTTCACACGTTTACCGGCCTTGATTTCCGTAACTTCACGCGTAGGCACCAAAATTTCACCAAAATAAGCGTTTAAACGACGTTTATCAATCTGTTCACGCAACCCACGCGCAACCTTGTCTTCGCAACCAGTGTGAACATTAACAACAAACCATTGCATTTTTTCTTCCATACTAACTTCCTTTGCCAGTTTAGAAAATCCATCCAACGACCATGTTCAATAAACTATCTACCACAAAAAAGAACAACGCCGCTACCCCAGAAAAAACCAGAATCATTATAGTTGCACGAACAACACTATCACGCGAAGGCCAAACAATCTTAAACCATTCACTGCGCACTGATTTTATATATTCTAGTATTTTTTTCATAAAACCCGCCTATGTACTTTGACCACGCAAACGCCCAGAAATCTGGCAGGGGCAGAAGGAATCGAACCCTCATCCGCGGTTTTGGAGACCGATATTCTACCGTTGAACTATGCCCCTAATTCAATTACTGTACTCGCCGTCTTTTATACCGCCGACCCCAATGATCTGCGTTACAATAGCACAACTATACAGAAAATCAAGTGGAAAGTATTATAAGATTTTAATTCATAACAAGCAAGCAAAAATTATTCATCATTTTTAATTAAAATATGATTTTTCTACACTTTTTACTTGCATAGACGTCTAATTTTTTTCTACAATCTTTGTAATAACAGGGAGAGGAACACTTGCAAGACCGCATAGAACCGCCAATTTTGCTATCTAGATTGATGACATTCGTGTTCGCAGGAATGCTGGTTATTTTGTTTGCTTTGCTGTTTACGTTATATAACATGTTCCCCGTAAATCGCCCACAAGTGTTTTTCTTGATGTCTCGCCCAAAAAGCAACATGCAAATAGTGTTACGCGGAATGGCGCCTTTGGATGAAAATTTCATAGAATACGAAAAAGCATTCATCTTGGAATACGTAAAGGCAAGAAACGAAATCGTGCCTAACGCTGGGGTAATGCGCACGAAATGGAATAACAATGGACCAGACAGCGTCGTTCACGCGTGGTCAACCCAAGACATTTATAACAAATTTACGCAAACTAATATGTGGAACGCTTGGATGTCTGACCTGCCAGATTTTGAGTTTTCTTGCAGCGTGGAATTTGATAATAATGCGCTGACTCCGCACGCAGAAGACACTTACATCGTAAAATTTTATTATTTCTGCGCAGATAATAATAGACAGCTGGATAAAAAAGAGTATAGAATAAAAGTAAAAGTCGATAAAAGCGATAACGCGCAAATAGATTGGTCAGATCGTTTGAATAACCCATTGGGACTTCGCGTTTCGGAATACGAGATAGAGTCTGGAAACGGCGACCCACTGGATACAGGTTATTCAACAGAAATGAGTATGTAGTCAAAAAAAAACGGAAGGAAAGAAAAATGTTTTCAACAGGTGCAAAGTTAAATATATCTATATTTTGTTTCTTTTTAGTTTGCTCTGTTTGTATATCAGACAACGCAATTGCGATGAATTATGGCGTGCAAGACGCTTGGAATAACCCATCTGCAAACATGACCGCCGGCAGTATGAAGCCGGGCTATGCGCAATTGACGTGGTCAAAGGGTACGGTTTTACCCGTTAAACTACGTAACGGCATGGTAACAATGATAACGTTGCCAAACGGCGAACAAATAGAAGATGCAGTGGTTGGAAACAAGAACTTATTTTCCTTTGACGCGACCAAGGGCGGTAATACCATACTAATTACCCCGGAAAAAAGTAACCAAGGATCTGACACGAACTTTATCGTAACGGGAAAATCTGGCAATCAGTATATATTCTATCTGCGCAGCGAACCTTCAAACGCCAGCGAAGTTACCTATTCTCAAGTAGAAGTCGTTCTGGACAATAACGCAGTATTACCAAATGCCGGCGGTTCAACAGGCGGGGCGGTGGGTGGTTCATCGTCCATATTTAAAAAGGTATCTTCGGCAGACAGTAATACCGTCGGCGTTGACGGCGAAGATTATGGTTGGATAAAATCTATGAAAATTGACCCGTCAGAGTTTAGATTTGACTTAGATATATTCGTACCAAACCCAGATGATTATGTAATTGCGCCTGAACGCGTATGGCGCGATAGAATATTTACTTACATAGACTTTGGCGACAAGGTCATATCAATGACGCAAAGACCGGTTGTTTCTTTACTGGTAGAAGGCGGTGAATCACCGGTTGGTTTCCGCACAGACGGTGAAGACGGTCGTCTGTTAATAGTAGAAGCGGTCGGCGATATGGTTTTGCGCAGCGGTCAGCGTATCGTCTGTATAAAGAAACGTGAAAAACCGTTCTTGATTGCAGATACCGCATCCGTAATGGCGTTGGCAGAGGCAAATATCGCACAAAGTATGATGTCCGGACAATCTTTAAACAATATTGCGTATAACGCAGATTTATCAGCAATGAATTATGGCGTAGGTAACTATACCACTACACCAACGTTTGTTGGAAATAATATGACCGGCGGCACAACAGCAGGATATTACATGCCGGCAGGTTACGGCGTTCCGGCCGCAAATTATGGAACCAGTAGCGGCGGCGGCGTTTCAATGATACCAACAGAAAGGTTAACAGCGGGTTCTTTCTTACCACAGTCAAATATACCGCTGATTACCACGAACCAATCTGGCGTCGCGGTAGAACTGAAATCTGACACATCTGTAAAAGCGCTGGAAGATTATTGGACGACTTTACTGGCAAAGTTCAGCGGTGAAAACGGTCAAGGCTTGCTGACGCCTTATAAAGACATGGTATTCTTTGCTGTTGACGCCCAAGGTGTTGGCGATTTGGGTTCAGAATCGTCCACGGCACGTTTGTATCGTTTACGCATCGGGCCGATGTCAGATATTGACACAGCGCAAACGCTGTGTGACAAGTTAACTGCGTCCCAAGGGGTAAGTTGCAGCGTTGTCAGAATACAGTAATATATTGATTGCGGATATAATATGAGCACTATAAAACAACAAATTTCTGATTTACGTAAAAATACGCCAAAGCATATTCAATGGCTATTATTGGCGGCTGCGTTTGTCGTTGTAATGATTCTGTTAACGTTGCTGTTAACAAGTAAAGAAAAAGAAAAAATTGAAACGACTGAATCGGTGGCGATACAACTGAAATTTGACCCGGAAATTATAGACATGTCAAACACAATGGTTGGAACAAAAACAACCAGACAAGTCAATTTATCAACAAACGCCCCTACAAAAATCGTTGAAGTAAATTTTCTTGAACAGGTTCCTGGTTTAAGCATAAATCAAACATGCGTTGCTAAAAATCAGATAGACGCTAAAAATAATTGTACTATCACCTTGGACTATCAACCGACAAGTGATGTATCTACGAAAATTGTTGAATTAGTTGTAAAGTGGCACGGTGCCCAAGAACCCGCTGCAATGACTAAATCAACGAACCAAACGGTCGTTATAAGTGCGCAAGCACCAAAACAAGAACCGAAACCAGAACCAGCGCCACAACCAGAACCCGAAACAGAAACCGAACCTGAACCTGAACCAGAACCGGTTAAAACGGTAAAGCAGGAAATAAAACAAGAAATCAAAGAAATTGCACCATCGGATCCATTTATAGATGCCGCACCTAAAACGGCACCTGAAACGCAACCTGTAAAACCGGCAGAGTCTTGTTCTGACTTTGCGTTTCCTGGATACAACTTATCAGGTGTGCAAAGCGGTTGGATTCGTCCAGAGGCAGGCGCGTATTATTACCATCCTTTTTCAGATAAAAATTGTGACAGCCCGACAGGCGTATACAATCCTGATACAGGTATAATAACAGACATCAACGATAATATTACGAAAATAGGAACAGATGCGGAACACATCGGTTATACCAACGTTATAAACCGTGAAATTCCGCAATTATCAAATCCTGCACCTAAAAAAGAAAAAAATCTTGCGCGGCAATTAACAGCCGACGAATTGGCCGCGTTACCACAAAGCGCCGATGCAACAACAGAAACAGGCAATATTTTTAGAATAACATTAAACGATCCTAAAACTAAAATTTATACAGGCAGCAGTAGTGAAAGCGCGGTTTTTTCATCTGACCCATTTGACAGAAAATTCGTATTAAGACAATATAAACCAATTCCTGCAACAATCGTATCCGAAGTTCGCGCAGACCCTTCTTTATATAATTGCCCAGACGGTGGCGGGGAATGTAAAGGACAAACATTACCAGTACGCGCAACAGTTGATAGAAACGTATATTCTGATGATGGTCGTACTGTTATTATACCAACAGGTACGTTGCTGTTGGGATATGTAACCGGTGAATTACCTGGACCATACAAATCAATTGGTCGTATGCAAATAGAATGGTATCAATTTATATTACCAAATGGCGTTGAATTCAATTTTCATGGTAACAACCCATTTTCTGGCGACTCACAGGGGCGCGCGGGGGTTCCGGGGCATGGCAGTACAGACTATGTTGAACAAATTGTTATGCCAATGCTGACCGCGATTGTTCCAGCTGCGGTAAATATGATTGCACCAATCGCAGATACGTTTGTTAACCAAATTGATTTGGATAACAATACAGTTGTTCAATCAGGTACAGTACGTTCATCTGAATTGGCAAAGAATGAAATAATAAATGCATGGAATCAGGTTGCACAGAAATTACTGGTTGATGCAATGGACAATACAATACCACCATTTTCAATTGCAGCCGGTACACGTATAACAGTCTTTTCACCAGAAGATTTGGTAATTACATGTGGCAACGATGACACAAAAGAATGTTCTGTTAAAAACGTTAAAGAAAACACCAGTCTGGATGATATACGCAATCTACGTAATGATGAATGGGATACGAAAGGCCCAACTGTAAAATATGAAGATTCTTCGTGGGTTGGTCAGGTACGTTCGTTTAATCTGAGAGAAGACTATTGCACAAAAGGTTCTAACGGTCTTTTTGAGATTAATAAAGAAAAAATAGAAGACATTTATAAATCTGGCTATGATTACAGAACTGTTTTGGCATATTGTCAGTCGCTAAATTACCAAGCGATAAACAACGCAAAACAAAATGCGTATTATCAGAACCAAACAACAACTTTCCAGACAACCTATGGACAACCCGGCAGTCAAACGACCGAACAACAACAGGCATATAATGAAGATATACTTGGTTTAACTTATGAAGATGGGGTTATTCAAAACCCGTTCCAAGATAATAACAGTGCGGAAACCTTGCCTGTGGAAACGCCTACGAACGTATTAATCTGCCCTGATGGCACAATCCCAGATGAATACGGTTGTTGCGCAGGTGAAATTTATACAGATATGGGCGACCAAGGGTTCAATTGCTGTCCAGAAACAGGTGGCGATTGTTTCCCGCCCATAAAGTAAGCAAGATCCCGCCAATTTGGCGGGTTTGTTTTTAACTAATATTGAAAATCATAGGAGGTATAACTATAACAATATAAACAAACTTAAATACGATTTTTATGTGCGCGTTTTTGCGCACTTTTTTATTTATATAAAAAAAACGTATAAAAGCACGATTCGGAACACCTTGGTAAAAACACCTTAACGAATCAGAAATCCGATTCGCATTTCAACCATTGGTTGTACCCTTTTACAGATTTCTATTCGTGTTTTATATATCCTGTCATGTAACGTCATATTAAAAGGAGGAAGTTAAAATGACATCGCAAAACATACAAACTTTATATACAGCAGAAAAATTTCAAAATGCAGAACAATTGTGGTTTTGGTTCTTGTATTCTAAATCTGTACAAAACGGTTTCTTGCGAACAAGAACAAATTGCACTAAACGTCCGTGCGAATTATTAGACGTAGAATCGTTGATTACAAAATTATATCTTTCTGGACGACTAACCGAAGAACAATTGGACGTGATGAAAAAATTTGGTGACCGCAGGCGCGCGCCTCATCAATATATATGGGCCGAAAATCGCGCAGCAGATTTATGGCGACGCGCAATGCTGGTATTAGAAAACGCCGCAAAACAACGCGGTTGGATTGAACAATAAGTTTTATACCGCACGCCGCTAAGGCGTGCGAAAATATATAAAAGGATTCGTTATGATTATCGTCGCCTTTGCAAAAAAAACATCTAAATTTATACCTAAAATATTTTGTCGCAGGTACAAGCACTGCGCCCCCATACTAAAAAAAAACAACCGCTTCATAATGTTACAATTTGTTAAATATAAGCATATTGTAAAAATCCCGCTGACTATTAACAGCATAAAACTGTTAAAAAAAGCAGGTTGGGATTTCATACAACTGAATAAACACAACGCACATACATACAACATGCCTAAAACCTGCGTTGATTTAACTAAACAAGTCTTGGGTATAAAGAAAGCTCCGTTTATACAAACACCGAACGCTTTATATGCAAAAATTAAACGCCCTTCTGGGCGTTCAAAGTTTATTTGTTAAATTTCTTGATGTAATACATCTGGCCGATGCCAAATACGTTTGACATCGTCCAATATAACACCAGACCCGCAGGCATCCACGCAAACATCACTGTGAATAATAACGGCATCCATTTCATAACCTTTTGTGTTTGCGCAACAGCATCGTTCACAGAACCGTTACTTTTCGCAGGCGTCTGCAAATATTGTTGTAACCACATGGTTGCCCCCATTAATATCGGTAATATGAAATATGGGTCCATGGTCGCTAAATCAGATATCCATAAAAATTGGGCACTGCGCATCTGAACAGATATCAATAACGCCTTGTACAACGCAAAGAAAATCGGTATCTGTATCAACATAGGCAAACACCCCGACATCGGTGAAGTCTTGTGCGTCTGATACAGTTTCATCATTTCCATCTGCAAGCGCATCTTGTCGTTACCGTATAATTTTTGTATGCGCGTCAGTTCTGGCTGCATCTTTTGCATCGCCATCATCGACGTATAAGACTTTCTGGTAAGCGGCCACATCAAAATACGTAACAATATCGTCAATATTATTATCGCTACGCCATAGTTCATAACAATTGAGTTCAAACCGTTTAACGCCCATAACATAGGACGCGCCAAAAACCAAAACCATCCATAATCAATCGTATCGTCTATGCCGGCAATCTTGGCAGACACTAAATCTAATACGCGCTGTTCACGCGGTCCGACAAACAAGTTCGTTGTTATTGTTTTACTTTCCCCGGCAGATATGGAAACTGCGTTTGCCGCAACGTCCGCCTGATACAAATCACCCGTCTTTTTTATACGCAACGTCTGGTCCGGACTGTCCACAGACACAATCGTTTCCCAATATTGATCCGCAAAACCAATAAAACCGGTTGTCGTTGAATATGCAAAAGACTTCTTGTCTATGTCATGCCAATCGTCTCGTTCTATATCTGAATTAGCATACGCAATTGCACCAGTGTAAACGCCCGCAGACGAAACGACGTCGTTTGCACGAACGATTCTGGCGTACGGTGCAACACTGATGTCCTTACCCGAAGCGTTCTTGATTGTGTCCGACACGGAAATTAAATAACCGTCTACACTTATCTGTCTGCGGTATTCAATACCGTCAGAATTACGCCAGACAAATGTATCACCGTCTTTCTTCCACACGGTTTTCGCAACTGGGGCAGATGTACCCGGTGATAAAATACCAACCTCGGCAAATGCGCCGTCTTGGGATAACAAAGACACAGGCCCGCTATCAGCAACGGAACTGTCCTGAGCAAAATTTAATAATTTTACATCATAAATTCGCAGCCCCTGAACGTTAGCGGTAATGTCATCAGACTTTATCTCTGACACAGGAACGCCAGACAAATCTTCTGTGACCACGGTTGCGTCTTCTGCGGTTTCAGTGGCTGGTTTCGGCCCCATCATAACGCCAATTAACCACCATGCCGCCAAGAACAACATCAACCACCAAAAAAAAGTACCCCAACGTGATTTTGATTTTTCTTGTGCGTACTTATTCGCACTCCATTGCTGAAAGCCGGAATTGTTATCTAAATACTTCACCATAATTATTTACCACCCTTTTCTTTTGATTTTGATTTTACCTGTTCCACGCAACGACGTCTGGCCAAATACCAATTCAATATAAATAAACCAACGCCAATTACTATGCACATATCCGCAACGTTAAACGCAGGCCAATGCCAACCGCCAACGTGAAAATCTAAAAAGTCAATCACCGCACCAAATCTTACCCGGTCAATCAAATTTCCCAATGCACCGCCAACTATTAACGCCAAAGGAACCCTTTCATAAGACTTTGCACGCGCAAACAAATAATAAACGATAACGCCGATTATAAACCCGGTTATGACGATGATAAGCAACGGTGCCGCTTCGCCAACAGCGCGCAACATTGAAAACGATGCGCCCGGATTCCAAGTAAATACTATATTAAAAAAATCCCCAACCTGCGTCATTAAATAAGGTACAGGCACAATCGCCCACGCAGACCCGAATGCTGGAACAGAACCCGTTATCAAATACAGCAGAATATCTTTTGTTAACTGATCCAATAATATAATGCCTAGTATTATCGCACAATATTTTAATATCTTATTTTTCATATTTTTCCCCTGTTTCACGAAATATAACAATACAATGAAATAAAAGCAAATATAAAAAGTCCCCAAACGGGGACAAATCATTGTGCGTCAGACACCGGATTATCAACCATAGAATAATTATTAGAACGCATTTCGTCCAATAAATTTTCTATTTTGTTTTCCGATATTCCAAGATGCGACAGAACGCCATATCCCAAGAAGAACGATGATTCTATTGTTTCAGGTTGCGCTTCTATGACGCCTTCCTTTAATAAAACTTTAGAATCAGCCAAATTGCGCGCGCGCGCGAATATCTTTACCCTGGGGGCGATACTTCTGACGGTTAGCACTGTATTTCGCGTAGTAGTCGCGTTATCCAGCGCAATAACAACCGCCCTTGTATGACGTGGCTGCAAACCCAAATCGCGCAAAACAGTCGCATTACGAGTATCACCATATACCACATTAAAACCACGTTCCCGACCTAACATCACAGCGTTTACATCTGTATCTATGGCAACGTAAGATATTTTTTCGGCCGTTAACATCTGCGCAACTATTTGCCCAACACGACCAAAACCGCAAATGACAACCGCAGGCTTTTGTTCCGAAGAATTTTTCCCGCGAACAGAACGCGGTTGCTTTGCCAAATATTTGCCAGAACGGCGCAACTTGTCGTACACAGCCAATAAAATAGGCGTCATCATAATAGATATTATTATAATAGCCGTAACAATTTCTTGGTGCATTTCCGGCAAAGCGTCTATCCCCGACGTTTTCATGGTCTGCAACATTAGTAATCCAAATTCACCACCTTGGGATAACAACAAAGCAATGGTCACAGCGTCTGATGTTTCAACGTTGCGAACGCGCGCAACCATAAATATCGCCCAAAACTTTATTACAATCAAACCTATTACACCACCCAGCACTACATACCAATACTGTCCCAAGAAATGTAAATTTAACCCCATACCTAACGCAATGAAAAAGAACGCCAAGAACAGCATAGAATACGGTGAAATTTCCGCGCTAATCTGATGACGGTATATTGTTTCAGACAGCAACATTCCCGCCAAAAACGCCCCTAAACCAACAGGTAAGCCGATTAAGTCCATAACTATTGCCCATGCAACTATATTTAACATGATGGCTAATAAAAAAACCTCTTTGGATTTTATCCGGGCAACCAGTTTCATCAACGGATTCAATATAAAACGACCGACAATCACAACACCAATAATTAACGCAACAGACAATACAAATACGTCTATGGCTGTTGCACCTAAGTTAAAACTTTTACCCGCAAATACAGGCAACATAGCCAATAACGGAATAGACAATAAATCTTGGAATAATAAAATAGAAAATGTCTGATGCCCCATATCTGTATTTAACTGATTTCTGTCAATCAACAGTTGCATGTCTTCGGACGTACTGGACATTGCTAACAACAAAGATACCATTATGCAACCCATTATCGTCCAAGACGTCACACCAAATAAAATCGGAAACATCATTACAGCAACCATTAAAACCTGGGCGGCGCCAAAACCAAATATTGTACGTCTCATATTCCACAGACGCTTCATATTTATTTCCAACCCCAATGTAAACCACAAAAACAATATTCCTAAATCACCCAAGAACGTCCAAGTATCTGTTAACTGAAACAGATTTAATACGTATGGTCCAGAAATAATGCCCGCCAATAAAAAAGCAACCAAAGCCCCAATACGCGCAACACGTAAAACACACATCAAAACAAACAGTATTGCAAAAAATATTAAAATTGCGACTGACATTCTGCTCTCTCTCCGTTATTTAAACTTTAACTTATTATACCAAAATTTTTGCCATTTGTGCAAACGTTTCCGGTGATAATTCTTCTGCTCTTTCCGTTCCCGTCAAACCAAATTGCGACCATTCAATGCCTGGCATTATACCGCGTATCATCTTGCGCCGCTGCCCAAAAAGTTTAGCGGTCATTGCACCCAGACCCCTAACGTCACCAAGTTTTTTTATCTTTGATACGTTCGGCAATACTTGTATGACTGCACTTTGTACCTTTGGACGCGGTACAAACGCAGTATTAGGTACATCAAACAAAATTTTTGCGTCTGAAATTAAACTCGTCAACACACTTAAACGACCGTATTGCTTATCTCCCGGCTTTGCTGTTATACGTTGTGCAACTTCGCGCTGGAACATTAATGTCATTGATTTAATGGGCTCTCCTTGCGCCATGCGCAATAACCAATTTATAAATAATTCCGTTCCAACGTTATAAGGTAAATTAGAACATATTGCATAATCCGTTATACCAAGTTTTGTAAAATCTACCTTTAATGCATCCGCATAAATTACACTTAAACGACCGTCTGCACTGTCCGCAATTTTTGATAATATAGGTTCAGTTGTTTTATCCTTTTCAATAGCGATAACACGCATAGCCCCCGCCATCAATAACGCACGCGTTAAACCGCCAGGGCCCGGACCTATTTCTACAACGTTTGTAGTGGTTATATCTGGAACGCTTCTTGCTATGCGGCCGGTTAAATTCAAATCAAATAAAAAATTTTGACCGAATTGTTTCTTGGGTTCTAGGCCGGCATTACGCATCATATCCGATACGGGCGGTAAAGATTGCAACATTTCTTCACTCATAAATCCTTGCGACCCCCAAAAGCCAACGTTAACGTACCATCATCTAGATAATCTAAATCCCCACCCAAAGGCACGCCCGACGCCAATTCTGTGAAACGAACGTCACATGCCCCAATAACCGATATGACATAGTGCTGCGTGGTTTTTCCTTCTACCGTATTAGGTAACGCAAAAATTACCTCTGTAATATTTTCTTTTTTTATTCTTTCCGCCAACCCAGATATATTCAAATCTTCCGGCGTCATACCCGCAACCCCAGACAACAATCCACCTAATATATGATAACGTCCATGAAAAACAGCCGACTTCTCCAACACCCACACATCAGACAATTCACGCACAACACATAACTGACCATTAGCCCGCGCAGAATCACGACAAAACTCGCATATACCGACGTCTACATCTGTTAACACGCCACATACTGTACACGGTTTTATAGAACTGGACGCATCAATCAAAGCGTTCGCTAAATTTATCGCCCGACCCGTTTTATCTTGCAATAACGACAAAACTATACGTTGCGCCGCCCGCGAGCCTAAACGCGGTAACTTTGCGAATTGTTTTATAAGTTTTTCTATCTTTGAATTCATAAGTATTACCTAGTGAAATATATAACAATCAATTCCGGCGTTGTCTGCCCTGCTTTTTACGTTTTGCGCAGAACTGTCCGATAAGCCATTTGCACGAACACGATACATTCCGTTTGGCGCATCTTCAATTACCGTGCTGATGCCCAGTTTATTCTTAACAAGGCTGACCTGTTTTTGTGCGGCGCTGCGCGAAGAAAAAGCACCAAACTGTACCCCTGCCCCACCGGCAGTTAATTTATTTTCAGTTTTTTTCACGGCGTAATTATCAGTACTTTTATGTTGCGACGCACCAGTTGTAGCAGCGTTATATGCAGCCCTGAAAGTCGGCGCTGAATAATCAGCTGAATAATCAACAGTTTGCGCAGGCGCATAATAAGTCTGTGACATAGAAGGCACCTCGCCGCTATCAACCATAGCAAAACCCTTATTTAACAGTTTTGCCGCAGTATTTGCACGAACATCTTTGTTTTCAGCGCCTAAAACGACAGATATTAAATGATGATTATCACGTTTAGCCGTTGCAACCAACGAATAGCGCGATTTGTTAGTATACCCTGTTTTCATACCATCACACCCAGGATAAGTCCCCAGCAATCTGTTACCGTTAGTATAAGTTTTACCGTTATAAGTCCACGTTTTGATACTGAAATACTTCCAATATTGAGGGAAATGCTTATAAATTGCCATGGACAATAGCGCTATGTCACGCGCAGTAGATAATTGGTCATCGTTCGGCAACCCAGACGAATTTTCAAAATTAGTCCCAGACAACCCAATTTCATTTGCCACGCGCGTCATTAGTTCTGCAAAATTACCCTCTTTCCCACCTTTCAAATTTTCTGCCAACACGCGCGCGACATCATTAGCACTTAACACCGTAAGCGCTTTTATCGCATCTTCTACTTTTATTTTACTGCCGGCAGACACCCCAAGTTTGACAGGTGACGCAGCCGCCGCAGATTGCGAAACAATCAAATAATCGTCTAAATGCAAACGTCCGTGTTCCAACGCATCAAACGTTAAATACAACGTCATAATCTTAGTCAAACTGGCAGGATAATTTTGAACGCTTGCGTTTTCCTGATAAAGTATTCGCCCGCTATCCATATCTGCAACCAAAGCGGCCTTGTACTGCGCCGCAAAAGCAGTGCCACACATAAAATATGTAACAAGAAAAATCCCAACCAACCTTTTCATTTCAACAAAGATTGTAATAAAAAAACATAACGGCGGTCAATACTTTTCCCGCCGTTATTAATATTATTTTTTATTAATCAAGTGTTCGTAAACTAATTTTATCTTCATCAACTATGACCAACTTCCCTTCTTCTACACCGAATTTCCGAGCAGAATTAAAAGCATCACGTTGCCCAAATAAATCCTCGTCATAAATCGGGAAAATTCCACGCGCTAAACATAGTTGATTTGCAATCAAACGGTCCCTACAAACGGCAATAATTGGAATATCTGGTTTGCGACAAGATATTTGAGTTGCCGTTATGGTATCACGCGCAAAAACAACTATCGCTGACGCCTTATTTAAATAAGCCATGGACGCAACGCTTCGTGACCAGTCATTTTCCGGAACGTTTTCAACGCGTGACCAATCGTATGGATTGGCAATCGCATCACTGTCTGCATAAGATAAAATCTTTGTCATCGTTTCAATGACGTTCACAGGATTGATTCCAATAGTCGTTTCTTCGGACGTCATAGTAGAATCCGCACGCAAATAAGCAGTATTTGCAACATCGGTAATTTCTGCACGCGTTGGGAATTCACTATTTACCATCGTCCCTAACATTTGCGTCGCCATAATAACAGGCTTGTTCATTTTACGACATTCACGAATTATATGACGCGAAATCGCAGGCAGTTTTTCAAACGGAACTTCTACCGCCAGGTCCCCGCGTGCAATCATTATACCGTCTGAAACCATTGCGATTTCTGTAATTCTTTCAACCGCGTTTGGTCGCTCTATCTTTGCAATGATTTTGACAGGATATGATGTACGCGCCGTAATAAAATCGCGAACCTCGGCTATATCTTCCAGCTTCTGCACAAAAGAAATTGCAACCCAATCAGGATTCTTGGTCAATGCGTATTCTAAATCCGCCCTGTCTTTGTCTGTCAAAACAGACGTTGCAATTTCTGTATCAGGCAAATTAAAACCACGTCTGGACCAAATTTCCGTACCGCGCAAAACCGTCGTCTCTATTTTATCTTCCGCAACGGCATCCACGCGCATTTCAATTTTCCCATCGTTCAGCAGTATTCTGTCGCCAAGTTTTAAAGACGCAAAAACATCCTTGTCTGGTAACTGTACGCGCGATGAATTCCCAGGCTTTTCATCCTTATCAAAAATAAATTTTTGACCGGGTTGTAAAGGAAATTTTTCTTCGGTTTCGAAATTACCGATACGATGCTTGGGCCCCTGTAAATCTATCATTACTGCAACAGGTATATTTAATCGTTCGGAAATCTGGCGAATTAAATCAATTTTCTTGCCTTGGACATCACCCGTATCGTGACTGAAATTCAACCTGCATACATTAACGCCTGATTGAATCATTTTCGTCAACGTCTGTTCATCTTCACATTTTGGCCCGATAGATGCCGTAATTTTTGTAAATCTATTCATTTTTCCTCACTTAATTTTAAACTTTGTTTTTCTTGCATTTTTCGTTTTATTGTATATCATAAGACTCATAAAAAGACAAGGGGAAATCTGCAATGAAAGAAGCAAATCACGGTGCAATTGACAACCAACAGTTGTTAAGCATAATTGAAAGAATTGAAAAGTTAAACGAAGAAACTGCCGCAATTGCCGCAGACATCAAAGAAATTTATAGCGAGGCTAAATCAGCCGGCTTTGACCCGAAATATATTCGTCAGATGATAAGATTACGTAAAATGGACCCTGATGAATTAGATGAAGCCGATGAATTGACACAAATGTATCGCAATGCATTGGGTTTGTAATGAAAAAATTCACAAAAAAGATAGAAGATTTTAACTGCGCCCATTGTGGCGCAGTTGTTCGTGGAAATGGTTATACCAACCATTGTCCGCAATGTTTATGGTCGCGCCACGTCGACAACAACCCCGGCGATAGGGCTTCAAGTTGTGGCGGAATGATGCGCCCTATTTCTGCCGAAAAAGACGGCGAAGGTTTTATAATTACTCATAAATGTGAACTTTGTGGAAAAGAAAAGCGTCAACGCACATCTGACCAAGATAACGTTGACGCATTAATTAAAATAATGTCAAATTCAGACTTTATTTTTGGCGCATAGACTATTCTTTACGGCCGCCGCAATAAAAGCATTAAACATCGGATGCCCTTTGTACGGACTGGATTGAAATTCCGGATGAAATTGTCCTGCAATAAAGAACGGATGATTTTTTAATTCTACGATTTCCGGTAAACGACCGTCTGGACTTAAGCCAGAAATAATCATACCACATTTTTCAAACTCGTCGGACAAACTGACATCCATTTCATATCTATGTCTGTGCCTTTCGGATATCTGTTGCGTACCATAGATTTTCTCTGCCAAAGTTCCCGGTTTTATCATACACGGATATGCTCCAAGACGTAACGTCCCCCCCATATCAGCAGAATCGTGATCTGCCATTATATTTATGACAGGCGTACAAGCCTTGCCGAATTCCGCAGAACCCGCATCTGATATACCAACCACATTCCTTGCAAAATCAATTACCGCAACCTGCATTCCTAAACATATGCCCATATAAGGAACGCATTTCTCACGCGCATAGGTTGCAGCGGCTATTTTTCCTTCTATACCGCGCGTACCAAATCCACCGGGGACTAAAATACCATCTACACCACTCAAGGCGTCTGGATTAAACTGCTCGGCATTAATTTTATGAATTTTTACATGCACGTTATTTTGAATTCCCGCATGAAATAAAGCCTCGTTCAGAGATTTATATGCATCTGGTACATCAAAGTACTTGCCAACAACACCGATATTTACAACCGGCAAATCCGCTGATAAATAATTTTCTATTTTATGAAATTTATCCATATTTCCCGTCGCGTTTGGCAATCCAAAATGCTGGGCCATTATATCAAATACATGTTGCGCCTCGTAAGCTAATGGAATCTTATATATATTATCAACATCTATGCCGCTGATTACATTTTTCGCAGGTAAATTACAAAACATACCTATCTTTGCCTTTTCGTCGGCAGTCAGCATTCTGGGCGTACGAACAATCAACATATCCGCCTGAATCCCGTTTTCTAACAACTCGCGCACGGACATTTGCGTAGGTTTGGTTTTTAATTCTCCACTTGTTTCTAAATAAGGCGCTAACGTTAAATGTATAAACATTACATTTTGCCGTCCAACATCGTTTGCAAACTGACGAATGGATTCAAGAAATATTTTTCCTTCTATGTCACCAACTGTCCCGCCTACTTCACAAACCACAAAGTCAGTATCTGTATTCGCGCCAATATACTCTTTCAGTTTGTTGCTGACATGCGGTATCATCTGGACAGTTGCACCAAGATAATCACCGCGTCTTTCTGCATTTAATACGTCCCAATAAATACGTCCGCCCGACACAGAATCATTCCTGGACATCTGAATGCCAAGAAACCTTTCATAATAACCCAAATCCAAATCCGTTTCAAAACCGTCGTTTGTAACGTAAACCTCGCCGTGCTGAAACGGCGACATAGTTCCTGGGTCTATATTCAAATATGGATCAAACTTTCTTGCATGAACGCTGTATCCGCGCGATTGAAGAAGGGCGCCACAACTTGCCGCTGCAACGCCCTTACCTAAACTGGATACAACACCCCCGGTGATAAAAATATACTTTGCCATCATACCCCCCCTTGTATTGTTTTTATAATACGAAAATTTTCATTGATTGACAATAAAATAAATTCCTATACTTTGCATATGAAAGACTTGTGGCAAAACCAATCAAAAAATTTGTTTCTGTGGGTACCTTTTATTATGGCTTTTGGTGCAGGCCTTTATTTCAACCTGCCATGCGAGCCTACATTATACATGACCATAACTGGCTTGGTTGCAGTTACAATAATTTTATTTATATCCAAAAGAACTTTTATCCGCATAATCGCATTATTCTTTTTCGGCCTTTGTTATGCGTCTGTATTTACGCACTTTATTAATACGCCGCAATTACCAAGAAATATGCACAACATTGAAATTGATGGCAAGGTTACCAAAATTGACTATACCGCAGATAAAGCAAGAATTTACATAAAAACAGATTCGCGTGAAATTAACGCAGAACAAAAAGGCAACGCGATAATCAGAGTTTCCGCAAAACCTGAACTTGTACTGCCAAACATAGGCGACACAATACGCGCAAACATAGGTTTATTTAGACCTTCGGGCGCAGACGCACCAGGCAGTTTTGATTATGCACGTTGGGCTTATTTTAACGGATTATCCGCGACGGGATATATCAACAACTATGACATAATACACAAATCTAATGATACCAGCATCAGTACTTTACGCGATTATATGCATACAAAAGCAAACTCGTTTTTAGCGGACACGTTAGTCTTGGGCTACAAAAGCGCTGTACCAGAATCAGAAAACAATATATGGACGGCAACCGGCGTTGGACATGTGTGGTCAATCAGTGGTTTTCATATTACTTTGGTTTCAGGTTGGCTGTTCGCCTTGTTTTATTTCCTGTTTCGTGCTTTTGCGCCAATAACAAAAAGAATACCGGCAAGAATTCCTGCGTTAATATGTTCTTGGGCGGGTTTGTTGTTTTATTTATTCTTGTCAGGGACAGACGTTGCAACCGTTCGTGCGTTCTTGATGGCAACGTTGGTATTTGCCGCATTTATATTCGGCAGAAACGCAATTTCTATGCGTAATGTATGCGTTGCTTTTTGCATAATATTTTTGATGAATCCACACTATGTAATGCAACCGGGATTTCAGTTGTCTTTTGCAGCTATCTTTGGTTTGGTCTGGTTATGGAACGACATACAGCCGACAATGCCGAAAAACAAAATTTTAAAGGTTTTGTATACCGCCAGTTTAACTTCTGTTGTCGCAACTGTATTTACAGCCCCATTCGTAATTGCACACTTTTACAGCCTGCCGATTTATGGTCTGTTGGGCAATTTAATTTTACTGCCTATATTTTCTTTTGCCATTATGCCACTTGTCATCCTAGGAACAATTACCGCAACTTTCAATTGGACAATGCCACTGGACATTGCAAACACTGTTTATAAATACACTCTTAATCTGGGCGAACATATTGCAGAACTCCCTTATTCCACAATAACTTTACCGCATATTTCTAACGCGTCGCTTATGTTCTTTATTCTTGGTTTTATGTGCTTGATGTTCATCAAACCGATTAAAATAAAAATAAATTACATTCTGTTCGTGTGTATGTTTGGTATAGCAACCCTGATAATTGCCATAATGCCCAAACCGATATTTTATGCCACACGCGACCACGAACTGGTCGGCTTTGTAAATAAAGGAAAACTAGAATTTAACAAATCACGTGCGTCAAACCACTATTTCTCTTTTGATACGTGGAAGCAATTAAATGGTGAAGCAACCGGCACTCCTAACAAACGTCGCAAACATGACAAAGGTTTATATTTATATAAAACAGACAATTTCAATTTAGCCTATATTCAAAAGTTCACAACGTTACAAAAGCATATAATAAATTTATGTAATGATGATAACATAGACTATATTGTTTCTTATTTTTATGTTGATGCACCAAAGTGCAACCATAAAATTTTACGCGATGGCTTTGTTATTTATAAATCTGGGAAAGTTAAATATACAATCGCTAATCGTCCGTGGCATAATCCGCGCTAACGAAAAACAATCCCGACGCAGGCGCAGTAGGTCCCGCTGCACTGCGATTTTTTGCGGCAAAAATTTCGTCTATGTTATATGGTTTACCAAGACCTATTTCAACCAAAGTGCCGACCATATTCCTGACCTGATGATGCAAGAAAGACCGCGCAGAAAATTCAAACTCTATCATATCTCCGCGTTTCGTTATTTTGCATAAATCCAAAGTCTTTATTGGGCTTTTAGCCTGACATTCAGACGCACGAAAACTGGTAAAATCATGATTGCCGATTAACTTTTCTGCAGCATTTCGCATAGCGCGCACATTTAGTTTTCTTGGTACCCACCACACACGATTTTTATCCAGCACTGCCGGTGCAGAGCGATTCAAAACATAATACTTATAATTACGACGAATACATGAAAAACGCGCATTAAAATCGTCCGACACAGATTCACATTTAAGCACACTTACTGGCTTACCTGTTAAATAAAAGTTCATTGCGCGCATAACTGTTTCAGAAGCCACGTCCGAATCTAAATCAAAATGCGCAACCATCGCAAATGCATGCACACCCGCATCCGTTCTGCCGGCCGCAACGACGTCAGGACGCGCGCCACAAAACTTCTCTATAGCGTCTTTTAGTAAAGATTGAACAGAATCACCCTGGCGGTTTTCTTGCCAGCCTATTAAATCCGTTCCGTCATATTCAAGAGTTATTTTATATCTGCTCATTCTCTATTGGCCAATTTGAATATTTGCGCCATGCAAACCATTTACAAAACTTTTCCAATCCATAGGCTTCTTGCCACTTGGTTGAATTTTTATAATTTCTAAGTTTCCGTCTTTTATACGCGTATCTAAAATCTTTACATCTATGCCGTTTATAGTTGTCCGCCCTGCCCCCAACGCACGAATTTGATTATGTATCTGCTCTGGCGTTCTTGTCCAATCTATAATCTCGTCCGCACTGGTAAATTTTCTTGTATATGTAATTTCACCCGTTTGTGGAACAGAGGCATATTTTTCCGGCGCCTTTAAAAATTCTGTTATTAAACGCGCACCTATGACAGAAACTTTTTCTTCTATCGTGTCATTTGTATCATCTTGCCCGATATCAAATTCTTGACGCAAATACACGTCACCCGCATCCAATTCACTTGTCATTTGCATAACACAAACGGCACTTTTCTTATCACCATTATATATCGCCGTTCTTATAGGTGACGGACCACGATAACGCGGTAAATCACTGGGATGAATATTTATACAAGGTGCGGAGCCTAACACATTATCCCTTAAAATAACGCCATAAGATATAACAACCACCATATCAGGTGAAAATCCATAATCACGAATATCTGTATATACCGGTAAATCTTTAGACTCTGCCCAAACATGAACGGGGGATTTAGTTAAAATCTGTTTTCTGCCAACGGGCTTTGGCGCACGCGTAAACACCGCCGATACTTTATGACCAGCATCTATGATTGCGTCAAAAATTGGAACAACGAAATCGTTCGTGCCCATTAAAACCAAATTCATTTACGTTTGCGCACCTTTCGCATTAACATTTCTCTTTTAACAGGCGATAAATAATCTATAAACAAAACACCATCTAAATGGTCTGTTTCATGTTGCACGATTCTGGCAGGCAAACCAGACATTTCCGCGCGCAATAAATCGCCGTTTTCATTCGTCCACTCTACCTCTACAGACTGCGGACGAGTAACGTTCGCATAAACAGGCAAGTTATCATGCCCTAATACAGACAAACACCCTTCCTCCATAACGCACGTCGCATCACTGCGAGTCAAGATTTTAGGGTTAATCATCTTAAACACCCGTCCAGAGTCGGGTTCCATCATAACTAAAAACCTTTTTAACACACCAACCTGTGGCGCCGCCAAGCCAACGCCGCTTTGTTCGTGCATCATTCCCACCATTTCATCCATAATATCTAAAACGTCTGGAGTGATATCGGTTACAAGTTCACACTTTTCACGCAACACTAAATCACCACAAAGTTTCATTTGCAACATTTATAAATCCTTTTATAATGATTTTATCAAAGGAATATTAAATGACAACTTATATTTTCTTGTTACTGTTCGTAATCATACTATTACTTGTTATACTTATAATGCGCAAACCAACAGTTGACGTATCCGCCTTGCGCGAAGACAACGCCAGATTGCGCGAAAGATTATCAGAAAGATTGGGCGCACTGTCCCAAAACGCAATAGAATTAAAAAATATTAGCGGTGACATAGCGAACTTCAAAAACATTTTAATGGGTAATAAGCAAGCAAGAGGAACGTTTGGCGAACGACAATTAGAAGACTTGGTTGCCGACATAATGCCACCAGAAAGTTACTCTTTTCAAACGGTATTAGAAACGGGCGTTCGACCAGATTGCATTATTCGCCTGCCTTATCCGCCAGGAGATATGATAATCGATAGCAAATTTCCGTTGGAAAGTTACAACAGACTTTGCAGTAATACAGACGATGGAATGGCTCGCAAACAATTTGAACTGGACGTCAGAAAACACATAGACGCAATCGCAGACAAATACATAATTCCTGGCAAAACCGCTGAATCAGCAATGATGTTTATTGCATCTGAATCTATTTTTGAAACCCTGCATCGCGAATTTCCCAGCGCAATTGAATACGCCGCGCGCAGAAAGGTGTTCATTGTTTCACCGTCTACATTGTGGGCAACGTTAAACACAATTCGTGCGGTACTGTCCGACATAAAAATAAAACGCGTCGCTGGCCAGATAAAAAAAGAACTTGATTTATTACTGGCCGATTTATCACGTTTGAACGAACGCGCAATAAAAGTACAGCAACATTTTTCCCAGGCATCTGCTGACATAGAAATGTTACAAACTTCTGTCGGCAAAATAACGCCGCGCGCTGAGAAATTGCGTGAAATGGACTTTGGCGAAGAATAATAAAAAAACGAAGATTTATTTCTTCGTTTTTTTGTTCAACATCTTTTCTTCTAACCTAAGTATCTTATTTTCTTTGTCTTTTATGATTTCTAGTAACCTGTTATTTTCTAGGCGCAAATTTTCCAAGTCTTGTTTATGCAGAACGATTTCATCTGATAAACGTTTGTTTTTCTTCCTATTAAACAACAACATTATAAACGCCCCGGAAACAGCGCAAGTTATACCAACAGTTAAATCATATAGCACATCTGTTATAACCATGCTTGAATTATATCAAGCATATATACAAAAGCATCAGGCATGTTTTCTTAGACCGGTATCTCTGTCCACCCAAACCTCTTCGTCGGCAATTTCCATCATCGGCATATCAGACTTGCTGTCTGAATAAGACCTGACCACATGTGGTATTATGTTATTTTCTTTGGCCCATGCGTCCATTGCATAAACTTTATTTTGCCCCCAACATAAAAATTTATACTTCCACGGTCTTTTGACATCCATCTTAGAACACAAAACCGCATCAAACTTGATATCACGAACTAAATACGGCACCAGATAATCTGGACTGGCCGAGACTAAAATAACCCGTCGCCCCGCCTTGATTTCGGACAAAACCTGTTCTTTCGCCCAACCAAAGCGTTCGCGTTTGTGTTGTTTTATAAAATCAGAACTAAATTTTTTTACCATGTCAGACGTTAAAAACGAACGCATAACCTCGCGCCACCAGATACCCCCTGGGTTAAATACCTTTGCTATTGCAGCCACAGACATAACCGGTAAAAACAACCAAGGACGAACAGAGTGTCTGAAACAATATTTGGCAAACTCTACATTAGAATCTTTACCTGACAAAGTACCATCAAAATCAAAAACGACGACATCTTGTTTTTGTAACATTTATAATCCTTTTAAAACCTTGGGGATATTATAACAACATTTTATACGCATCGTAAACCATAAAAATAAAAACGGGCAAAGCCCGTTTTTATTTATTTATTTTTACGTCTTAGTGCTTGACGTGCCCGTTCTACCAAGAAGAACAAAGCAGGCGTTAAAGTGAACGTCCATATCAAACTTGCCAACATACCACCTATCATAACTGCGGCCATAGCAACTTTCATACCGTCCGCACTCCATAACTGTGGCAGCATCCCAGTCATAACCGCAATGGACGTCATCAAAATCATAGATTTTTTGTCATTTAACTCTGTCCACAAGGCATCCTTGATGTTTTCACCTTTGCTTATCCGATTAATCGTTGGCTCTAATAACAAAATGTTATTATTTACCACCAGACCGACTAACATAACAAACGCCAACATTGCGCCAACGTTCATGGAAGCCCCAGACAAGAACAACAAGCCAAACACGCCCGCAAAACTGGTTAAAATAGACGTTGCAATCGTAAACGGATGCGCCAAAGAATTCAAAATCGCGGCCAATAACATATAAGTCAAAACAATCGCCAAGAAGAACGCACTGCCTATTTCGCCCGTTGTTTCGTCTTGAATTTCTGACATACCACCGAATTCAGCGCCATATCCCGCTTTCCAATCTATTTTAGCAATGGCTGCTTCTATTTTCTTTTGAACAGGCCCCATTGTGGACTTGCCTATATTAATATCTATTTCGGTTATTCTTTCTTTATCCAAACGGCGAATATCTGGCGTTGCACGTACAACTTCTATATCGCCCAACTCTGACAATGGAACCATACCCTTTTGAGAATTTACATAAACACTGTCAAAGATACTTGTGTTTTTAAAGGGTTCTGCAAACTCTAATATAATAGGATATTCTTCGCCGTTTTCTTTGTACTTATATTCGTCATTGCCATACAAAGCGGTACGTAAAGTCGCACCAGCATAAGAATTTTTAATTCCCCAGAAATTCATTTTCTCTTCATCTGGTATGAAACGCGTTTCACGTCCCGGTTCTTGTTGAGCAAAAACCGCGCTTTGAACTTCTGGAATTTGATTTATCATATCTAAGACTTGCTTTGCATATGCCTCGCGCTGAGCGTCATCTTCTCCGTATATATTCAACACGATATCCGAAGAAACGCCTGCCCCAGACATACTTTGCCCCGCACGAATTTGTATTTCTGCATCTGGTATTTCTGCAAGCACCGGCAACATTTTACGCGCCAACTCTTTATCAGATACGTTTCTATCTGAAACGTCAACCAATTCTATTTTAACAGAAATATTTTGTAAACCACGTTCACCGATTTTGACCGAAGTCGCTTTGACTTCTTCAAAATCTGCTAACTTAGTTTCTATCTGTTGTGCGATGGATTCAGACTTTTCAAAAGTTGCCCCCATAGGCGCACGGGCGGTTATATTAATTTCGTTGGTATCCGTAGATGGCGCAAACTCATTACCAACAAAACCCATTAACATTGCCGACCCTAACAAAGCGGCCACGGCAATACCAACAACGCGCCAAGGCTTAGAATATTGATAATCAAACCAACGACGCAATTTTGTATTATTTGCTTTGTTCAACGGCTGCTTTTTTTCAACAACTTTTTGTTTTTTATTCTTATCCGTTAAACGCAAGAACTTCGCAATCATCATAGGCGTCAACGTGAAAGAGAATAACAAAGACAGCAACGTCAAGTAAACAACCGTCAACCCAAACTGTACCATAAACTGCCCTACAATTCCGCCCATAAACGCCAACGGCAAGAACACAACGACGTTGGTTCCGACACCTGCTAATACAGATACGGCAACTTTTTTAGTACCGTCAATTGCGGCATTATCGGGGTCTTTTCCGGCACGCATTTCTTGCAACGCAGACTCTATCAAAATAATGGCGTTTGATACCAACGTACCCAAAGCGGAAGAATACGCTAACAAGGTCATAGCATTAATTGTAAAACCACTGCCGTCCATAAAGAAGAAACCGGCCACCAAAGATGCAGGTATCACAACGCCCGCAATAATCGTAGAACGCCAATTTCTAGTAAATGCCAATAGAACCAAAACTGTAAATATAACACCCAATATAATACCTTCTATGGTACTATATGTTTCATCAGCAACAGCGATGGAAGAATCTGAAACTATCTCCATCTGAGCCCCAGGGAACCTGGAATCCAAATCAGCCTGTAATTCCGGCAACTTTTTGCGTAATTCTTTGGATATATTTATAGCGTTTCCATCCGAAGATTTTACAACAGATGCAATAACTACTTTTTCCCCGTTATAGCGTGCACCAGTTTCTATATCGCGCGCTGCATCCGTTACAGTTGCAATGTCGCCCAGTTTAAAATTCTGACCTTCTACAGTAGTCAAACGCAAACTTGCAATTTCATCAACGTTTTGAAACTCGCCAATGAAGCGCACATTAGATGAATCAGTACCCGTTTCAATCTTACCGCCTGGCACATTCAAGTTCCGCATTCCCAACGCAGATACAACATCCATGACGGTGACGCCACGCGCGGCCATTGTTTCAGGATTCATGGCAACCCTTACAGCGCGACTTTCGCCGCCAAAGACAGATACACTTGCCACGCCCTTTATCGCCGTTATCTTATTAGACAACGTGTTCGTTACATATTCTTCTATGTCACGTGGATTACCGCCACGCAATACAATATCAACGACAGATTCTTGCAGAGGATTTAATTTTTCAACAACAGGTTGCTTTAAATCATCTGGAAATTCTGATGACAAGGCGTCTAGTTTTGATTTCACCTCGGTAGATTTATCGTTAACGTTTACCCCCAGGTTAAACTCCGCCATAACGAAAGCGCCGTTTTCAAACGCTTGCGACGTAATTTTCTTTAATTCAGAAACTTCAGAAATAGCGTCTTCGGCCTTTTTAACAACCTGCGACTCTATTTCAGCCGGTGACGCACCGGGATAAACGAAAGTCGCCGTAACCATCGGAAAATCAATTGCCGGCGTACGTTCTATGTTCATTTTTGGAAAAGACACAAAGCCCAATACCACCCAAAACAAAACAAACATCAACGTAGTAATAGGTCTGCGTACAAAAAACTTTAACATCTCATTTCCCCTATTTTTAACCTGTTAAAATATTCCTTATTTTTTTATCTGCACTTTATCGCCAGCATTTACCTTGGACAAAATAACAACGTCACCGTCGTTTAACCCATCAGAAATATATGCTGTATCAGAATCTTGGCGAACGACACTTACAGGACGCAATTCTGCAACACCGTTTTCTGCCACCAAAACTTTACCGTCTTTTACAGCATATGCAGGGACAAAATATCCTTTGGCTTTAAATTCAGCATACTGCAAACCGTTCGTAACGCCGCGCGTTCTGACAACATGCATACCAGAATCTAGGTCTATGTCCGCAGAAACAGACACAATTACCCCGTCACCAATACGTTGACCGGCATGTAACTTAGACACCCGCGAACTTGCAACGTAGGCACGATTATTATGAACCGCAATAGGTTCTTTTAACGAGCCTTCTTGTGAAGTAACTTCTATGACTTGCACCGGTGCACCGACATCTGCTGCAACGCGCGACGCATTAAATACAGCCAAAGAATTTTCCGCACCAATGGCAGCAAATCTAAAAATCACCCAGCCTAATAAAACGGCGGCACATAATATATAACTAATTTTTTTACCTTTTTGCGAAGATATTGTTTCTTTAATTTTTTCCATCTTATTCACCTAATAGTTTTTTTACCGATTCTGCCGACATCAAAATATTATATTTTGCATTTAATAACGCCATATCCAATTGATACAAGCCCGCTGATACCTCTGCTAACTCAACCGCAGAAGTCTGACCGGCGGCAAATCTATCACGTGAAAACGTATAGGCTTTTGCTGCCAAGTCTCTGGCGTTTTCAAGGCTGGCTAAATTTCCGCGCAAATGATTATACTTTTCAACAGCGCGATTATATTCTTCGGTCGTCATCTTTTTCGCCTTGTCCAAGTCTTGACGAGCCGCCTCTGCATTCATTGCCTCTACTGTGGCGTTTGCCTTGTGCAAACCGCCGCTGAAAATAGGAACCTGCAAGGCTATACCCCAATACGCGGATTGCCCGTTATTCTCGTTGAACATATTATTAAAGTCTTTGTCCATCGCTAAATAACTATAAGACGCCGTTGCCGCCAAGGTAGGATAAGCCCCTGCCCTTTTTGACTTCGCGTTTCTTTCATACATCGCAACTTGTTCCGATAACATATCCCATTGCGGCGTAGATTTTAACTCGCCTACATTTAAGTCTGTAAATTCATCGGGGAAATTATCCGTCAGAACTAATTCTTCGCTCATATCAATACCCGCTAAAATTTTCAACATTCTGTGCGCCGTATCGCGATTAAATTCTGCATCAGATAAATTGATTTCTTTTGTTGCAATATCAGATTCTATTTTAACCAAGTTGCTACGATTTGCGCGCCCCGCAGCAGTCAATTTCTTTTTTGCTGCGATTGCTTGGTCTAAATCTTGTTTAGAAATCTTAACAATCTCGTCCGTCATTTTAGCAGTCCAATACATATTTACCGCAGCATATTGCACTTCGCGCTTTGTCATTTCGCGGCCGGATTCAGACATTTTTATCGCGGATTTTACGCCATCAACCGCATTGCCGATTTTACCAAAGGTATATATAGGTTGAGTAATAGAAATTCCAGCCATTGTTATGTTATCTGGTATTTCTATATGACTGACATTTGTACCTGAAACTTGTGCGATGATTCCGCCTAATTCTGGCGGCAAGTCAACGCCGTATGACTTTGTCGGATTTTCAACGTTGACCAAATTCATATAAGATACATTACCTGTAATATTAAACCAACGATTCGCATTTACAGCATCCAAAGAAGCCTCTGCCTTTTTTACGTTCGCATCCGCTTTCTTTAAATCTTGGGATTGGGTCAAAATTTTTTCAACCGCTGCATTCAAAGATAAATCCATTGCGAACGCAGCATCGGTAACGAAACCGAAACACAACCCCAATACAACAACACTTGTTTTACGCATTACCAATCTCCATCTTGTTTAAAATATCGTTAATGTTTTTTAAAGATTTTGTTAAAGTTTCTTCATCTGCGCGCGTCAAATTCACGAACAAATCTGAAATTGCCGCGCGAAAAGCGTTTAATGCAGTTTGTGCAACCTCTTCACCGCGAACCGTACAAGAATACCACGTATTACGCCTATCTTTATCATCTACGACACGCACGACTAAACCGTCATATTCCAACTTTCTAAAAGAAGCGCATAAATTAGGCGTCGTAACATATTCGCGCCGCGCAATGTCTTTTAGTTTTGCCCGACCGCCGATATATAAACGCACCAAGACACTGATTTGTTGTTTTGGATAACCACATATCAAAGCGGGATTCTTTTTTAATTTGTCCGCCAACCTATCCAAAATAAAAATGTTGTCTTCTAACAATTGAATAAATTCCTTGCGAGACATATTTAAATCCTTTATAGTTTATTATGTACCGACGAAAACGTTAAAAACTTGAATGATTATATGTTTTAATAATTAAAAAACAAGAAAAAAATTATTTTTTATTGCAAAAAAGATAAAGATATTTATAATTGCAGATGTTTTTGGGGTGTCGTCTAATGGTAGGACAAGAGATTTTGGTTCTCTTTATCATGGTTCGAATCCGTGCGCCCCAACCAGTTAATACGACCGTTCGTTTTTAGCAATAAATCGAACGGTTTATTTAATGAATACAATAACTTAC